>JAYSUV010000126.1:0-17493 GCA_043718945.1 Planctomycetota bacterium
TAACGTAGACGGCAAGTTGACTCGTGAAGAAATGGAACTTTTTGGGAAGCAAAAGCCGCATCGAGATGTCGAGCAACTGTTGCGGAACTTTGACGCTGCTGACACAAACCACGATGGGATCGTATCGCAGGAGGAAATCGACGCTTACGGAACCGAAATCGGCAGCAAAGACACAAAAAGCCGTCCGAAGTAAGGGTGGTTAGTCCTCCGTCCCAAGCTCTGCTTGGGACGGAATATCCCCGAAGCTCTGCTTCGCCGCGTACCAAACGACTCGGACATCGGAGACTGCCAACTCGCGCAGCAGCGAGAGTTCTCGACTCGAGGATATGCGGTCCCCAGCGGAGCTTGGGACCGAGGGGAACTACCCCCTCAACCCTCAACGCTTCCGTCCACGTTGTACTTGTTCATCGCCGCCGCCAAGCCTTGCTGCACCCACACCTCCACCGCATCGGCTGCCAAGGCACACGCAGCTTCGATCGCGGGCTTCTCCTCGGCGGAGAACCGGCCTAGCACGTAATCGGTGGGGTCGATCGGCGGTAGCGGTCGACCAATGCCCACCCGCAGCCGCGCCACCTGGGTCGTGCCCAGCATGTCGACGATGTTCTGCAGCCCCTTCTGCCCGCCCGCCGTCCCCGACCCTCGCAGTCGCAGCTTCCCGCTGGGGAGATTCAGGTCGTCACAAATTACGAGGACATCGGCTGCGGTCGCTTTGTGAAACCCGAGATGAGAGTTCACCGCTCGCCCGCTGAGGTTCATGTACGTCGTGGGGGCCACGAGCAGCACCCGCTCATCCCCGATGCGTCCGTCGGCGATGTCGGCCTCGAACTGCGACCTCCAACGGTCAACGATCATCCGCCGCCCCAGGACTTGCAGCACGTCATATCCGACATTGTGCCGCGTTCCAGCATACTGCCGACCGGGATTGCCAAGACCAACGATCAGCTTCATGAGGAGTACCTGCGGAACCGGCTCGAAGAGTAGTGGTGAGCTGGCGTGGGCAATTATCCAGGGAGCCAGCCTAGATTGCTATCGAGATTCTCATCGCGAGTATTGTCAGCGAGTGTCTGTGCGACAGGCTGTTGCCAATGGCACTGACTTGACCAACCCGAAGCGTCAGCGAGGGAGTGCGAAAGCGACTTTTCCCGGTGTTTCCCTCGCTGACGCGTCGGGTTAATGAGCTAAGGTCAGTCCCATTGGGCTGTTGCAACCGGAGACGATCCGACGGTGACTCGATCTCAATGCCGGATGTAGGCCAGCAGTGCGGACTTCAGCTTCTGAAAACCAGAGAGGCGAATCCGCTGGGTGAAGACATCGTAATTCCGGCGTTCGATTTCTCGGAGCAGACCGCCATAGATATCGCGCATGGCGGAGTAGATCCGGCGACCGGGTGGACTCAAGCAGGTGGTCAGACCCGCCGAGCGATCATAGTAGTCTCTTGCCCGGTCGACTTCGAACTTCATCAAGGCCTCGAACGCCGAGTTGTGGACCCCCGCCCGCAACTCTTCAGAGCGATAGCCAAACTGGTCGAGGTCCGCTTGCGGTAAATAGATCCGTCCGCGAGACGCATCTTCCGACAGATCTCGCAGCACGTTCGTCAATTGAAAAGCTGTTCCGCAGTCAATCGCCAGACGTTCGGCCTGCTTCCCCTCGAACCCCCAGATGTGGATGCAGCATAGGCCCACCGCCCCAGCCACGTGGTAGCAGTAGTCCTCCAGCTGGGTGAATGTGTCGATACGTCGAGCCTCCAGATCGCTCTCCACACCATCGATCACATCAAAGAGATACTGCTCCGGGATGTGGTAGCGCCGCACCACATCGACGATTGCGGCGAGGATATGTTGATCGACGAGTCGCATTGACGAAGTGCTGAGCGGTTGGAGCAGTTCGGGAATTGACTTCGTCAGCGGTGGGAGAGTTACGGAGCTTCGCAGGGCAGCACAGACATGTTCTCGCCACTGGTGGAGGGCGACCTCGCGAATTCCAACGGGTAACTCCTCGGCGTCAGCGAGATCATCCGTCCAGCGCATGAACGCATAGAGGACGCACATGTCCTCTGCCAGTCGCTTCGGAAGTGTGAGAAACGAGTAGTAGAAGTTCTTGCCGGTGCGTCGGGCCAGCTGGATGCAGGCTTGATACGAATCGGCGAGTGGCGGTGATCCCAAATGTCCATCTCCGTGCGAACAGCGAAACTGTCACAACGCGTTGTGACAGCTCCGAGTCATCAAGACCCGATCCATCGCCGTTTGGCCCGGCGTACGAGACTGCGAGCGAACAAGCAGGCAATCGCCCACTTGGACACTCGGGGACGTTCCTCCCACACATGGAAGTGTATCGTCTCGATCTCATTGAGTATCAACAATCCGCCGTGAATGAATAGATCAATTTCGACTTGGAGCCACGACGGGACAGCTGGGACCAGTGGTAAACCGGATCGCAGGCACGCTCTGGCCCGTTCGACTTCATGTTTGAGCAAGGCGGTGAACTCGGGAGTTGAACGCCCTTGCTGCAACTGTTCGTCGGTATACGCAAACTGGAGCCGTGACTCCCGAGGCAAGTACGTCCGACCGATCGCGGCGTCGCGGGCGACATCCTGCCAGAAATTCGCCAGTTGCAGGCCGGTACAAATGGAGTCTGACCACTCCACATGCTGCGGCGAGTCGCACTCGCCCAGCCGCAGGACGAGCCTGCCCACCGGATTCGCGCTGCGGCGGCAATAATCGACGAGTTGCTCGAAGGTCTCGTACTCGCGGACGGTCTGGTCCTGCTCAAATGCCGAGATCAGATCGGTGAACGGCTCCGGAGGAATCGCGAACTGCAAGATCGTTTGCCGGAGTGCCACAAACACCGGGTGCCGAACCTGGCCCGCGTAGCAGTCAAGCAATTCGCCGCGCCACCACGCCAGCAGTTCCAATGCCAGAGCAGGATCGCCGACCTCATCCCCCAGATCGTCCGCCCACCGACAGAAGGCGTACACATTGTAGAAGTGCTGGTGCAGCCGCTGGGGAAGCAGCCAAGACACCACGGGAAAGTTCTCGTAGTGGGTCTTCGCCAGGTCCGCGCAAAACAGCTCCGCCTCTGCCAGAGAGGGGACTTCTGTTGAGTTTCGCCAGTGAGCGACTTCGTCCAGGAACGACATCAATCAGGGTTTCCATGGGGCATCCGGTTTCCGCCTCGCGTTGTAGCGAAACCGGCAGAATCCGTCGCTCCCAGCTGAGCCCGTCCGACTCGCCCAAGTTGAGTCACTCTTCAAGAATTGCGACTTGGGGTGAAAATTGATGCTCAGCCCCAGAATTCTTGGCACAGACGGTCTTTTGGGATTCATCCGTGCGTTGTTCTACGCCGATGAAAGGAGGGGCTGCGCTCGGCAGTGCATGGACAAGTGCGCTTGGACATCACTGGGGAGCGAGAAAGCAGGCTGACCAGATCGAGGACGGTCTGTGGGGGGCGATGGACATGCGCAAATCATACCGCTGGCTGGGATGTGTGGCTCTATTCTGTTTCACAGCTGTGGAACTGTCGGGGTGTAGCTCGAAACCGCTCATCTCTGGCATCAAGTGGCCGGGACGCAAAGACCGGGACGCCGCCGTTGCGGAGAAGGACAGGACGGCCAAAACGGGCGGCGATGAGGAACTTCTCGTCGAAGCCCGCAAGTACGAGAAGGCTGGGGACTTCTCCAACGCTTCGAAGAAGTACCGCGAGTACCTCGAAGGCGGGGGAAAGCCCGTGGAGTCCAGCCGAGCCCCGATCGGACCGGTCGCCAAATCAAAGAAGCCGACACCCGACAAAGAAAAGTCGATCGCAGCCAAAGACGCGGATGCCGACGCGAAGTCACCCATCCGCCCAGCTGCGAAGACTAAAAAGACAACTCCCAAGGAGACCAAGGTCACACGGACCGCCGAAGTGGAGCAAGACCCGTGGGCGAATCAGTCGGTGGCAGCTCAGGAGTCCGAAGAGTTCTCGGCTCTTGCGATCGAGGAGCCCGCTCGCCCCGTGGCCCAGCGAACCACTCCGGCCACCCCGAAACAGAAGCTGCTGGATACGGATGAGACTTCCGCTGAGGAACCCCCATGGGCTGAGCCGGAGACTGCTGTCGACGCGAACACGCCCGACAGGGCAGTGGCCTCGGAGAGTGGTCGCCAGCCACCGCGTGATCTGACGGAAGAAGACCTGGAAGATCTGCTCGATCTGGACGAAGGGGAGATTGACTGGGGCGATCCCTCCCAGCAGTCCTCGGCGACAGACGCCGAGGCGACGCCCCCTGCTGCCGATGAGGTCGCTGAAGCGATCGAGCCGACCGAGACCGCCTCAGAGCTGCCGCTGGTCGACTTGAATGCCGACGATCGCGAGAGCATGGCTCCGCCCGCGTTGACGGACGCTGAATTCACAGAGACGGCTGATCACACATGGCACTCTCACGAGGGGGTCGATGAGCCAGCCACCGAACTCGCCTCAGCCAACACCAAAGAGGTCTCTCTCTCCACCGAAGAAGAATTCGTGCCTCCCGTAATGGATGATTTGGAGTCAGTCGCTGAAGTCGAAGTCGTTGAAGAAGTGGGAGCCGCCGAGCCCCAGTCTCTGGCACTGACCTGTCAGGACTGCGAACCGTGGCTCTATGCCCAAGTGACCAAGCTGGAGTCATCCGATGCCGAGGTCCGCAAGGAAGGGCTGATTCATCTGGCGGATATGGGAAGCACCGCCCGGCAAGCCGGTCTGGCCGTTCGCACTCTGCTCAAGGATTCCGATCCACTGGTCCAGGCTCATGCGGCCTGGGCGTTGTGGGTCATCGAGAACGACCCGTGGAACAGCGTCGCGACGTTACGACCGCTGCTCGACCACTCGAGTCCGGATGTCGTCGAACTCGCCTGTTACATGCTGGGAGACATCGGCGTCCATGCCGACTCGGCAGCCGACCCCCTCGAACTGCTGCGGGATCATGCCGACGGTCAGACGCGAGTCCAAGCTGCGGATGCCCTGATTCGCATTCGAGGAGTGGATGAGAAATCACTCGCGGTACTCACATCGGCTCTGAAGTCGCGCAGCGGTGAAGAACGCTGGATCGCAGCTGTGGCCTTGGGACACTGCCGGGGATCAAAGTCGGCGAAAGCTGTCACTGCGTTGACGTTCGCCCTGATGGATGTGGATCCCGAGGTCCGCAGCGCCGCTGCATTGAGCTTGGGTGGCTTGGGCAGTGACGCGGTCAAAGCGACAGCGGAGTTAGAGCGAGTGGCCCGCACGGATGATGCCCAGGTGCGAGACGCCGCCCGTGCGGCCTTGGCGTGTTTGAAGCAATAGCCCAATCGGTCCGACATGTCTGACCTGTGGGATAGGCTTCCAGCCTGTCGTGTTTGAGGAAGAAAGACAGGCTGGAAGCCTATCCCTCGGCCTGCTAATCCGCAGGGGGGTGATTCGGCAGAATCATGTCCGCTTGCCAGTGGTGCCGAAGATCCCCGATGACCTTCATGAATTTGGGCACATCGAGCGGTTTCACCAGATAGGCTTCAACCTGCAACAAGCGGCAAGCGGCCTCCTCTTCGTTCCCCGCCTCTCCGGTCATAATCACGACGGGGATCGTTGTCAGCGGGGCGGACGCGCGGATCAATTCCAGAATGGCCAAACCCGATTGCGAGGGCAGTATCAGATCGAGCAAAACAAGATCGGGGCGAGGCGCCTTCGAGAACCTCCCCGTCTGGGCTAGGAAGTCGATTGCTTCCTGCCCGTCTCGCAACCACGTCAGGCGGTGTTCAAAACCGCATTGACGGATCGCTCCCGAGGCCAGCCGTCCCGCGACGAGGCTGTCCTCGACGAGCAGAAGCTCCATCGGACGTCCGACTGTCATCCGGTCCATAAACACTGACTCCGGGGGAGAGTTGTCAGTGATCAGTTGTCAGTGGAAGAGGTGAACTATGACAGTCCCTCGCCTCTGACAACTGAAAACTGACGACTGAAAACTTCCCACTACTTCTTCGGCTCCTCTACCGGAGCGGCCTTGGCCGCCTTGGCGAAGTCACCGGACACGACGACGCCAATCGACTTCGGGTCGAGTCGCCTCTTCATCACCGCATTCACGTTTTCATGCGTCAACTCCTGCATCGCCTTGATCTGGCGGCTGTAGTAGCCCATGTCCCGGTCGGTGTAGAGCAGTTCACTCAGTCGGGCGGCGAGCGAATCGTCAGTGTTCCACTCGACTTTCTGCTGCTCCAGATAACCGGTCTTGGCCGCTTCAACTTCGCCCGAGGTGAGGCCATCCTTGAGGGCCTTGTCGAGTTCCTCGGTCATTGCCGCTTCGACCTTGGACATGTTCATCGGGTTGGTGATGGCATACATCATGAACGAGGTCCTGTCATCCAGCGATGACGCCCGCAGGAATGAACCGACTCCATACGACAGGCCTTCCTTCTGACGGACGCGATCCCCCAGACGCGAGGCCAGCGTGCTGCCGCCCATCACGAAGTTGCCAATCACCAGCGCCGGGTAGTCCTCGGAGACATCGCTGATCGGCAGGATCGAGGCTGCCAAGTAGACGGCGTTTTCCTTGTCCGGAGTCTCAATCGCCTCGCGAATGTTGGTTGTCTTCGTCGCGGGCCGTTCGATGCGGGCGTAGGACTCCTTCGCCTTCCAGCCGGTAACCAGTGCTTCCAGCTGAGGCAGCAGTTCGTCCGGCGAGAAGTCGCCAACGACCACCAGTTCGCCGACCTGACCACCGACAAAGTCGCGATACAGTTGGGTCACGTCGTCGAGCTTCACCGCCTTCCAGCGAGCAATCTCTTCCTCCGTGGTGGGGACGTAGCGTACGTCCGTTTCTGGGTACGGGCTCAGCCGACGTGAGAGAGCAATGCGGGCCAGAGACTGCGGGTCAGAGGTCTGCTGCGACAGCATCCCCAGCTTGCGAGTGCGGATGATCTCCAGCTCATCGGCGGGGAGCAGTGGCTCCCGCAGCACCTGCCGCAGGACATCCAGCACGACGGGGAGATTCTTACGGCGCGTCTCGCCCGAGAAGGAGACCTCACCCACTCCACCTGACGGACTGAGCCGGGCGCTGTTCTGATCCAGGGTGTCCTGAATCTGCTGGCGGCTGAGTTTGGCTGTGCCGCGCATCATCAGCGAGGGGAGCAGCTCGGTGGCAGCGGCTTTGCCCGCCAGTGACTGGGCGTTGCCGTAGCGTAGACTCAGACGGAAGTTGACCGTGTTGCCGCGGGTCTTCTTGGGGAGCAGGGCGACCTTGAGGCCGTTGGAAAGCTTGGTCCACAGGGTCCGCTTCTGGATGTTCTCCGGGTTGACCTCGAACGCTTCCCCCTGAGCGATTTCCTCGCGACCCTGGTAGTCGCCGATCATCTCGGCGAGATTCGGCGTGGCAGGCACCGAGACGCGCTCCGCTTCCTTCGTCGGCAGGAAGACACCCACCGTGCGGTTGTTCCGCTGAAGGTACTTCTTCGCGACGGCTTGCACCGAAGCGGGGGTCACCTGCTCCAGGCGATCCCGGTACAGGAACATCAGTCGCCAGTCGCCTTGGGCGGCCCAGTCACTCAGTCCGATGGCGACTTGCTGACTATCGTTGAGCGACTGTTCCCAGTTCTTCAGCCAATAGGTTTTGGCGCGGTTGACCTCTTCTTCGGTGACGCCCTTCTCATGGATCGACTCAGCGATCTCGTTGAGCGTACCGAGGACTTCGAGTGGATCGTTGCCAACGGCGACCTCGGCGGAGAGCTTAAAGACGCCGGGGTCGTGCAGGGCATACGCGCCCCCGCTGACGCTGGCGGCACGGCGAGTCTCGACAAGGGCCTTGTAAAGACGACCGCTCGGGGACGAGGTGAGGATATGCTCCAGCGTATCGAGCGACACGTAATCCGGATGGGCGCCACTGGTGATGTGGTACATCGATCCGACCAGAGCGACATCGCCGACGCGGCGCAGAGTCACACGGCGTTCCCCGTCCTGAGCAGGCTCTTCGGTGTAGGTATTTTCCAGCACGCGGTCGGGCTTGGGCAGCACGCCGAAATACTTCTCGACGAACCCGAGCGCCTTCACGGGGTCAAACTGGCCAGAGAGGATCACCACCGCGTTATCGGGCTGGTAATACTTCTTGTAGAACCGCCGCAGGTTCTCGACCGGCACGCGCTCGATGTCGGCCCGGTTGCCGATCGTCGACTTGCCATAGTTGTGCCATTCATACGCAGCTGACCACATGCGCTGATCGAGAATCCGTGACGGTGAGTTCTCGCCGCGCTCGAACTCGTTGCGGACCACAGTCATCTCTGAAGCGAGGTCTTCGGCCTTGATGAAGCTGTTGACCATGCGGTCGGCTTCGAGCCGGAGCGCGAACTCCAGGTTCTCGTCACTGGCGGGGAGTGTTTCGTAGTAGTTGGTGCGGTCGAGCCAGGTCGTCCCGTTGAAGTCAGCTCCATGCTCCTTCAGCACGCGCGGCACTTCCGGATGGTTGGGTGTCCCCTTGAAGACCATGTGCTCCAGCAAGTGGGCCATCCCCGCCTCGCCGTACCCCTCATGCCGGGAGCCGACGAAGACCGTCAGATTGACGGTCACCTGCGGCTTGCTTGGATCGGGAAACAGGAGTACCTGCAGCCCGTTGTCGAGTCGAAATTCGGTGATTCCTTCCACCGAGGCGACCGGGTTCAAGTCCGCCGCCCAAGCGGGTGGATTCGTCATGGTCAGTCCCAGAAGAAAGGCACAAACGGCCAAACGCAGAATCCGCATGGTTGCTCTGTTGCCTGTACGCGAAGAGTTCGGGCGGCCCACTCCGTTGAGGACCAGTTCCCACTGAGATAGTAGCAGGGCAGGGGAAATGCGGAAACAGCGATGCCAGCTTTGGCATCGCGAATCCACATCTCGATCGTTGGTTTCAAGGACAGAATGCGAATCGCGGAGCGACATCGCCTACGACTTGGCGGCCAGCATCACGCGTTCGACTTCCGCCAGTTGCTCTTGAGTATTGACCCCCATCGCCTCGGTGATTTCCATCCGTTCGGCGGCGAGAACCGGCTTCCCTTGTTGACGGAGAATCTCGGCACAGTCGGTCAGGTAGAACTCGCCCTGGCTGTTGTTCGTGCGGACTTCCGCGAGGGCTCCGAACAGCGACTGGCAGTCAAAGGCGAAGCAGCCGGTGTTGATCTCGGTGATCGCCTGCTCCTCGGGAGTGGCGTCGCGCTGCTCGACGATGCGGAGGAATTTTCCAGCTGGGTCTCGAACGATGCGGCCCAGTCCGTGGTTGTTCTCGGTGCGCGCGGTGCCGACGACGCAGGCGGCGTGGTGTTCTCGCAGATCGTCGAGCAACCCCTTGAGCGAGGCTCCTCGGAGCAGCGGTGTATCGCCGGTCAGTACCAGTACTGGCCCTTGATGCGAGCCGACCGCCTCGCGGCACATCATGACCGCGTGGCCGGTCCCTTTCTGTGCGGCTTGGAGAGCGAACTCGACATCGGGGTGGTGTTTGAGGGCCGCTTCAACCACCTCGGCTTTATTGCCGACAACGACCACGATCCGCTTCGCCCCGGCGGTGCGGGCTGCGTCGAGGACATACTCGACCATCGGGCGACCGCACGCGGGGTGCAGCACCTTAGGGGTCTCGGACAGCATCCGCTTGCTTTTGCCTGCGGCCAGAATGATGGCGATGGCTTCGGACATGGGTGTTCCTCCTTGAAGTGGTGTGTTGGTGAGTTGATGTGAGCGGCAAGGCGCTAGCCGCCGGTTCCTCTAACCGTTGCCAGACCAAAAAATAGGTTCTCGATTCGAGCGAGATGAGGGGAACCGGCGGCTAGCGCCGTGCCGCTCACCGTTGGATTTTGCTCAATCATCGCTCATCATCGGCGAAGAGGCCACCGGACGGATCCGCATGTTGATGACCTCGACGATCAGTGAGAACGCCATCGCAAAATAGATGTACCCCTTGTTCATGCCGGTCCCAAACCCTTCCGCGACTAGCAGCACCCCGATCAAGATCAAGAAGCTGAGGGCCAGCACCTTGATGGTCGGGTGTTTGTCGACAAAGGCACTCACCTTGCCCGCGAAGACGATCATCACCAGCATCGCGACGACGACAGCTGCAATCATCACGGGGATATGGCTGGCCATGCCGACGGCGGTGATGACCGAGTCGAGCGAGAAGATGATGTCGAACACGGCGATCTTCAGCAAAGTGGCGTTGAAGCTGGTTTTGCCGCCGCCCTCGACCTTAATGCCGTGCTTTCCCTCCACCTTGTCATGAATCTCGATCACACTGTGCCAGATCAGGAATCCGCCTCCGACGAGCAGGATAATGTCCTTCCAGGAGATTCCGTTCATATCGCCATGCCCAGCGGCTGGGTCCGAAGCGTGAGCAGCATCCGTGGGGGAAGCAGTCCCGGGAGCGGTCGCGTGGCCGGTATCAGTCGAAACCCAACTCTCCGGAACCCCGATGTCGGTCAACTGGAACACTGGATCGGTCAGCTTCATCACCCAGCTGATCGACATCAGCAGCAAAATCCGGGTGACTAGTGCTCCAATCAGCCCCAGGGTCCGCGCACGGGCCTGTTGCTCGGGAGGCAGTTTCCCGACCAAGATGGCGATAAAGACGATATTGTCGATTCCCAGCACGATTTCCATCGCAGTCAGGGAGACAAACGGCACGAGCCAATCCATGAGAACTCCGCAGGCAGAACCCGAACAGGGAGCGAGACTTCGGTGAGATTCTAGGCGGATCAGTCTGAGACTCAAAGCCGAAATGTGGGAAGTGGGGGGGCCAGCTTCGCCAGCTAGCCCGCCGCGCCAGCCAGCGCCGCATGCCAGAACCCCTTGCTGGCGCAGCCGACGGGCGCACTCCAATTGTCGCCTTCTTCCCCGAACAAGGACGCGGAAATTGCAGTGTGAAAGGCGCCTCGGCTGAGTCGGCGGACCTCCTGTGAGTCCGATGGGTTTGGGGCACGCGGCCCTGGCTGTCGCAGCGGGCTGGATGCTTTTCATGTGACCGCCGCGCCAGGAATTTGGCAGGAAACGCCGATCGCTTGGAGAACGTTCATCCCCTTGTCAAAAAAACTGACCGCATATGTGTGTTCGCGAGAGCAAGCCTGTTGAACGCTCGGCGGACCTTCTACGATATGTCTTCCTCGCCGGAGGAGCATTTCGGATTCCTAAGACAGAGAACCGTGATCCCGTGACCCGCTTTGCGGTGTCTTGAGGAGAGTCCTCTGGTTGGAAGCTGGGTTTACTCAGGCGAGATTCCCCTGCGAGAACGTGTGGCATGGCTTGGTTTCGGCGATTTGTGACGGTTTTGTTTGTGGCTGCGGTGGTGGCTGCGATCGGCTATTCCTTTCAGACGCAGGCGTTGGATGTCGACTGGGCGACTGTTTCGCAGGGGCCGCTCGAGGTTACTGTCAACGAGGACGGTCGCACCCGCATTCGCGAGAAGTACACCGTCTCGACCCCACTCGCCGGCCAATTGCAACGCGTGGTCCTGCGTCCCGGAGCCCCGGTTTACGCGGGTGAGACGCTGCTGGCCACCATCCTGCCGTCGAGTCCCGACCTCCTCGATCCGCGCAGCCGCAGTACCGCCCAAGCTCGTGTGAAAGCCTCTGAAGCCGGGGTCAGCCGCGCCGAGGCGAATGCTGCCGTCGCGAAGACCGCCGCCGAATCCGCCAAATCACTCCTCGAACGGCAAGAGCGCCTCCACAAGGGGGCTGCGACCTCGGAACAGTCGTTCGACGACGCCAAGATGCTGGCTCGCATGCGCGGCGAAGAGAGCCGCTCAGCCGAATTCGGTCGCGAGATCGCCAAGTTTGAACTGGAACTGGCCCAGGCCGCCTTCGTTCGCACTGCTCCCGGTGATGAGTCGGCAGCCGGGAATTGGCACCTCGATGTGGTCGCTCCCATCAAGGGGACCATCCTGCGGGTGTTTCAAGAGAGTGCAGCTGTCCTGCCAGCGGGGACGCCCTTGATGGAGATCGGTGACCCGCGTGACATCGAGATGGAAGTGGATGTCCTCTCGACCGATGCGGTGAAGATCTCCCCCGGAGCGAAGATCCATGTTGAGCATTGGGGCGGCGACGCCGTGCTGGAGGGCCGGGTACGGCTGATCGAGCCGGGGGCCTTTACCAAGGTGTCGGCCTTGGGAGTCGAAGAGCAGCGGGTGAACATCATCAGCGATCTGGTGTCTCCGGTTCCGGAACAGTTCGGAGACCGGTTCCGCTTCGAAGCTCGCATCGTCACTTGGCGCGGTGAGGATGTCGTGACGGTGCCGATGAGTGCCCTGTTCCGTCATCAAGCCGACTGGGCCGTGTTCGTCGTGGACGCGGCTCAAACCGCTCGGCGGAAGGTGGTAAAGATCGGCCATCGGAACTCCGATGAGGCGGAAGTCCTCGAAGGACTCGCGACCAACGACCGCGTTGTCATCTTCCCTAGTGACCGCGTTGCCGAGGGTGTCCTGCTCAAACTCAAGGCCAAAGAATGACCCCGCGTGCCGACGCCTCGCGAGAGTTCGCCACCGACGTGGTCCGGCAGCTGCGAGCGGCGGGGCATGTCGCGTTGTGGGCGGGCGGGTGTGTCCGCGATCTGCTGCTGGGGCGAGAGGCGAAAGACTTCGATGTTGCGACGAGTGCGACACCGGAGCAGGTGCGCGACCTGTTTGGCAAGCGCCGAACGCTGGCGGTGGGGCAATGCTTTGGCGTCATTATCGTGCTGGCTCCGACCAAGGACGCGGAGCCCGTGGAGGTCGCGACGTTTCGTACCGAGGGGGCCTACCTGGATGGTCGTCGCCCGACCGAGGTGACGTTCTCCACTCCCGAAGAGGATGCTCAGCGCCGCGACTTCACCATCAACGGGATGTTTTACGACCCGCTCGAACAGCGAGTTCTTGATTACGTCGGGGGAGAGGCGGACCTGCAGCGCAAGGTCTTGCGAGCCATTGGCGATCCGCACGCCCGCATGACGGAAGACAAGCTGCGCATGCTGCGCGCCGTTCGCTTCGCCGCCACGCTCGAGTTCGAACTCGAGTCCACAACGCTGACAGCTGTGCAGCAGATGGCCTCCGAAATGCGAGTGGTCAGCGCGGAGCGAATCGCGCAGGAGCTGCGGCGAGTGCTGGCTCACCCGACTCGAGTGCAGGGGTTTCGATTGCTGGAAGAGACCGGTTTGCTCGCCGTGGTGTTTCCAGAGGTACTCCCCCACCAACCCAAAGCGTCAGCGAGGGCTCCGGAGACAGCCGGGGAGCGGGAGGATTCCGTGGACACGACCATCGAGCGAGCGCGAGCCGTATCCAATTCGCCCTCGCTCACGCGTCGGGTTACTGAAGATGTCGTCGAGCAGATCGCCGCCACGCTGGGACATCTCCCCCCGTGTGCTGGCTTCGAACTCGCCACCGCAGCGCTCCTGCAACACGTCCCCGGCTCAGTCTTCGAACCACGCACCGAACGAGAAGCCCTCGGGACGCTGTGGGAGATCACGCGCCGCCTCAAGCTCTCCAGCGACGAGATGACCGCCATCGCCTGGCTGGTCGGACACCTCAACTGCTGGAACAACGCCGAAGAGCTGTCAACTGCTCAGTTGAAGCGGGTACTCGCCCATCCGCTGTCTGGAGACTTGCGGAGTCTGATCCGAGCCGTGCGAACCTCTGCCTGCTTACCACTGTTCTCGATTCAGTTCGTCGACGACTTCGTGGCCCGGCATACAGCGAAGCAGATCAACCCGCCAGAACTGGTCACCGGTCGCGACCTGATCGATCAGGGCCTCGCCCCCGGCCCGCGCTTCAAAGAGCTGCTCGACACCATTCGCGATGCGCAGCTCAACGGAGAGATCAGCACGCGCGAAGAGGCACTGGTCAGAATCCGAACGGCGGGTGGATCACACGGTTCGTGAGCGGCTCGGCGCTAGCCGCCGGTTCCCTTGAACGCTGTTCAACTAGACCACGTATCCCCTGATGAATAACGATGGAAGAACCGGCGGCTAGCGCCGTGCCGCTCACCGCGGGGCGGTGCCGGTCGCGTGGATCTGTCGCAACTGCTCCACATGCCCGGTCATCGTTGTGCGATAGATCTCGCCGATGCGGTGCATCCGCTGGGCGGGGCGGTCGAGAGGACTGGCGAACTGGATGTCCCGACCTTGGAACTGTTTCTCGAAGAGAGTGATCAGCCGGGTCGCCTCGGAGGCATCCGATCGCGCGTTGGCGGAATCGACCGCCAACAGCAGGTTGGTCGCGTACAGCGATTCCAATTCCGCCCGCTGTTCTGAATCGTCAGGCAGCGCGGCGAGAACACCGGGCAGCGAAGTCAGCAGTTCGCGCGACACCAGTTCGAAGTCGGCCCGCTGCCTCGGCTCCGCAAAGAAGTACGCCGAGGCCAGTTCGTCGCCGACCTGAAGCCACTCCGGCAACGTCTGGAACCGGGGCGTATCCCACAGCTGGCGAAGTGCGTCCTGCCGTGCGGGATCAGTGATCTCGGGCCACTGCCGGCGAGTCGAATCGACCAGGGCATGGAGTGCCTCCGAGGCAGGCACGGCATCGGACAGTCCGAGTTTCTGAGCCTCGGTCAGCATGCGGTTGGCTTGGCCCCCCAGTCCGGTCTTGTGCAGCAGCAGTCCCAGAGTCAGCATCGTCTGTAAACGATCCGCGGGCAGTTGAGCCTGGACGAGCGAGAGACTTGCCGTCAGTTCGCGAAGGTGCTGAATGGCTTCGTCAGTCCGCCCGCAGCGGTCCTTGGTTTGGGCCAGCCAGAGTACGGCAGAGGCTCGTAGTCGCAGCGTCTCTTCGTCATCGGCACTCCGCTGCAAGCGTTCGCCCAGGGCCACATCCGCCCGTTCATAGTACCGAATCGAGAGCGGCAAATCGGGATGCGTCACCGCCGAGGCATGACCGCACAAAATCCAGCAGCGTGCCTCCAGCAATGAACCGGGAGCCACATCGGCACAGACCTGCGCGACCCGCATGGCTTCGGGGGCTCGCCCGGCGTCCAGATGTTTCGAGGCGACCGCATACAGCCCACCCGCCACTTCCAACCGACGTTCAAGCGAATCGTTGAGCCTTAATAGCAGATGCCGTTCGGCCATGCCGAGTTCGGAACTGCTTGCCGGGAGGGATGCGTTGGCCTCATGGATTGCCAAGCTGACAACGCGGGTCTCATCGACAGTCACGGGAGCGACCGTATCGGGAGCTGTTGGTTGGCGATAGAAAACAACCCCCGCCCCCACCAAGCCGATCAGCACCACGGGCACGATCAAGACCGCAGATTTGTTTGAGTTCTCAGCCATCAAATTCACGTCCCTGTGATCGGCCCCGTTCATCCATCGACACTCGACTCGTGTTCAAGAACCAATGCTGTGCCTGATGCACTGTAGCGAGTCCACGCGGAGCTGTTGAAGGGCGAACCAAGGAATCCTGATGACGCGAGCCAAGTGAAATTGCGAGTCTTCATTGATCATCCCCGCATGATTCCGTCATCGAGTCATTCGCGCCGAGGCGGCGGCTGCGGGTGACGCGTTTGGGGGTGCTTGATCCCGTCGGGACCCAGTTGTTACTCGATTTCTTGATGCTGCGCACATCATCCACGGAGGGCGGCACCTGAGTGGCCGGGTTCAGGCGTTTGGTGCGTTTGGTCAGCGGCTCGTAGCCTTCCAGCTCGTCATCGCTCTTGGTCTTGCGATTGAGAACCCAGCCATAGATTGCGGAGGGGAGTTCGGCGGAAGGACGCATGGCCCAGAAAAAACCAAGGACGACCACAAAGCCTGCCGAGACCGCTAAGAGTGTCTCAAAGGCCGCCTGCGGAAAGACCATCATCGAGGTTAACAGGATACCCCCGAAACCCAAGACGATGACGATCGTCGCTCCGAGATATGGAGCGACATTCCGCCGTGATCCCCAAATTGATCCTGCCATGGCTCTCACTTCGGTGAGGAGGTTCGAATCAGTCCCGCCATTTCGGCCCAGAGGTGCCGAGCGACCGGAGTCGGTCCCCTGCTCGCTACTGCCCGCAGCATATCACAAAGGCGAACCGTTGTGGCAAATCATTGAGCGAGTGCGGTTTCAAAATTGATGTTCACAGAGGAATTCTGGAACACTGATCTTCGCGAATCAACACGAATCTGAGCCAGCAAGGCATTCTGGATCAGTGTCGATTCGTGAAGATTAGTGTTCCATTCTCCTGCCTGCATGTTGCATTTCCGTGAAGATCATTTCTGAAGATGCTCTATGAGGAGAACTGCGACACCAGATGATCGAGGTCCGATCCCAAGGCCGCGTCTGATCCCTTCAACTCCGTCACCCGCTGGCAGGCGTACATGACGCTGGCGTGGTTACGTCCGCCGAAGTACTCCCCGATGATGGAAAATTGCGATTTTGCCAACTGGCGTGCCAGATACATCGCCACATGCCGAGCGGTGACGAGCGAGGCTTGGCGATTTGCCGAGCGGAGGTCAGTCAGTTTGACCCCAAAGTGCCGGGCCACTCGCTTGGCAATCTCGCTCATGGTCAGCGGAGCCTGCACGGCAGCCAGATACTTGTCGAGGTCACCTGGCGAGATGGGCCCCGTGGTTTTCGATTGCCGCAATCGCAGCACGAGCGCGAGCAGGTCTCCGGGCGTGGTCGGACCCCGGCGAGCGATCTCGGTGACTGTCGCTTCCGGCAGGATGAATTGATTCGACGAGGCCAGATGTTCGACCAGCTTGCGCCGACTGGCCTCACCCGGTAGACCCAGATCGATCAGCAAGCCCCCCTGGCAACGGTTCACCAACCGGCGGTTCAAGCCCCGCACCTCTCCCGGCGAGCGGCGCGACGTGAACAGCACACGCCCTCCTCCGGCCAGAACATCATCCAGCATCGCCACCAGTTGCTGCTGCACTTCAGGGCGGGTTTGAAGCTCCTGCAGATCGTCGAAGATCAGCAGGTCGATCTTTTCGCGATGAGCCCGTTGGAAATCTCGAATCTGCGACATCCGCGCAGCACGCTGGAACTGTCCTGTGAACTCCGCAGCTGAGGTCCGTAGGATCTGTGTGGCGGTTTGCTCTTCGAGAACTTCGCGGTGGAGTTGCCGAGCGAGGTGAGACTTGCCGGTGCCGCGACCGCCGATCAGAGTGACGACGGGACTGGTCATGCGGGGGTGACGCGCCTTGAGGCGCATGACGGTATTAAAGGCCAGCTGATTCTCGCGGAAGACGAGAAACGGATGGGATTCACGAGGGATTTGAGTGCGTGTACTGGCGCTGGTCTGGACCACTTCTGGGCGTCTCCTGTCCGTGAGCATCCCGAAAGGAACAGCCTTCGCAGCCCCTCGAGCCCGGTGAGGAGAATGGTGCGATTCCGTCCCTTGAGCAAATATCATAGGCTGCATCGAGAAACAGGTCATCGGCAGTTTTCTGGCGATAACTCGTTTCTGGCAGAGTTTTTCCGTCCGCCGCCCCTCACCGTTGAGAATTCCCCATGAAGATTGAGCATCTGGCCCTGAATGTCCCTGATCCGCTGGCGATGGCCCGCTGGTATGTCGACCACATGGGATTGACCGTGAAGCGGCGCTATCTGGAGGCTCCGTG
>JAYSUV010000127.1:0-5716 GCA_043718945.1 Planctomycetota bacterium
CCGGATCGGCGGAGTTGTAGTACCGCGCGACGGCGGGATCAGAACGATCCGCTGCCAGAGTATACTGAATCAGGTCGTTCGTGCCGATGGAGAAGAAGGAAACCTCTTTGGCGAACTCCGGAGCCATCAACGCCGCCGACGGAACCTCCACCATCATGCCGACCGGAATGTCCCCCTTGTGAGGGATTCCGCTCTCTTGCAGGTCCTCGGCGACATCGCGCAAAACCGCTTTCGCCTCACGCAGTTCGCCGAGAGACGAAATCAGCGGAAACATGATCCGCACATCACCGTGGACTGCGGCCCGCAAAATGGCCCGCAGCTGGACTTTGAATCGCTCTTTGTCGTGCAGGCTCACGCGGATGCTGCGGAGACCGAGTTCGGGGTTGGCGAAATCGCTAAAGACGCTCTCCATCATGCCGGGAACCTTGTCGGCTCCCAGATCGAGAGTGCGGATTACCACGGGCCGGTCGGGAAAGGTCTGCACGACCTCCATGTAAGCGGCGTAATGGTCCTCCTCAGTCGGCTCGTCCGTTCGGTTCATGTACAGGAATTCGGTCCGGTACAGACCGATTCCCTCGGCACCGCGCTCGCGGCAGTGCAGGGCTTCGTGCGGGAATTCGATGTTGCCGAAGATCGGCACGCGCACATGGTCGGAGGTGTAGCAGTCCTTTTCGCTGAGTCGGACCAGCCGCTTGTCCTTGGAACGCTGGATACGGTCGGCTTTCTCGGCCAACACGATCGCGTTGGCATCGGGCGAGATAATCACACTGCCGTCATCGCCATCGACGATGACCATTTCGCCGCCGCTGACCAAGTGCAGGAAGCTGCCCAGTCCGACGACGGCTGGGATTTCGAGGGCCCCTGCCAGAATCGCGGTATGGCTGGTGGGACCGCCGACCTCAGTCGCGAAGGCTTTGACGAATTTGGGATCGAGCCGGGCGGTTTGGCTCGGGGTGAGATTGTGAGCCAGGATAATCACGGGCTCAGTCAGCACTAGCGGGCTATTGGCTTGCAGGCCGGACAGATGCCGCAGCAGCCCGCGCTCCAGATCGTGCAGGTCGGTCGCCCGCTCTTTCAGGTAGGGGTTATCGAGAGACTCCAGGACATGAGCCTGCTTTTGCAGAACCGTTTGCACCGCCACTTCGGGAGAGCGGAACTGCTTGGAGATTAGTTCCACGATCTCGTCGAGAATCATAGGATCCTGGGCCAGTTCAAGATGGGCTTGGAAAATGGCTCCGTACTTGTCGCCCAGCCGGGCACTGGCGTCATCCGCATGCGTCGAGATCTCGGCGCAGGTCTCTTGGACCGCCTTCCGAAAGCGAGCAATTTCTGCGTCGACAGCATCGGGACGAACCGTCTTGCGTGAGATCGAAAAAAAATCGCGGCCCAAGACCAAGGCGGGCGCACTCGCCACACCCGGACTGACCGCGATCCCACGTTTCAACAGCATCTGTCTCTCCGGCCACTGCGGAGATCCGTTCTCCGAAACCCTCTGGGCTGCCACAACGAATTAACGGTCGGTCATGAAGCCATCGTCAAACAACTGTTCGATCCGGTCGGTCACTTCTGCGGCCCCCAGTCCTTCGACTTCCAGGGTCAGCTCGGTACCGCACACCGCTCCCAATTGGATCACATCCATGATCGATTTGGCATTCGCCTCGCGAGTGCCTCGAATCAATTTCACCGTTCCCGGGAAGTCTTTCACCGCGCGGGCGATCACTGAGCAGGGTAACAAATGCAACCCATTGGCGTTTTTGACAAGCACCGCGCGACGAACCAATGCGGATTGGACTGGCGACGGATCGTTGCCGTGGAGTTCCAAGGATTCGGGGCCGGATGCGACTGGCATGACAGGGCATCCTCCTCTAGCTAGGGTGAACACGACTCATCTCCGGTGTCTGAATGTTCGCTGCGATCCCACCTCACGGCAGAAGTCACATCGAAGTGTGAAGAGCAATTTAGGTGCCAACGCACACTGCTCTCCCCTTCAGACAAGGGAACCCGACGCGGGTTCAGGATCAAAACTGCTTCTCGTCCTCTTCCTTCAGGAGGTCGATCACTTGTTCCTTAGTCTTCGACTGCTGCAGGAAGCTGCAGAAATCGTCGCTCTTCAAGTGGCGCGTGATCGTTTCGAGACCACGCAGGTGCTCGCCGGGTCGGTCGGGAGGCGAGATCAGGAGGAACAGAATGTGGACCACCTCTCCGTCGAGAGCGGCAAAGTCCAGCCCTTTCACAGAGATCGCCACAGTCGCCACGATCGAATCGACCGAGCCATGCTTCGTATGAGGCACAGCCACTCCGCGACCAATTCCCGTCGAGCCCAGCTCTTCCCGCTTCATGATCGCGGAAATGATGGCGTCGGTGTGCTCGGGAGCCACCATACCAGCTGCGAGCAGCGAGTTAACAATCTCACGGATCGCCTCGTCCTTGGTCGTCGCCTTGAGATCTGTAATCACGGCGTCCGCCGCCACGATGTCCGTCAGTTTCATCGCCAATCCTCACTCAAACCCAAGTCGGAGAACGAGCCGCGTTGCAGGTCCGACAGGGACTTGTCCAACCGCTCCCAAAGACCCCGACGAGGGATCCTCAAAAAACAAGCTGGACGGTTGCCGAAAAAGACATCTTAGAAGGGACTCGCCTCTCCCGCCAACATGCACGCGGTCGAATTCGACCGCATTTCCGATTCTGGGGGAATTCAGGCGGTCACATCGTCCGTCACCTCGTCCGTCTCATCACTCTTCCCGTATTCGTTCAACGGGCGATCACGGCGGTGATCCTGCAACTTTTCCTTGTACTTCGTGATCTGGTGTTCCATCTTGTGCAGCGCCTGATCGAACGCCGCGACGACCTCCGGCCCTTCATGCGAAGCCACAAAGTCGTGCTTGTGTTCGGCGTCGACCTGGATTTCCACCTTCACGTGGTCCGCCACCTTCACATCGATCGTCACCACAATCGCGGTCACGCGCTCGAAGTAAGTCAGCAGCTTCTCCGCCTTCTGAGACAGCAGCTGGCGGGTTTCCTCACGGATGTGTCCATGACGACAGGCAATTTGAATCTGCACGGGTGTCCCCTTCTTTCAATGGCGAACCATTCCTCGGTGCGTGGAGTATTGAGGAGTCCACTGCGTCATTCGTTTTTCAAACGGTGACGACGTTCGCTCCATAACCACCAAGTCTAGGACACGATCACTCCGGCGGGAAGTGCCTTCACAAGACGCACACAATTTCCGGACTCATTGACCACCTCACCCACGAACGACCCGCCCATCTGTTCAGGTTGATCCTCCACTGGAAAGCTCAGCAGCCGTCTCACGAATCCTGTTGAGTAAGGCCATTACAGTCGTGAGAGTCGTCAAAGGATTGATAATCGTCATCCGCAGATAAGCCACCCCTTCGATCGTCGTCTGTGAAACGTAGAACTCACCCGACTCAATCAATCGGCGGCGGAGTTCCCGATTCAGATCGTCCGAAGTCTCGGTAGCGTGGGCTTTAGCCCACGCCGAATTGTCATCGCCTAATCGCGAGTCCCCCCTCCCCGGCGGCACGTACCGAAACACCACGATATTGCACTGCGGACGGTAAGGAGCCTCGAAGTCCGGCTGATCTTGAAGGTACTGCCACACCTCATCCGCCAGCCCAAACGTCGCATCGACCAGATCCGCGAACACCCCCGCACCATAGGCACTCCACACCCCCCACAACCCAAAGGCCGCAGCTCGCTTCGTACATTCCAACGTCATCAGCCCGCAGTCGTACTCGGCCATCCCCGGAGCGGAGGGATCAAATAAATACGGAGCATCCTGCTGAAAGGCTGCGAAACGGTGGGCCGCCCGCTTGTAGAACACAAATGCACACAGAGCGGGCACGTGCATCATCTTGTGGGCATCACAAATCAGGCTGTCCGCTCGCTCCAGCCCCTTCACCAAATGACGGTGCGTCTCGCTGAACACTGCCGCCGCTCCATGAGCCGCATCGACATGCAGCCACACGCCGTACTTCTCGCACAGGTCCGCAATCTCACCCAAGGGGTCGAACGCTCCAATCGGTGTCGCACACGCGCACGCCACCACAGCTGTGACGGGGATTTTTCGATCCCGGTGAGATTGCAGTTCGGCTTCGAGCGCTGCCAGAGACATTCGACGCTGGTCATCTAAGCCGACCCGAATGACTTGATTGGTCCCCATCCCCAGAATTCCGGCCGAGCGGGCGATGCAATAGTGAGCATCCTGTTGCACGAATAACACTGGCGGAGTCGGGAGTGCGGCCACCCCGCCCCGCCAGCTCTCGCCATGCACGACATTCCGAGCGGTCAGCAATGCGGTCAGATTCGCAATCGACCCTCCACTGGTAATCAGTCCCGCAAACTGTCCAGTAGGCAGGCCAATCACCGCCCCCAGTCGCTCGATCAGAGCTCGCTCGACGGCTGTGGCCCACGGCCCCATCTCATAGACGGCCATGACCTGATTGGTGATCGTGCCGATGGCATCGAACACCCCGGCCAAAGGCAGCGGCCCGGGAACCTGGTGCCCGATGTAGTGCGGGTGGTGCAGGTTCTGCCCGCTCTGCAAACACTCCTGGATGAGTTCCCGCACCCGCTGGGGCCGAGAGAGGGGAGACACCGGAGCTGCGTCGAGCCGCTGTCCCGCGCGGGCGATCTTCTCCAGCGGATGCGTCCAGTTCTGCACCGGCCCCTGCCCGGACAGAACTTGCTCGAAGTGAGCCTTCAGCAGATCCACCGCAATATCCATCGCGCTGGCGAATTCGCCGGGAGAGAACAACGGTCGAAGCCGCTCAGCGGGGGTGCTCACAATCAATGTTCCAAGGCTCGACAGGGAAGAGAGTGCGTCCAGACCCCCGATGTCTTCCGAGACTTCGGCGGTCTGAGATCGCCATTCTACGCAGAACCCCCTCGGATTCGAGCCGCTCATCTCCCCTGCAAGTCCAAGGCTTAGAAGGTGAGTGTTCCCCGTAGAAACTCCTGGTTTCGCCCCGCCCAGAACGGCAGACGCCTGTGGAACCCGTCGTGTCGTGAGCAGCACGCTCGGCGGAGTCGGTCATTCGGTTTAACCGGTTTGAGCCACGGATAGACGCGGATGAGACACGGATCAGAAGGGAAGAGGCGATCAAAGCGTCTCCCCAGACCGATCAAGTTGAATCGTGTCATCGATCCTCTTCATCCGTGTTCATCTGTGCCCATCCGTGGCTCAAACCTTGGGAAAGTCGTCACTCACTTTGTCTCACACCATTCCTCGACTGATCTTCACGGTAACCTCACCACCATGCGTCCACACGAATTGCCGATCACCTCCTTTTTTCTCTTCATGATCTTGTTCACATGATCTTGTGAAGTCCTTCCTCCCTTTCGCAGGTGAGCAACGGCACGAAACAGGGATCACAAGATCATGAACCACAAGATCATGGGGAGACTCTCGAATCTCGATGCTGCATTATCTTGAACCGACCACCGAAACCTCTCGCCGACTCCTGTTGCTCCGTTTTGCCGGTTTCTGTTATCAACCCGTTCCACAACGTGTGGCCGAATTTGCCGAAACCCAATCGGTGCCGTCGACAAGGATGTCGATGAGGTCGTCAGGGAGTTGACCCAGTGAGCAGCCCAAACACCTATTCTCTCCGCATTCTGTTCGTCGATGACGAGCCCGGTCTCCGGCTCGTGATCAAAAACGAACTCCAGAAGCAGGGACACGAAGTCACCGTCG
>JAYSUV010000128.1:0-5707 GCA_043718945.1 Planctomycetota bacterium
TTCCGGCAAGCGTGGCCTGTCACTGATGAAGTACGAGAAGATCCCCGTCGACGCCGCTTACACCGAGTTCGAAGACAAGCCGGGCTTTGACGCCGTCAACGCCATCGCCTCGCGGTTCGTGGCCGACTTCATCGCCGGGCGTCTGCACCGCCTCGACATCGTCTACCAGAAGTTCGAATCCGCTGCCAAGCAGTCGCCAGTTGTCGAGACGATTCTCCCGATCGGTGATTTGGCGGCAGCAGCCACGAGTGGCACAGCTGGCAAGGGCAGCGGGATCGAGTACGAGTTCCTCCCGAACGCGAACCAGATCCTCGAAGAGATCGTGCCCGCCGCCTTCAAGGCCCGGTTCTTCAAGTGCTTCCTCGACGCAGCTGTCAGCGAGCAGATCGCCCGCCGCGTCGCCATGAAGGCCGCCCACGAGAACGCTCAGGACATGATCAAGTCGATCTCGACCGCGTACAACCGCGCGCGGCAATCGCAGATCACGTCCGAACTCAGCGAGATCATCGGCGGAGCAGCGGCGTTGGAGTAGCTTTCAGCGATCAGCTGTCAGCATTCAGCCAGAACATCACCGGACACGCACGTCAAACACACAGGAGTCATCACCGTCCCGCTATCAACAATCGCCAGATTCTGGCTGACTGCTGATCGCTGATGGCTGATCGCTCCCCCTCAACAGAGGCTCAAGATGGTTACCAGCACTGCCAGCGCACTTGGACGAATCACCCAGATCATCGGCTCGACGTTCGACGTTGAGTTCGCCGAAGACCAACTGCCGGACATCTACAACGCCGTCACCGTCCAGGCGAAGGTGAAGGGGATCGACATCAACGTCACCGGCGAGGTGCAGCAGCACCTCGGTGGCGGACGTGTCCGCTGCATCGCCCTCGGCACGACGGACGGCATGGTCCGCAGCATGGAGGTCGTCAACACCGGCGCTCCTCTTTCGGTGCCGGTCGGCAAGGAGACGCTGGGCCGCGTGTTCAACGTCCTGGGCAATCCGATCGATGGTCGGGGCGAGATCACGACCGCAGAGAAGTGGCCCATCCACCGCCAGCCGCCTCGGTTGGAAGACCTCTCCTCGAAGACGGAAGTCTTCGAAACCGGCATCAAGGTCATCGACCTGCTGACCCCGTTCGTCCGTGGGGGCAAGGCTGGTCTGTTCGGGGGAGCTGGTCTCGGTAAGACCGTCATCCTGACCGAACTCATCGCCCGTATCGCAGCTGCTCACGGCGGCTACTCGGTGTTCGCCGGGGTCGGTGAACGCACCCGTGAAGGGAACGACTTGTGGCTGGAAATGCAGGAAGCTGACATCGGCTCGACCGGTCGCAAGGTCATCGAGCAGACCTGCATGGTGTTCGGCCAGATGAACGAGCCACCCGGTGCCCGCCTGCGTGTCGCTCTGACCGCACTCACGATGGCCGAGTGGTTCCGTGACACCACCGGAGCCGACACGCTGCTGTTCGTGGACAACATCTTCCGCTTCTCGCAGGCCGGTTCCGAAGTGTCCGCCCTTCTCGGACGAATGCCGTCCGCCGTGGGTTACCAGCCCACGCTGGCCAACGAACTCGGCCAGCTGCAAGAACGCATCACCTCGACCAAACGCGGAGCGATCACCTCGGTGCAAGCGGTGTACGTCCCCGCCGACGACCCGACCGATCCCGCTCCGGCCACGGCGTTCAGCCATCTGGATGCGTTCATCTATCTGGAGCGTAAGATCGCGGAAAAGGGTCTGTTCCCCGCCATCGATCCGCTCGCTTCGTCCAGCCGAATCCTCGACCCACAGATCGTCGGTGAACGGCACTACGCCGTAGCTCGCCGCGTGCAGCAGACCCTGCAGCGGTATCGTGAACTCCAGGACATCATCGCGATCCTCGGCATCGACGAACTCGCCGAAGCGGACAAGCTCGTCGTGCATCGTGCCCGCCGCATCGAGCGGTTCCTCTCCCAGCCGTTTCTCGTGGCGGAAGCCTTCACCGGCAAGAAGGGGAAGATCACTTCCATGGCGGACACCATCCGCAGCTTCGAAGAACTCTGCGACGGCAAGTGGGACCACCTGCCGGAAGGTGCTTTCACCTACGTCGGTGTGATTGAAGAAGCGGAAGAACAGGCGAAGAAGATGGCCCAAGGCTGAGGAAGCATTCGGACATCAGCCAGAGAGTTGTTAGCCGTCGGGCTTGCCCGACGTGCTGATGACTTACCAGCGCTCGATAATTTCTCGCCCATTGGCCTCTTTTCTTGCTAGGATACGTATCGCCCCAGTTGGAGTCGATCAAGTGACCTTCGCACCGAACATACAGAGCTACTGCATCCGCAATGCGGGCAGTGGTTTAACGGTCAAAGCGGAGTCCTTGTAAGACTCGTCCATCCCGGTTCGACTCCGGGCTGCCCGATGGTTCTGTTGTGGAGGAGCCACTGATGTCTCCCACATTTTTGGAACGCGACCTCGAAATTCAAGACGAGACAGTCGCGACGTGGCTGAACCATCCCGAGATGGATGGTCGACCGCTGAACCGCTGGACGCCGTCTCAGTTTTTGCAGATGTGCGAACTGGGGATCTTTGACGAGGCCGAGGTCGAACTCATTCAGGGGGTGATCGTCCATAAAATGACACGAAACTCACTCCATGACGTGGCCATTCATTTGGTGGCCGACGAATTATTGGGATTGCTCCCGCGAGGATGGGTGATCCGCTACCAGGCTGCGGTCATTGCGGGGCGAAGCTCCCTGGAGCCGGATCTGGCTGTGGTGCGCGGGCCGCATACGATGTATTTGAACAGGCATCCGGTGGCAGCCGATGCCGGATTGATCGTTGAGATCGCGGATTCTTCGGTCGCGCGAGACCGCCTCAAAGCGAGTGAGTATTGCCGGGCTGGCGTCGATGAATACTGGATCGTCAATCTGCCGCAGCGACAGCTGGAGGTGTTCAGCGATCCGGACGAGGTGACGGGGCAATTCCAGCAGCAGCTTGTCTTGAAGGGAACGGACACCCGAGAACTCCACCTGAAGGGTGAGTTGTGCGGTCGGTTCACTTGCCAGCGTCTTCTTCCCCCCGAAAGATTGAGCAGCTCGTGATTGCCACGGCCACATTCCCCGTGATTGTTCCGGCTCCTCTCGAATCCCACGAGATCGGAGAGTTGTACCGATTTACGGTGGAGCAGTACCACGTTCTGGCGGAGTCGGGAGTCCTGGCTTACGGCGAGCGGGCCGAACTGGTCGATGGGTTTGTCGTTCGCAAGGACGTGTTGACGCCGCCGCGAGCGAGCGCCGTCCAAGAGTTGGGCGAGGCGTTCCTGAAGACCTGTCCCGACAAATTCCGCGTCCGGATTCAGTCGGCCCTCACGACCGAAACGAGTGAACCCGAACCTCACGTGATGGTGTACAGCGGCGAAAACCTCGCGCATCGCCACCCGAGCGGCTCAGAAGTGCGGTTGGTCGTTGAGGTTCTGGGAGAGGCCCCCGACTTCGACCGATCCAAAGTTGCCGTCTACGCGGAAGCCGGAATCGAGAACTGCTGGGTTGTCGATGTAGCAGCCGCCCAGATTGAGGTATACTCACATCCCGACCCGGCCACAGCGTCCTACTCCCAGCGACAGACTTATTCGTTCGGAGAGTCGATCACCATCACCTTGGAAGACGAAACGTGGACCATGCGTCCGCTGAATCGCTTCCTCACTGATGCGGATTGACCGAAACCAACCGTGAACGACCCGTGTTGACCAGCAGGTTCCCCGTCCCATGATCGCCGCCACCGAACTTCGCCTTGTGCTTGTCACTCCCGAAAAGACGCTGTTTGATCAGAACGTCCGTTCGGTGCAATTGCCGCTGTTTGATGGCTCGATGGGTTTGATGCCGGGACGAGCCCCCGTAGTCGGCCGGCTGGGGCGAGGCGAACTGAAGTTTGAGTCGGGTGGCACCTCGACCCGCTTCTTCATTGATGGCGGCTTCTTGCAGGTCAAGGGGTCGATCGTCACTCTGCTGACGAACCGCGCGATCCCGGCCAACGAAATCGACAAGGCAGCTGCCGAGCGGGCTCTGACCGCTGCCCAATCCATGCCCGTTGGAACCGATGAGCAGTACATGGCCAAGCAAACAGCGGATGAGGCGGCTCGGCGGATGCTGGATATGAGACGCGATTAACGCTGCAGCCGGGCCTCGCGTTCTCGCTGCTGTGCGAGCCGTGCTTGCCACTCGGGCAGTGTCCAGATTCCTCGCTGTTTCTGCTGAGCGGACCGCTCGGTGTCTTCAAAGAGGCGTTTGCGGTCACTTCGTATGGGGAAGCTGACCACCGCCGGGCTGAACCCCGCTTCAATGAGTCGCTGGTTCAGCAACGTGCCGTCTTCGAGATAAACATACGCCAACACTCGGCGGTAGTTGTCGAGGCGTTCTCGATCATACTCCAGCGTAATCGTGCCCTGCTCGACCTGCGACTGCGTGAACGCTGACGCCTCGGGACCGAACGGCTCGGCGGGGCGATCCGGATGTTTCGTCTCGGGAGTATTCACGCCCAAGAGCCGGATGCGGTAGCCGCCCTCGAGAAGTAACGTGTCGCCATCCACCGCGCGGGTGACGCGGATCGGCACACCTGCGGGCGGCAGAGATTCGACTGCCCGAGCAGTGGCCATCCGCCAGACCAGCAGCACTGTGCCGATCACGCCCAGCACAAACCCAGCTGTCGGCCAGCGACGGCGCACTCGGGGACTGGCAGTTCGGGGGAGTGCGGACATCTCAGCTGGCCGATCTACGCCCCCACTCAGTTGGGGCTGATGTTGAACCGTTTGCGAGTCTCGCGTCCCAGAGGATCCTTCTCAAATCGCCGGGTACAGGTCACGCACAGATCGAGCTTGATCGACTTCAGCGTTGGCTCTGGCAACTGGAACTCCGAGGTCGTATCCATCAAGGAGATTTCCTCCGCGATGCTTTGCAGATGGTCTTGATCAAGGTCCGCCTGGGTCAACGAATCTTCCGTCTGATGGAGCCGAATCGCGATATTGACTGAGTATCGTTGGGCCCCAATCACGCGCCCACATTGGTCGCATGTGTACTGAATCATGTAGAAATCCTTTGTTCCCGGGGGAGGGGAGCATGTGGTCAACGCGCCGAAGAATCGCGGCACGCAGAGGAGTTGGATCAATCGCGGTCCATCGCCGAAGGTTTTTTGACAATCGATTCCCGTGGGAGTCGCACGTCATTCACAGCATCGATTTGACCACAAAGAGTGCTGCGAGTGAAGGGTCGGCGACTCGGAATTTTGGAAGACAGGCAGAGAGAACCGGGGCATGATTTGGACACTACTGATCTGATCCTTTTGGGACAAATCTTCGCTTGACGAATGATGGATGTGGATAGTGATACGGCTCCCATGATCGGGTCACATTGTTGACCTCGGGCCGTATCTCTGGGGGGCCAGCGAATCGCGTCCAGAGGGTGGGATCGATGTGGAGGCTGACTTCTCGCACAGCCCCATCGAGCAGCGCCGCTTGAGTGATCTCCCGCGCAGGACACCCGAAGCCCTGAGGCTGCCGATGGCCGGTCGTGACATCTCGCCAATTGGTCGGATAGCCGATGGGGGCGTAATCCCCATGGGCATCGGCGATCAGCAGGATTTCAGAAGATCCGTACCGCTGGATCCGCTCATCGCTCGGCGAGACAGAACTGTTTCGGTGGAACAACCAAGCATTGGCGGAGTAGGTGTTGAGAGCTAATC
>JAYSUV010000129.1:0-2098 GCA_043718945.1 Planctomycetota bacterium
CTGCTGACGGATCGTCACCGGCAACCACGGTCGACCTGTCTGTGCAAACCGCTTTCCGCCGCGCACGACGATCGCATCGACCAGCCAGTCGGGCGGTCCACCCTGCCGGAGCGTGGTGAACTCACTCGGTTGGACCTCGAACTCAAATTGCTCGGACATGCCCGCCGAGCTACCAGTATCAGTCCGACCGCCGAGCAGCACAGACCCCCAGTCGGTTGGTCCCCAGTTCGAGTTCGAGTTCATGAAGTATTGCTTCGTGCGACCGATCAACTCAGCCGCGTAAGTGTTGGTTCGTGTGTCAGCCTGTTGGTGGAAGAACTGCGTCTGTAAGTTGCCGAGTAGTGAATGAACCTCAGCTTCCGACTGCTCTCCGCCGAACGCGGCCAGATAATTCGAAATCGACTGCGTTGCGTAAACGACTGCCGTGCGCGAGCTTCTCGCTGTAGTCTGAAACACTTGATCGCTGGAATTCGCGAGCAAATGACTCTCGTCGATGACGATGAATACGGGGCGAGGATTTGCCGCCACATCGCGGCGTTCCATCGCCTGTTGAAAGCAATACTTCCACACCGTGGAAACGAAAATTCCTACCTCCCCAAATAGCTTGAGCGGCATATCGACAAGAATGATCTTCCCATCACATGCCATCTCGGGCTGCACAGTTGTTTCGGGCGGCGAGAGGAGTTCCCGCACGACTCCCCGGTTCAGCACGTCAAGCATCGAGGTCAAGGTGCTGAGCACGATCGACCGTGTTTTTTCGCTGAGTTGGGGCCACTCGACGCAGAAGAAATCTGTCGCCAGCTGGAGGTCTGCCCGCTTCTCGGGCGAGACCTTGGCATCCGCTTCCGTCAGGCACTGAAAGCAAAACGAACTCGCCCGCCACGCTTCCGATTGCAGCTGCTCGAATGAAGTCGGAGCCGATACGACTAACCGATAGAGATCTGGAATCGTAATCGTTCCCTTCGCTTGAATCAGCAACTCCATTCCATTTCTGCTTAGTTGGCGATTGGCAAGCCTCCAGTATTTTTCACCATCTCCACTGCCGTGACTGCTGTTCCGATCACTGATCTCCAGGACAGTTCCAAAAATACTGACCAGGTTCTCGACATGGCCCGCCCCACGATCCGTCCGCTGCAACTCACTGTCGATGAAGTTGAACCGAGCGGGATGACCTGGACCGAACAGCACCACATCATCGAGCCGACCAGTCGCTCGACAGTACCCCTCATAGACCTCGCGGTCACCCGGCTTAGCCGTCATAAAGATTCCCCCAAATCCCATTGAGAGGTATGCGCTTACGATCCAGGCGAGGCTTCCACTGGATTTCCCAGAACCCGTAGATCCCCAAATTTGACAGCCTTGGCAGGCATCACCAATCGTCCATGGATCACGGTCAGAGAACCTCAACACCGGATCGGACAACAGCCACTTCGGAGTCGGTGGCGGCGGTTGGTTTCGTTTGCGGAACGGCCACATGAGAAAGCTCCTTTCACACCAGAGAAGACAGTTACGGCAACTGCATGGCCTGATCGCGCAGCATCTTTGAGAACGTGCCTAACTCAACGCCCTGTGGTCGCACCTTGCGAGCCTTCGCTAGCAACTCTTCTAGCACTTCAATGAACCCTTCGAGGTTGAGCGATGGCCCCGTGATCGTCACTGTTCGCCCTCCATTCAGAAGAGCGGTCACGCGAGTCGTCAACTCGCTCTTGCTCGGCGTAATCTCTTTCGAGCGAGCCTTGATCGCCCCCGCGAGTCCATCGCGAGTCAGCCGCCCCGCAGCCAGTTCTCCGGCTAGCTCGCTCTGCACTGCCTCATCGTCGACGCGAGACAGCTCGTACGCCGCACTCACTGCAATTGCCCCCGAGGCCACTTGCTGTTGAATCAGTTCCGAGAGTTTCAGTACCCCCAACAGCTTCGTTGCCATTCCGGCACTCATGCCGAGCTTGATCGCCGCTTCACCAATTTTCCAACCAGTGACTTCCATTAACCGCGTGATGCCACGCGCCTTCTCGATCGGGCAGAGATCCTCGCGCTGACAGTTCTCAATGATCTGCCGTTGCAGTACGTCGCCTTCGCTCAGATCTTTCCCTTCGATGAT
>JAYSUV010000130.1:0-5699 GCA_043718945.1 Planctomycetota bacterium
CCCGGTGGCCAGCTTCTGGTCGCGCGTCGCTTCGGGGAGTTGGTCCCCGGCGAGTTGCCAGACGCTGAACTGGTCATACGGCAGGTTGCTGTTGAAGGCTGCAATGGCCCAATCGCGCCACGGCCACATCGTCCGCTCGCCATCCCCTTGATAGCCGTTCGAGTCGGCATAGCGAGCCGCTTCGAGCCACTCCCACACCATGCGTTCGCCATAGCGCGGCGCGGCGAGTAACCGGTCGACGAGTTGCTCGTAAGCGGCTGGCGATTCATCGGCCACGAAGGCATCGACCTCCTCCGGCGTCGGCGGCAACCCGTTGAGATCAAACGACAGTCGGCGGATCAGCGTGGCTTTGTCCGCAGTGTGTGACGGCGTGAGACCCTCGCGCTGCAACCGCGCGAGGACGAAGCTGTCGATCGGATTGACCACCGTTCCGAACCCGACGGGCACCTCTGGCACCTTCGGGGCAGTCAGCGCCTCAAACGCCCAGTGCTTCCCCCACACGGCTCCTTCGGCCACCCAGCGTTTAAGGGTCTCGATCTGTTGCGGCGTGAGATCGTGCTTGGCCTTCGGCGGCGGCATCACCTCCTCCGGGTCGGTCGAAATGATCCGCCGGATGAGCTCGCTGGCGGCCAGATCACCGGGCTTCACGATGGCCTGGCCATCGCGAACGGCCAGCGCCCCGTCCTGCGTATCGAGCCGCAGTTCCGCCTCGCGCCCTTGCTCCGACGGGCCGTGACACTTGAAGCAGTAGTCCGAAAAAATCGGCAGCACGTCACGGCTAAAAGAGACTTTCTCTTCCGCTGCCAATGCGCTGAATGGCAACGAGAGAAGCAGTCCCAGAAACGCCAGTAGTCGCATCACAGACATTCCCCGTAGACCAGAAATCATGAACCCCGAAAGTTGAACTGTGACGCGAAGGCTCTGCGTCGCGGAGCGCTCTGCCGCCCCAACCCGTCATCACCCGACATTCGCCTTGACACTCTGCTGTCGCCGAGCAAACTCCGCGACCTCTTCAATCGCTTGCAGCATCTTCGGCTTATCGACCTGATGCACATCGAGTTTGTGCCCGACGCTCGACAGCATCGTCAGTGTCAGCCGACCGCCGAGGTGCTGACGGAACTCTTCCAGTCCCCGGAACAGTGTCCAAGTATCATGCAGCGCCGGATGATCGAGCGTCAGCCCGAAGTCTGTCAGTGCCTTGAGCACCCGCTGAGCATCCTCGCGCGGGAACCCGTGGACCAGCGAGCTATAGATCGTGTCGACCGCGACGCCGATGGCGACCGCCTCGCCGTGACGCAGCTCGAAGTTCGACATCACTTCGAGCTTGTGGGCCGACCAGTGGCCGAAGTCGAGCGGGCGGGCCTCCAGCATCTCGAACGGGTCGCCGCCTTGGGTGATGTGTTGCAGATGTAATTGAGCCGAGCGGCGGATGACGGGCAGGGCCGCTGTCATGTCGCGCTGGCCGATGCGCGGGGCGAGGCGGCACACGTCGTCGAACCCCTCACGGTCTTTGAGGACAGTCACTTTCACCGCCTCTGAGAACCCGCAGCGGAAGTCGCGATCGGGCAGCGTGGCCAGCAACTTCGCATCGTTGATGACGCCCCACGGCACGGCAAACGATCCCAGCCAGTTCTTCTTCGCGAACAGGTTCACACTGTTTTTAACGCCCACGCCGGAGTCGGCCTGGGCCAGCGTCGTCGTCGGCAATCGGATCAACCGAATTCCCCGATGAGCAATCGCAGCTGAGAATCCCACCGCATCGAGGACCGCTCCGCCGCCGATCACGATGACATAGCTGCGACGATCAAGGTCATCGGCATTGATGGCTTGGAGCATCCGCTTTTGGGCATCGATGTCGTTCTTGACGGCCTCACCACCGGGGGCGAATTGGATTGGCCCAGTCGAGGTGAAACGCTCGCTTGATTCGCGGATCAGCGTCTCGATGCGCGGGACCAGCGTCGGGGCCGCCTTGGCCACAAAGTCATCGATCCAGAATTGCACGCGGGGAAGTTGATCGCCCGACCGTTCGATCAGATCCAGCAACACCGACAGCTCGCCACCCAGCACATCCGACGTAAACCGCAGCCGGTGCGTGAACGGCACCGCAAACGCGATGTCGATACTCTCTGTCTGGGTTCGTGGGGGTAGCGGCAATGACATGTGGTGAAGGGTCCGAGGGGCGGCGAGTCGGCGGGACGCATGGGAGACTTCCATTGTGAGCCGAAACGTGAGCGGCTGCAACCGCGGGGCCGGGAATCGCCTGACGGCGCTCGTCCCGCAGCGTTGTCTTTACCTCCTATTTCCGCCCGGCATATCTGGTTCAAAAGCATCGCGAGGGGATTCGCAAATCCCGAGATCTCCCGGAATTCGGCGTGATCTGACATCTCGGATTTCACGTTACCACTCCAGGTCGATCCCCACCACATCCTCCACAAAACTGGTACCTCCCATGTCCACCTCCGCCCGCGACGAAGAACAAGGCAGCTTGGAACTCCTGTTGGTCCTGATCGTGACCCTCTGTTTTCCGCCAATCCTGCTGTTCGGATTCTTTATCTTGAACCCTCGTGAGGAGATTGTCGTCCTCCGTTTCGGGAAGTTTGTCACCACACTCAAGACGCAGGGGATTCGATGGATTCATCCGGTGGGACGGACGCTGCACCGGATTTCCACACGGGATGCCACACTCGAAATCCCCAAGACCACGGTCGTCGAGAAGAACGGAAACCCGATCGAGATTAGTGCCATCGTTCTTTATCGGGTCGAGGATACTTACAAGGCGGCCCTGCAAGTGGAAGACTATCACCGCTTCCTCAGCAACCAGGCGGGAGCTGTGGTGAAGCGGGTGAGTTCCAAGTTCCCCTATGAGTCAGCCGATGAAGCGACGCAGTGCTTGAAGAAGGAGAGCGAGGTCGTGACCCAGGCGTTCATGGCGGAACTGCAGGAGGCGATCAATGCCGCGGGCGTCAAGGTTCTCGGCTTCCGGCTCAATGACCTCACCTACGCTCCGGAGATCGCGCAGTCGATGCTGATGCGGCAACAGGCATTGGCCCTCATCGATGCCCGCAAGACGATTGTCGACGGGGCCGTCCTGATTGTCCGTGATGCTGTCAGTCAACTTCAATCAGAGGGGTTTGAGCTGGGAGCCGCCGAACGCGACCAACTGGTCTCGAACCTGCTTGTGGTCTTGTGCAGTGGCGAACGGGCTCAACCGGTCTTGCAAGTGCAGTCGGGAAAACGCTCGTCGTAATCTCGGATAATCGAATACCAACGAAGAAAGCCCAGGGGTGGCAACCCCTGGGCTTTTCGTGACGCAGTACTCGTCTCAATCGTTCTCGGGCAGCCAGAGCTTCTGAGTCACTGACTCACTCGCAGGCGAGTTGGGCGACCACAGTCCGCCAGCGTCGCTGGTGGCGGTCACGATCGACTGCTCCCACGGACGTTCGATGCCCAGTTCCTCGACGATCCCGCTGAGGATCTGACGCAGACGAGGCAGCTTGGCCCCGTAGACGTGCCACAATTCGTGGAAGACGCTGTTCACCTTGTCCTTGTCACCGAGATGGAGTTGGAGTTCACGCAGCTTCCACTCGACGGCCTTTTCGAAGGCGTTCGGCAGAGTGTCGACAATCGTGCGGGCCTTGACGTTCCAAGCCAGGGCCTCGGCATCGTGCAGGGATCGCGAGGTCAGATCCGCCAGGCTGGCCATGATCATCAGTCGTTCATCGTTGTCCTTGAACGATCCGTCGCGCTCCTCGACCCAGGTCTTCAAAACCTTGTGAGTCAGGCGTCCCATGCGGGCCATGGACGCCCGCTGAGCCACCATCCGGAACTGCTCATCGGTGAGCGTTTCCAATTCGACGTACCGCAGTTGCGACAGGCTCAAAGACTGCAAATGGTTGTCGTCCTGAACCGTGATCACAGAGGGTTCCGGCAGGCCGTATTCCCTTCGAATCTCGTCGATCGGAGCGAGCGAGTGCATGTCGTCTGCCACGGATTCCAAGCAGTCCAGGGCTGCGGCCAGCTGAAGTTTCACCGCAGGGTCGGAAGCGACCTCTTGCGGAGTCTTCCCACCGAAGGCCCGCAAGGGGTGGGTCTTCCAACCATCGCCCCAGCAGTGATCGAGAAAGGCCTTGCGCAGTCGCCGCCGATCACTGGCCGGGATGGCTTTGGGCATGTAGTAGTCGAAGGTCATCGGCTCGTCGTCGGGACGTTCGACGCCGATCACGCGACCTTCCTCCGGGTAATCGGTCGCCCGGCGGACCAGATCTCCCGCGACCGAGAAGAGTGCCGCTTCTGCCTGTTGCAGTTTGGTTCCCGCCAGACCGGTGGCCATCGCTCGCGGGGGCAGGGCCTTCTCGGGGTTCGAGTCGAGAACCGTGATCCGCCCCACGATGCGGGACAGGTCGCCCAACTGGATGTCCGACTTCAGATCTTGCGGAACACGGTCCAGAACGGCATAGACTCCGGCCAGCGGCTGTTCCTGGTTCTCTTGCGGAGGTTGCGGGGGAATCTTGATCAGCAGTGGAGACTCGTCGAGCCTGGTCAACAGCCGCGACACGGCGTCGGTGTCAAACAGCGTCGTGCGCAAGTGGACGCAGTGGTCGGGAACATTGCGATCCAGTTCCTGGGCGAGTGTTTCGGTCTCGACCGCCGCATCAAAGTTCGCCGCATCGAGTATGGCCGACTTGTGAAGTGCGACAGACGCCGCCGCCTCGTCGCCATCCCACGCCCGGAAGAGCCCGATCAGCCGCCAGAGTTCGATCGAGTCGGTGTCGATTTGCTCGGCAACTTCGGTCAGCTGAACGGCGGCCTCGCCCCAGCAGCCGACAGAGGCGAGCCGCTGGGCCTTATTGACCTTTTCGACAGCCGCATCCGGGGCTGTGTACTCGGGAACCGTCTGGCCCCCGCGAAAGACGAACGGGACACTGGGGTCCGCATCGAACTCCATCAGCAGGTTGAGTACCTCTTGACGCTGGTTCTCATTCCCCAGCTGAAGGGCCATGACCATGTGCTGGCGGGCGGCCATGAACTGCTCCAGTTGCCAGTGGTACTCGGCGAGGTACTGAGCCAGCCCAGCGACGATGACCGGCTCGGCGGCAATCGAGAAGCGGAAGGCACGGCGGATCGCCTTGCGCGCTTCGGGAAGGCCGTCCGCTTGCAGCATCGACATGGCGTAGAGAGCGTTCGCACTCGGGTGGTCCGAGCGATGTCGCAGGAACATCAGCAGTGCCGTCTTGGCGTCCGCCGCCCGGTCATCAGACATCAGCGAGGCCGCCTGCCGCGTGATGACCCACGGGTTTTGCTCGTTCGTTTTGGCGAGCTTGTCCAGAATCTGCAAGGCCATGCGGGGCTGATGGTTATCGATCAACCGCTCGACCTTCTCCATCTCCAGCGAGATCGTTTGGCAACAGAATTTGAGCTTCTTGCCACTGCCGCAAGGGCAAATGGTATAGGGATCCATGGGCATGCGCGCGTCCTTCACCGCCAATTGGCGTTCTGAGTGCAGCCAGCGTCACAGCAGAAACCGTGACGCCAGCGTGGGGAAGCTGCGAAATCTAGCCGATCCGGTAGGAACGGGACAGCGAAGCCGATCTGGGCGACCGGAGTGGGTGTAGGAGCGGATTGTGGCATTTCTCTTTTCGTTGGATTTCAGGCGGTTTGCCAGTAGTGGTCCCACTGGTCACTGTAGGCGAGGCTGCACA
>JAYSUV010000014.1:0-2463 GCA_043718945.1 Planctomycetota bacterium
CGATCGCTCGACTCGCATGCCTAATCCACGCCGCCAACGTTCACTCTGAGCCAGGATCAAACCCTTAAATTTGATGCTTCACACAATCCCATTTTGCAACAGAACGTGCAGTAAACAAATCGGTTTTGATCCGATGATGAACTACAGGATTCGCACCCCACATCACCATCGTTTCATTTCAGCCAGCCACATCTGATCTCTCTTTAAGCTCACCCTCTCGGGCGAGCCCCTCAGAATCAATCTGAGAGATCCATCATACGAACGCTGATTCCCAAATACTTCTCGGGGTCACCAACCATGTTTTCAAAGAGCGTTCCCCACGCCGTTGCTTGGGGGAGGCACAATGTATCCGAGACTTTCTTCCCTGCAAGTCACTGCCCCCCTCTGTTTTTGTTTTTTCCAGAGTTCCCTGTCCTCGATCAGAGTTTGAGCCTCTTGTCTCGTCGCAACTTGCATCGCCGCATTGGGTTGAAGTATATCCTGTCCCCGGTAACATGGCGGATCGGGACTGCTACGGGCAGTTCGTGGACGATCTTTCAACAACAACCGGCAGATCAAGGACTTCGTGAGGGACTCGTTTTTGGACCAGGAGCTGTGCCCGTTCAGCGGGGACAGGGCGTGTTGGCACCGTGCAGGTCAACTCCGCATCGGCTCTTCGGTCGACGATCCTTAGCACTACGATTTCTCGTGAGCTGCCGCTGACACAATTTGAGGTGTGGCATGGAGTGGATGATCTACGCTGGGGTGGCGTTGGTGGTGGGGCTGATGATCGGATTCATCTTCGAACGGATGAGGCTCGGCCCGGCTTACCGCAACAAGGAGCAACTGCTCCACGAAGCCAAGATCGAGGCTGACAATCTTCGTAAGACCAGCGAACTCGAGATCAAGGAAGAGTTACTTCGCCGCAAAGAGGGACTCAACAAAGAACTGGCGAAGGACCGCGAAGAGCTGCGAGATGTCGAGCGTAAACTCGACAAGCGGGAATCGGGACTGAACGAACTCGACAACCAGATCAAGGCCAAGGAGAAGATGCTGCAGACGACCCAAAATCGTCTGTCTGAGAAGACTAAAAACGCCGAGGCCCACGAACGCGAACTCGAAAAACTTCTCAAGCAGGAGCAGGAAGAACTCTACAAAATCAGCAGCCTCTCTAAAGAGCAAGCGTCCGAGCGGCTGATGACCCGGCTGGGCCATGAGCTGCGGGCCGAAGCGGGGAGCCAGATCCTCAAGAAGGAAAAGGATCTCAAGGAGAACTCCGAGCGGATGGCTCGCGAGATCATCGGCATGGCGATCCAACGGTACGCCTCGACGCACACCGCCGAGACGACCGTCTCGACCATCGACATCCCCAGTGATGATGTCAAGGGCCGCATCATCGGACGCGAGGGCCGCAACATTCGGGCCTTTGAGCAGGCCACCGGCGTGGATGTGATCGTTGACGATACTCCCGGAGTCATCGTCGTCACAGCCTTCGACGCCGTCCGCCGCGAAATCGCCCGGCAGTCGCTCAACAAGCTCATTCAAGACGGTCGCATTCACCCGCAGAAGATCGAAGAGATCGTCCGCGAAACGCAAAAGGAGATGGACCAGACCATCATCCGCTCGGGCCGCTCCGGTGCCGAAGAGGCCGGTGTGCCGAACCTCCACGACAAGCTGATCCAACTCATGGGCCGCCTCTCCTACCGCGTCAGCTACAGCCAGAACGTGCTGCGGCACTCCATCGAGGTGGCGTATCTGACCGGCATGATGGCGGAGCAACTCGGGCTGGACGGCAACCTCGCCCGGAGGTGCGGCTTCCTGCACGACATCGGCAAGGCTGCGGATCACGAGATGGAGGGGGGACATCCTGCCATCGGAGCCGAACTTCTCAAGCGGTACGGCGAAGGCCCGGAAGTGGTTCACGCCGCCCTCGGCCACCACGACGACATCCGCCCGGAGTACATCTACACCGTCCTCACAGCTGCCGCCGACGCCTGCTCGGCAGCGAGGCCGGGGGCGCGGCGCGAGTCACTCGACCGGTACATTCGCCGCCTGGAAGACCTCGAAGCGATCGCCTACGGCTTCCCCGGCGTCGACCAAGTCTACGCGGTACAAGCAGGTCGCGAAGTCCGCGTGATCGTTGACCCGAAATCGATCAACGACCGCGAAGCCGCCAAAATGGCCCGCGACATTGCCCAAGCGATTGAAGACCAGCTGACCTACCCCGGCGAGGTCAAGGTGGTGGTCATGCGAGAAACTCGGGCAATGGGGGTGGCGAAGTAACGTTGCCGGGGGACAGATAGTCTCCCCGTCACCCCGCTCGTCGGGGTGGTTCCCTCGCTTGTGCACATCTGTCGCGAGAGAACCACGGGGACAAGCCCCAGCCCCGAATGGCACTGTCGCCGTCCTAACTTCTGTCAGTCTTTGGCGTTGCCCGCGAGGAGTCGGTCTCGTAGCACTTGGCGGGGTTCTTGCATCAGGGGG
>JAYSUV010000131.1:0-17403 GCA_043718945.1 Planctomycetota bacterium
CATCAATATCTATCTGCCCGGTGGGCCGACCCACATGGACACCTTCGACTTGAAGCCGCTGGCTCCGAAGGAATTCCGGGGCGAGTTCATGCCGATCGCCACCAAGGTGGCCGGGATGGAGATTTGCGAACTGATGCCGATGCTGGCTTCTGTCGCCGACAAGACCGTGATCGTGCGGTCGACCACGGGCGTGAACAACGAACACGATTCGCGACAGTCCGATTCCGGCTGGTCGGAGCGCGATCTGAAGAGTCTCGGCGGTCGTCCCGGTGTCGGGTCGGTGCTGTCAAAGCTGTGCGGCCCCGCAGTGACCACTGAGAAAGGCACCGCGCCGACCTCGGTCGACCTGAACAACTGGGGCAAGTCGGGATACCTCGGACCGATGCACATGCCCTTCCGCCCAGACGGAGCGGCCAAGCAGAACCTGACTCTGAACAAGATGGTGGCTGAGTCGCGGTTCACCGAGCGGAATGAACTGCTGGCGGGGTTCGACCGCTTCCGCGCTGAGACTGACGCCAAGGGGATGATGGACGCCCTCGACAGCTTCGAACAGCGGGCTGTGTCGCTGATCACCTCCGGCCATGTGTCGGCAGCACTCGAGACCTCCAAGGAATCGCCCGAAGTTCTCGAACGCTACGGGATCAAGAAGAACCGCGACAACGAGCGGTTCCTGCTCGCTCGCAAGCTGGTCCAGGCGGGATGCCGCAGCGTGGCTCTGTCTTGGGGCGGCTGGGATACCCACGGCCAGAACTTTGAGTCGATGCGGAAGCAACTGCCCCCTCTTGATCGGGCCTTGAGTGCGTTGATCGAGGATCTGGAGCGTCACGGGATGCTCGACAGCACGCTCATCCTCATGTCGGGCGAGTTCGGTCGCACCCCGCGCATCAACGGCACTGCGGGCCGCGACCACTGGCCGCAAGCGTCGTTCTTCTTCATGGCGGGTGGCGGCCTCAAGACCGGTCAGGTGATCGGCTCCACCAACCGCAACGGCGAACGCCCTGACGATCGCCCAGTCCATATCCAGGAAGTCTTCGCCACCGTCTACCACCAACTCGGCATCGACGTGGAAACGACTCAGCTGTTCGACACCGCCGGTCGTCCGCAGTACATCCTCGATTACCGCCGTCCGATTGCGGAACTGGTGTAATGACACTCGCTGGTGATCATGTGCCAAAGCCCAGGGGTTGCGACCCCTGGGCTTTTTCGTGTGATGCCCTCATGAGGCTTCGATCCATGCCCGCCAAGAAGAGTTCTCCCCGCCGCAGCCTCGCTCTTTCGAAAGTGCCAAAGGCTCCGCCACCCCCCGACTTCAAGACGGTTCTGGGGCTGATCCAAGCGGCGCGAAGCCGTGCCGTGGCGGTGGTGAACACCACGTTGATCGATCTCTACTGGAGAATCGGTGAGCATCTCACGCAGAAGATTTCGCGTGACGGCTGGGGAGAGGGAACGGTCGAGGAATTGGCCACCACAATCCAGCGCCGGTATCCCGGAGTGACTGGTTACTCCGCCCGAAATCTGTGGAGAATGAGCCAGTTTTTCGAGACGTATCGCGACCAGCCAAAACTGTCACCACTGGTGACAGAATTGTCCTGGACCCACAACCTGCTCATCATGAGCCGCTGCAAACGCGATGAGGAACGGGAGTTCTACCTCCGTCTTTGTCACCGCGAACGATGGGGCAAGCGGGAACTTCAACGCCAACTCTCTGGAGCGTTATTCGAGCGAACCATACTCACTCCGCCAAAACTGTCACCACTGGTGACAGAATTGCATTCCGATGCCGCGGACATCTTCAAGGACAGCTATCTCGTCGAGTTTCTCGACTTGGCCGATGGCCACTCCGAGGCCGACCTGCAGCGAGGGCTGGTCGAAAAACTGAAGCGGTTTCTCATCGAGCTGGGGCGAGACTTTTGCTACGTCGGGAGTGAGTACCCGTTGCAGGTGGGCAAGAAAGATTTCGCTCTCGACCTGCTGTTCTTCAACCGGGCTCTCAACTGCCTGGTGGCCATCGAACTCAAGATTGATGAGTTCCAGCCCGAGTACCTCGGCAAACTGGAGTTCTACCTGGAAGCACTCGATCGAAAAATCAAGAAGCCACATGAGCAGCCATCCATTGGTGTGTTGCTCTGTGCCACGCAGGACCACGAGGTGGTGGAGTATGCCCTCAACCGGTCGATGTCGCCAGCTCTCGTGGCGGAGTATCAGACCCGCATGCCGGACAAGAGGCTGCTGGAAGCCAAGCTGCATGAGTTCTATCAACTGGCGGAGTCGCAGATCGCATCACGGACGCCGAGTGAGCGAGAGGCATGGCCTCCCGCGAGGAAGAAGGCCGCTGCGAAGAAACGCCCCGTGCAGAGGAAGCGAACCATCAAGAAGAAGCTGCCCGCCAAGAAGACACCACCCAAGAAGGGGCGTTCGCGATGAAGACGATGCCGTTCGATGGTCGACCAATGGGGTTCAGTCTTGCAGGCTGGCTGCTGCTGCTGCTCGGAATCGCAGCCTGCACGGTTCTCGCGGACGAGCCAATCCGGCCCCGTTCCGACCCACCGGAGATCGTCTCGTCGTGGGACGACCTCACTGAAGGAGTCAAGACTCCCGAAGACTGGGCCCAGCACCGCGAGGTACTCCACCAGCGGTTCCTCGATCTGATCCGCGATCAGCACAAGCCCGCGAAGCCGCCGCTCGATGTGCAGGTCCACGAGACTGTCGAAGTCGCAGAAGGTTACACCCGCCAGCTGATCAGCTACGCCGTGGAAGAGGGCGAGCGAGCCCATGCCTACCTCGCCATCCCGAAACGACAACCGGGGAACACCGAAAAACTCCCTGCGATCGTCGCCCTGCATGGAACCTTTCCCAAAGGCATCGAGCAAGCCGCGGGCCTCGTCGACGATGCCACGAAGGCCCACCTGCACCATCTCGTCCAGCGTGGCTACGTCGTCATCGCCCCTGAGCATTTCGTCTCGGGCCGCCGCATCCCCCCGGAGGGAGCCTACGACACGACACGCTTCCACCAGAAGCACCCCGAATGGACATCTGTCGGCAAGTTCACGTACGAGCACTCAATCGCCATTGATGTGCTGGAGACGCTCGACATCGTCGACAAGGACCGCATCGGAGCGATGGGGCACTCGCTGGGCGGCCAGGGGACGATCTTCCTCTCGGCCTACGACACACGCGTGAAGGCCGCTGTCGACAACTGCAGCGCCGCCTTCTTCCGCCACAACAGCTCCGTCACCGAATGGTCGCGCGATCGCTGGTACGTCTATTTCAAACACATCCGCCCGCAGCTCCTGGAAGGCCAGCTCCCTCCGATCGACTTTCACGAGGTGATGGCCCTCTCGGCCCCACGCGCCTTCCTCGATGTCTCAGCCTTGAACGACGGTCCCCGACTCACGCAGAAGCAACGCGTGTTGATGCTGCTGAAGGTGGCCGATGTGTACGAGCTGCTGGGAGTGCCGCAGAATTTCGAGTTCTTCGTGCATCAACGTGGGCATTCGATGCCGGTCGAAACCCGCGAACTGATGGCCGCGTTCTTCGATGCTCATCTCAAGCCGAAAGAGGCGACCGAGGCAAAGCGAGTGGATGAGAAATAGCGACGAGCCGTCCCCAACGCACTTCGCTCACACTTGTGACGAGTCGTGGCTCTTCACGCGGACCCCGTGATCTCCTTCAGATCAGCCCGAATGGTCTCGTAAGTCTCTTTGAACGCCAGTGCCCGTGGGTCGGGTTCGACGCCCCAGTTGCGGCAGGCTTGTTGGTAGATCTCTGGCCACCAGTTGCGGTGCTGGGTCAAGCCCTTGTCGATGTACTCCCGCCAGTGCGAGAGCACTTTGGACCAGCACTTGTCGCCATAGGCCATCGCGCCATTGAGGTCGCCGAAGTCCTTCACATACCACTCGCGACCAATCTGGGCGTGCAGCACTTCGTCGGCCCAGTCGAAGTCCTGGAAGAGTGCAGCCAGCGGATTCCCAGAGGCTTTGGCAACCTCCCACTCATAACGCTTCCCGGACTTCGGCATCAGTCCTTGCTCGATGTAGAACAGCACCGCGTGACGCTCCTGGGCCGTCAGCTGGGTGTTGAGGTTGTACGACCAGATGAAGCTGATCGGGATACGGGTCCAGTCAATCCCGGCCTGGCGGAACCCGACCTCGCCGAGCATGGCATGCCGCGCCTCGTCCCACAGCTGGCGTGTCATATCGCGTTTGAAGCCCCACGGCTTGTGAGGCATCTCGACCAGGATGCTGGCCATCATCTCCGGCACATCGATCTCACGAATGCGCTTGTAGAACATCATCAGCGTCTTGTCGCGCGGGGAGAAATCGGGGTTGTAGAGGAATGCCTCGGGGTTCACGCCCGCGTTGAAGGAGTCTTGAAACCGGGTGTCTCGTTGGGGGACTCGGTCGTACTTAAACGGTGTCGTTGAGTAGACCGGGGCCGGTGCCGGTGTCGTAATCTCCGCACGTCCGCTCAGGCCGCCAGCGGCGTGGAGGGCTCCCCATAAGCAGGTATAGTAAGCTGCGGTCTTCTCCGGGTGTTGCTGCTCGTCGCCAGAAACCTTCTCCCATGTGGCCAGGGCTTTCTGACCGAATTCCAGCATGTCGAACAGTTCGAGTTGGGCGAATCGAAGGATGCGAACGCTCGGGGCATCTGCCAGGCGATTGGTCGTCTCGAGATAATCCTGTATCGCTTCATTCAAGGCTGGCAGTAACACTTCGTACAGCCCGAGGCAGCGCTCTTGCGTCGTCGGGGCACACAGGATCTCATCGCACGCTAGCTCCAGCGCGGGATGTGGCACCACCTCCAACCCCAAAGGAGGCTCGCGCATCTCCGAAACTCGGGTCCGGATCGCCTGCGCATGCTCGGCACACAGATGGGCATGCAGACTGAATGCCGTCTTCAGTTCATAGATCGGCTCCGCAGTGATGTGCGAAGTAAAAATCTGGTGCAGCCGACGAAAAACGTAGTGCAGCCGCTTCAGCCAATCCACGCAGTCCTCTACGGACAGTGACATCCGGCTTGCTTCCTCGAAGGTACATAGCCCCCCGAGAGGTGGAATCTGTGGTTTCTCAGAAACACGTTCGGTCATTGTGGATAGCTCCTTCCGCCATATTGAGATAAGTAAAAGTGAGGGGCAAGTGCAGCTGAAGATTTCCGGGAAGCAGTCCCTGTGAACACTCCCCTGAACTGGAAGCCGAGTCACCCGCTGGAGTTCTTCAGCCAGCACGACCGGTTCAACTTCCGGGCACCGAAGTGATGGCCACTCATCCCGACTGCTCATTGTGTAGAAGCTGGATATACGTGGACTCTGTTGATACTCAAGTCGGAGCCGTTCCCCGCATCACACCAGCGGGGCAAAGAGCCGGCACACGTTCTCGACGAACACGCGGCTTAAGGACCGCTCTTCCCATTCCGCTAGAAGAATTGGGCGACAGTGTTCTCGATCGGACTGGAACTGTTGCTCCAATTCACGGGCGAATCCTTCGCCATAGAGAGCCAGCGCGACTTCGAAGTTGAGCAGCATGCTGCGGTAGTCGAAGTTCGCGGTCCCCACGAGTGACCACACTCCGTCGATGGTCAGGGTCTTCGAATGCAGGATCCCCTTTTTGTACTCGGTGATCTCGACCCCCGCTCGGAGCAAGGTGTCATAGAATGATCGCCCGACCCACACGGTCCACGGATAGACGGAATTCCCCGCTACCATCAGTCGCACCTTGACCCCCCGCGCCGCGGCCGTTTCCAGTGCCATGACCAGCGGGACTGTCGGTGCAAAGTACGAGGTCGCGATCGTGATCGACTCGCGGGCTTCGTTCATCGCGGCGAAGGTCAGCGTATGGAACGGCTCGTTGACGCCATCTGGTCCACCGCTCACGACCTGGACAATCCCATGTCCTGATCGAGGAGGAGGCGGAAACAGGGCCTCGTCGGTCAGTTCCTCGCCCGTCGAGTAGTACCAGTCCTCGGCGAACACTTGTTGCAGCTGCCAAACTGCGGGGCCTTCCATCCGCAGGTGGGTGTCCCGCCAATGTCCGATGTCGGGGTTGGCACCAATGTATTCATCTCCAATGTTCATCCCGCCGGTAAATCCGATGGTCCCATCCACAATGACAATTTTTCGATGGCAGCGATTATTGAATGACCAGCGTTCTCGAAATGTCGAGCCGGGCAGGAAGGGCACCACTTGGATTCCCGCCTCACTCATCGGGGACAGGAATTTCCGATTGAGAGCCATCGACCCCAGTGCATCATACAGGAAGCGAACCTTCACCCCGGCCTTCGCGCGCTCGATCAACAGGTCGCGAACACGGGTGCCCGTACGATCGGGTTGCCAGATGTAGTATTCGAGATCGAGGGTCTGCTTCGCTCCCAGGATCGCCTCCTCGATCCGACGCAGTGTCAGGTTCGTGTCAGCGATGACCTCGATCGAATTGTTGCCCGTGAGGATGCCTCCGCAGACCCGGTTGATGAGCAAGGCGAGTCGCGTCTGCTGGCGAGTCAGCTCCAGATCACGCAATTCAAACTGACTCACGTTGGGAAACTTGGGGGCGAGCTTGCGGGCGGCTGCGAGCTTCCCCTCGCGCCGTCGATGGATGTTGGTCATTCCAATCAGGAGGAACAGGATGCCTCCAAAGATCGGAATAAAAATGATCGCCAGAATCCAGGCGATGGCCGCGACCGGTTGCCGCTTGCGAGACAGGATCACCCAGCGGATCAGCAACAGCGTGACCGCGTAACCCACAATCAACAGAAAGATCCGGGCGTAGACTGACATGCACTGTCCCTGAGAACTCGAAATCCGAGAACACACTGTACCGGCCCAGCGGAGGACTCTCTATGAAGGAACTCTGTGGGAGCCATCAGCGAGAAGGCAATGCGGCCCACATCCTCTACAATGACGGGATGAGTGCTGCTTCCCCATCACCGTCCGTTCTCTCGCTGGATGCGATCGAGACGCTCGTCTCGCAGGCCGAGCCGCGTGCGCTCTTCGTCGAGCCTCGCATCCTGCGTCGGGTCATTATTCAGGACCGCCGGATTCCGGGTCTGGGAATCCGAGTCCCACACTCCAAGGTCTACACGATCGAGCGCGAGCGGCTGTTGATCGTTGCCGATCGGTCGGAACTGGGTCTGTCTCCGGCAGAGGAATTGCCACGACGGATGATCCTGCTGGCTCGTCCGACCGATGACGAGGAATTCGCCCGACTCACTAGTGCGGAGCGGCTGCACGCGTTCTGGCGACTCACCTTTCATGGCCGGGTCCATGCCGAAGTGGAACAGCTGATCGAGGATCAACAGCTAACCTCGGCATTGATTGCGGATCGCATTCGTCAGATCGGGTCGGGTGAGTTCGCGGAAGTCCGGCATGTGCTGCTGAAGGACGACTTGCTGCTCCCTCCGCAAGATGACGAGGTGGCGTATGTCGAGTTCTTGGCCGTCGTGCTGGAACTGAAATACTTCGCGCCGTGGGATCTGCAGCTGTTCTTCCCGGCGATTCGGAACTGGGAGGCGATTGAGCCGTTATGGGCGGACCTGACTCACGAGACGTGGTATCGAGAGACTCAGCCCGCCGGAGCCCCCGAGCGGTTGATGCTCCCGGTGGCGGATGTCGTGCCGGTCGAAGTGCCCCCCGTCATCGCGATGGTCTCGGACCCACTTGATGTCGAGCCGCGCCCCCTGAACCCGCGTCACCCCACGCTCTTGCTCGCCCAGGCGGAACGGGCTCGCCAGGTGGGCAATCAGGTCAAAGCCGCGATCCTGCGCATGCGGGCCTCCAAAGACGATCCTGCTGATGCCGCGAGCCACCGCGCTGCAGCTGAGGAGGAGTTGCGTCAGCTGGCTCAGCGCTTGCAGCGAGTTTGGCGGTTGAGTGACTCGGAGAAGGACGAGTGGTGGCGAGCGCTGTGCCCCCTGCTCTCTCGGGCTGCGGACGGCTATCGCAGTCTCGAAGCCCGCGTTCTCTACGACCTACAGAAGGTCTGCGTCGCGCACGAACGCGGGGTGTACCGGTTCAACGTCTGGGGTTGGGTTAAGACCTTGGGCGGGGAACCGCTGCGGAGGGAACTTCCGCTGCTGGAAACGGTGCAGAGCGCGAAGTATCTGCAATCGACGGCGGAGCGAGCCTCGTCGATCCGCATTTCGGCAGTCGACCGCAACCGGTTGATGGCCCTCATTGATGTGGTTCAAACCCGATCAGATCAGGAATTGCGGCAGACGGTGCGGCCGCTGATTGAGAAGACCTTCGACGATGTCGGTTTGGTGCCGCAGAACATTCCGGAGCGCGTGGCCCGCCGCAAGGTGATTGAAGGGTTGCTTGACCGGCTGGTCGAGCGCGGCTTCATCACGATGGGAGATGTGCGGGACGCGCTCTCGCAGAACAGCTTAAAGCTGCCCGATGTCTCGGGGCCGTTAGAACTGGCCTGGGGCGATCGCCTGCTGCGGGCGGACCGGCAATTGGCCAAGGTCTTGGACGGGGTCTATCGGCAGGGAGCGGTCTATCTGCGGGCCTCGCAGCGGCTGAGTTCGCTCGCCTTCGGGACACCGCTGGGACGGTTTTCGGTAAGGCATATCGCCTTGCCATTTGGCGGGGCGTATCTCGCGCTGGCGATGCTGGTTCACTTGTGGCAGGGGACTCCCACAGAAACGCCACCGCCTCCATCCACAGCTACTGTTCACAGTCCGGCAGACTCGGCAGTGATCCCTCCATTCGCCCCATCGCCTCTGCCTGCCAATCCGGGAGTTGGTCCGAAACCAGCCGACGGGTCCGGTCCCGCTATGGACTCCGTGGACGATCAGCCGCCGTTGAAGGCCGACCCTCTCGCCGAGGCCCCCAACGCGGAGGGCCAGCCCGAAGCAGTTGCCCAGAAGCCTTCGAGCGTGGCCAAGCTGACTGACCGGGCCGTCGACGCGTTGCAGGACGTGGGCGAAGCTGCAGTCAATGTGACGACGAAAACGGTTGACGCGACCATTGGCCAGCAGGTCCGCAAGAACATCGAGAACGCCAAGCATGCCGAACCACACACGACCCCGTTTTATGCGGCGTGGCTCGTGCTGGGCGTCTTGGTGTGGACGCTCCTGCATCGTCCCCGGTTTCGTCGCAGTGTGGTCAAGTTTTTCGTTCGACTCTGGGCGACTTCACGCTGGCTGGCCTACGAGCTTCCCGTGTCGGTGATCGATTCGCAGCTTGTCCACCGCGTTCTCGAAAGCCGGGCCTTTGCGATTCTCAAGGGGTATGTGCTGCGCCCGATCGCGGTCACGCTGGTCTTGGTCGGCACAACGTGGTTCTTGATGAAATACTCACTGAGTTGGCTTCTGCCGCCGCCCTCTTTGACTTGGCGAAACTGGCTCGACAGTTTTCTGGTGATGAACCTGTTCCTGAACTCACCGGCAGGGCGATCAGTCGAGGAGCGGGTGCTAGACATCTGCGTGCGAGCGTGGCACGAGTTGCGATTCCGCATCTTCGCGGTGATCTATCACTTGGTGATGGATCTGTTTCATGACGCGATGCAGTGGATCGAACAGTCGCTCTACACCGTCGATGAGTGGCTGCGGTTTCGGGCGGGGGATCCGGGACGGTTTGTCGTCTTAAAGATTCTGATCGGTTCGGTCTGGTCGGTCGTGTCGTATGTCATCCGGTTCGTTGTGACACTGCTGGTGGAACCGCAAGTCAACCCGATCAAGCACTTCCCGGTCGTCACCATTTCGCACAAAATCTTGATCCCCTATACCAAGCAAATCCTACACCTCATTCATGGATCGGTCGGTGCAGAGCGGATGTCGGAACCGACCGCAGCGGCGATCACGGGGGCCATCGTCATCCTCGCCCCCGGTGTCTTCGGGTTCCTGGTCTGGGAACTCAAAGAGAACTGGCAGCTGTATGTTGCCAACCGACCCAAAGGTATCCAACCCGTGCGAGTCGGCAGCCACGGCGAGTCGATCACCGCGCTGCTGCGTCCTGGCTTTCGCTCGGGGACGCTGGCCAAGCTCTACATGAAGTTGAGAGGTGCGTTGCGGCTCGAATCCGATCCGGGCCACGGGTATCGCTCGACACGACAATTGGCCCATATCGACTCGGTCGTGCTGGCGGTGCGGCGGTTCGTGGAGCGTGAGTTCTGCGTGCTGATTGCCGAAACGAAGCTGCTCAATGGGGCGACAATCTCGGTGGGCCGACTGGAGCCAGCCACGAATCGATTCGATCTGGAGCTGTGGTGTTCGCTCGCCCCGGAACGTCCACTGATGATGCGGTGGGAGGATTTGAACGGCTGGCTCGCCGCGAGAATTGTTGACCCGGGCTGGATGAGCGACCTGCCCGCTGAGACGCGGACGCGGCTGAACGTCGCCTTGACCGGGCTCTACAAGCTGGCGGGAGTCGATCTGGTGCGGGAGCAGGTGCTCTCCTCTGTGACACAGGGAACGGATATCGAGCCCGGTCTGGAACTGGAGGTCGACGCCGTCCGTCTGATTTCGCCGCACGCCGATCCGGTCGTCTATCCCTTGCGGCAAGAGGGCCGCTTAATCACGCCGGTCGCGATCAATGGAGCCGCAGTGACAGGCTGGCCTGTCGTCGACCGTGGTCAGCTGCTGTTTCAGGAAACGGATGTCACCTGGAGCGAATGGGTCAACCATTGGCCCGCATCTGAGCAAGAGGTCCGCGTGGGATAGGCTGCCAGCCTGTCATCTCACGCCCCAAGACAGGCTGGAAGCCTATCCCACGGGTCAGACCAGTCTGACCGTTCGTGTCACGCCTTCAGCCACTCCACCACCCGTTCGGCCGTAATCGGTTCACTCCAATAGGTGAAGTGATCCGCAGGGACGACATGCACTTTCAGCTGCTCTGCCGGGAATTGCCCGTTGCGCAGAGAGATCATACTGGTCTGGCTGCACACCAGGTCATGCTCATCATCAAACAGGAACGATAAACTCGCATCGGCCATGCGTCGCAGGAATCCGGCCAGCGCGGGTGGCAACGCAGCCACCCCGGCGAGAATCGTATAGGGCACTTGAGCGGGTGGCTTCGCGGCGTTGAGTGCCTTTAAGAAGTCCGATTGCGGTTGCAAATCGCGGATCGCTGCCGCATCGTTCACCGCTTTGTTGAACGCCATGTTCAGCGGGAGTAGCTGAGGCACCAGCACGCACTTGGCGAGGGCCAGCGTTCCGAGCCAGCGGGCGATGCTCTGCGACTTGGCGAGCAGCGTGCCGGTGTTGGGCGGTCCGGCGAGCAGGCAGCGACTGACTCGCTCATGCGCCCCGAGCATCTCGATGGCAGCCCGCGCGACGAGTGTCCCCGTCCCCACAGCCAGCAGGTCGACTCGTCCTCCCCCTGCCAGTGTGATGCCGCTGCTCGCCAGAGCCTGTGCCAGTTGCGTGGCACTGTCTTGCAAGGGGGTGACCACGGTCTCGTATTCAAACGCGACGATCCGGTCATAGGTCTGCCCCGAGCGTTCCACCAGCGGGCCGATCTCCGCCAGCATCGAATCGGCATCCGAGAGTCCACCATGCACGAGGACCAGCACCTTGTGCGCGGGGAGGATATCGCCTGGATTGGCCCGGCGGCTGCGGACCTCACCGAGGGTGAACCGCCGCGATTGCTCTCCGATCACGAGCGGCTCAGCGGCCACTCGCTCGTTGGGAACCCAACGGACGACCTTCAGCCCCAGTGAACCCAACTCCCAGCTGAGCATCTTGTAGAAGTACAGCCGAACGGTTCGCACGAGGTTGCGAGTCCCGACTCCTTCGAGCGTCGACTCGCCCGCTGGTGGGAGCCAGGTGACATCAATGGCCCCGCTCGTTCCGTCCGCGATGCCGACCGGATAGAGCAACTCTCCATCCGAGGCAATCGCCAGCACGCGCTCGCGGGAGACCGACTCTGACATGCTCCGCTGACCGGGACTCCATTGCACCCGCAGTGGTGACTCGAACGAGAGTTGCGACCGAGCGAGATTGTCCGCGTCGATCTCGAAGGAGTCGAGGGCGGGGCCGCTCGCGCCGAGCAGACTGGCCAGCAGTGCGGCTGGTGGATGAGATGAGGGACCGCCGATCGCGGCCAGACTCTCGGTCATCGGAACGCTACCGAGGGATCGCTGCTCGGGCAACGCCGTCACGGGCCGCAGCGTGCCCGAGAACCCCGCCGGAGCGGTGACGACGCACTCGGTGCCGGGCAGCGCCACGCCCTGACCGCCGAGCAGCGGACGCTGAAGTTCCTTCGCGGGCCGTACGAGTTGATAGGCCAACTCGGCGGTGGTCCAGTCCTCTTCGGCGGGGGCCTCGATCGGCTGGAGGAGGCGCGTGCCGCTCCCTTGGGCCGCCTGTTCCAAGAGTTGTCCCAACGGACCGCTGCCAGTCACGGACCGAGTTCCTGCATGCTGCCCGGCTCCGTCCATGGTCAGCAAATCGAAGTCGGTCGGGCTGCGGGTGGCGAACACCTTGATCGCCTCGCGCACCTGCGTCCGCGCATCCCCGGTCTGGAACATCAGCCGGAAGGCCCGCGTGGTGACCGACTTCCCCGGCGGCAACGGAAGCTGCTCCCCGGCCATCGCAGGCCAGATCAGTGACACCGAACCGTCATAGCCGAAGCTGAGAGCCGAGACATACAACGGACCCGGCGACCGGTTCGTGATCTGCACCTGGACCACGGTCCCCGACTCCAGTACCGCCTGGTTGGAATCGGAGACGAGCGTCCCGTCCTTGAGTTTGAACTCAACGCTTACCAATCCGCGCAGCTCCGACTGCGGCGAGGGGTTCTCGATCCGCAGGGCGTTGAGGGACTTGGCCCACTTGCGAATCCAGGCGGCGAGAGTGTCGAGGCTCTGCGTCGTGGCTGGTGATTCCAGCGGCTGGTCTGCGGCATCACACAACGAGTAGCCATCGGGATGGGACTGGACCTTCAAGTCAGCGACCGCGTCGGCAGTCAGCTTCACCAGCCCGAGCAAGTCGGGTTGGGTCAGTCGTTGCTGTGCAGCCTCGCGCAGCTCCGCGTCGACACCGGCAAGTGACACCGTGCGTGTCAGTTGCGATCCACACGTCGTCGGTTGGATGCGACAACCGGGGGACAACACTCGCTCCCCGTCGATCACTTCACACAGACTCTGCACCGCGTCGCGCTGCACGACTCGCAACCGCGCGAGCGGGCGAGCCTCGCTGCCGATCTCTCGCAACGATTCGGGATAGACATTCAGCTCGACCCCTTCCGTCAACCCGTGTACGCCACCCGCATCGATGCGAATCATCCCGTCCTGCGACCCGGTGACGCTGATCCAAACATTGCGAGGCGGACGGACTCCGCCGAAGAGAACACGGTCGCGGTCTCCCTCGCACTGCGGAGATTGCAGCGGATACCACTGCTTCAAGCGGCGGCAGACGCGTTGGTAGATCTCGCGATAGCTGGCATTCCCGGCGGGGGTCTTCGCCAGTTCCTCGGCGAGGGCATAACTCATCGCCCCGTAATACCGCTTTTCTCCCGAGGAGCTGTCGACGTACTCGTTCGCCGATTGGCTATTGCTGCATGCGGCCAGTAGGACATGCGAGTTGAGCGGCGTTGAGGGATCGGTCGCAGCGCTGCGAGTCCCCGTCGCGATCACGGGAGATCGCTCGGGCTGCGGCCTCAAGTCAGGGGGGCATTGGCGCGTGGTCAGTTCCGCATCGCGCGTGCCCGAACCCGAATGGCAGCAGTCCAAGACCACGGTGATGTTGTCGGTGTACAGAGCCAGTTCGTCGATGAGTGCCCCGAGTTCCCAGTCCTTGATATCGAGGATGTCGGACTGCCGACTGTCGTGAGGGACCATCGTTTCATCCAGGCCGGTCGCCTTGGATCCGCTGGCATCTCGTGCCATCGAGCCATGCCCGCTGAAGTGGAACAGGAACGCCGGGATCGGTTGACCAGCGGCCTTCGCTTGCTGGGCCGTGCTGATCAGATGCTCGCGAATGCCCTGCTTGATCGCGGCGTGCGTCGCCTGTTCATCCACGATCACTCGCAACTGCTCATCGGCCACCCCGAAGCGGCTGCGGAGGACGGAGGCGATTAACTCGACATCATTCCGACATCCCTTGAGCGGCGGGATGAAGGGAGCCTTGTAGGTGTTGATCCCGATGAGCAGGGCGTACAGGGGCGTCGGCATGGGGGTGGTCTTTGAAGTGGGATGAAAACAGATCACTCAGGTAAGGCGACCGGCCAGACTTCGCGTCCCAAAAGACTTCCGAATTCTTCGGAGACTTCGGAAGTCTGACGGGTAGGTTTCCACTGGCCGTTCGCCTAAGAGCAGCATGTGGTCAGCGAGAGGGAGGAGGCAAGATTGAGATCATTGTCGGGAGTCGCAGTGACGAAAACGAGCACATCCTCAAGTGTGGACTGGACTCATCTCTGCTCCCTCTCCCCCACGATCGGTGCTGCTTTCGATGAGGACTTGGCTGTGGGGGAGAGGGCCGGGGTGAGGGGGTAAAGTCTCCCGTGTGGCCCCCTCACCCTAGCCCTCTCCCCCGCAATACCGCTTATCCCTGATGGCCACGTCAATCGCGGGGGAGAGGGGACCGGAATTCACCCTCATCCTAGTATCCTCAATCGCGTTTCCATCACCGAGTCTCACGCCAGCGTTCCGTAACACCAGCATAACGCCCCAGTGCCCCGAACGATCGGGGGTCGAAGTCCCCTCCGCGAAACAACTGGCAGCGTTCTTCGAGTTGGCGGATTGACGCCGCGCGCGGTGTCGTCCCCCACCCAGTCAAGCGGTCCTGCGTCGCTGATTCGGGATGCACGCGGTAACGCGTTACCACCTCGCGCGTGATCGCAAACCGCACTCCGCGAAACAAACATCGCAGCTGGAATTCGGTATCGAGGCTCGTGCGATTCATCAGTCGACTGCCAAAGTCGGCATACCCACCCATCTCGCGAAACATCGCCGTGCGAAAGACGGCAGTCGGGTTTTCGAGGAAGTAGTCGGTCTTGGCCCATTGAGGATAGAAGGAACGGCGATAGTCGGCTCGGCGAATACGTTCGAGGGTCTTGGTCTCGGACATCACGGGGCGGATGAGATCGTCATCCCCGAACAACTCGACCGCGCCGCCGAAGTAATCGGCCCCGCTCCAGTGCAGCATCTGCCCGGCCCAGTGCAACCGCTGCGGCAGGCTGATGTCGTCAGCGTCCTGGACCGCCACGAGGTCGGTCTCCCAGAACGGAGCAGTGTTGTTGAAGGACTGAAACTGGCCGATGTTCTCGCGGTTACGATAGACCCGCAATTGAGGATGAGCCGCCCATTTGTTTAGGAAGTCCGTAGTGTCTTCCGGTGTCGCATCATCGACGAGGTGGATGACCGCTGTCGCGTGTTCTTGTGTGAGTAGACCCTCAAGAGCTTCACGAACGTAGTGCAAGTGTCCTCGAAAGGGGAGGACGACATCGCAGCGTACCGGGACGAGCGGGAAACGATTCCGTCGCACTGACATCGGCTGCAACGGAGAGGGTGCGAATGTCCGCGTGGGTTTGCGAATCAGAGATGACGAGTCTTGGGCGGACGGTGAGTCGATGGTTATCGCACCGTCTGCGCTGACCACGGGGGCAGCACTGGTGACGACGAGTCTGCCTTGGCGGTACGCCTCGAAGATGAGGTCGGCTTCAGTTTCCAATTCTTTCGAGGCTGCTTCGCCCATGTCGACCAGCGTGGCCCGCCGGACGACAAGTGACTTAGGGATGATCGCCGATGACTCTGCGTCCAATGAATCCTCCTCGCCAGTCGGTGACTGCACTCGGGGGACACCAGCGACATACATTTCCGCACCCGACTCGCGGAGTGCCCGGATCGCATGCGAGAGTCTCAGCGGTTCACTGATCGCCGAGGGACTCTGGACCGCGAGATAGGGCGTCCGCAGCGCACTCGATATCTGAGACACGACGCTGAGCGGCGTCACCGGTCCAGGCAGGCGATGAATCAGCACGTTCCAGCGAGCCGTATCGTCCCCCCAGTCAATCGGCACAGCTCCCGAATCGATGATGTGCAGAATCGGCACCGACTCGCACTGGTCCAGCACACTCTCCATCGCAGCCCGGAACTGAGGACAGTCCTGGTCGGCACACAGGATCACGTCACACAGCGGAGTCGGACCCGCCCCCGTCGGTGATTTCGTCTGTTGCAGGAGAGCGGCCTCCGCTCGCGCCAGCCATGATTCCCAGTGCGTCTGCGAGGCAGCGTCATGGATCGCAGTCAACTGTTCGGTGGCTTGATGGTAGACCAGCGAAGGGAAGATCGGATGTTCCGAGAATGTCCGCCCGCGAGTCTGCTCGATGCAGATCTCGCACATGGGCCGCGTGACCGTGGTCTGCTCTGGTGATGTGTCCAGAATTTGAGCGAGGAGCAGGCATTGAGCCGATTCGGTGGCGTCTTCCCGGCGAACGCCAGACCGATAAACACAGTCAATCGGGTCTGTTGCAGACATCGACTTCACTCCGGCCATTTGAAGAACTCCGTGAAACGATCACAGCCATACGGTGAATGAAATGCCGCTGGATGCGCCCAGTGCTCCTTGGGGGCAGCAGACTCGCGAGTTGGGCGACTGGACGGTGGGGTTGTCAGGTTTGTATCAATTCGAGTCGCCATTGTCCCGAGCGTCACGACGGCAGAATCGCTCCACGGTATCCTGCGCTACCTGCCTGTTTCACCTACGACATCGGAAAGACGAGGGTCGAGTCTGGAACTGTCGACGCACAGTCTCAATACGAGCTTTGCGAAAGATGTTCCGTAGACTCCCGTTTCGCCGCGTGTTTCCCCGCGGAAACGCGGGTTGCCGATGCTTCGGAAAGTTCTTTCTTGAACATGGTGGACTTTGTGGTCAGGATGGGCACAGACAGCAAGCCGCTGTCCTGGAATTCTCAGGGGAACCGGATGTTCTCCTCAGAAGAAGACACATCGGTTCGTCCCACGGAAGGGATCTGCCAGTCAGCCTTCTTAAAGATGGCCAAGCTCCAAGGGGTGCAGGCGATGATCTTAGATATTCATCCCGAGGGGGCGCCTCGCCCTGTCACCCTACCCGACCGTTCGCAATGGGGACGCCTGCGGCATTTGTTCGTCGACTCCTTGAGTGATTCCTCCGATTTTTCCCGCCGGATCGTCATGCTTGATCCGACCAACGGGTCCGCAACGGTCGAACCGTGGCAGGATCGGGAATTCCCCGAGAACCTTCAACCCTGGGTCAACCGCTACCAGCAGGTCGGGGAACGGGGCTTATATTTATGGCGGTGGTGTCTGTATGCCGTGGACCTGATGACATTGTCATCCGTCGACGACAGTCAGCACGCCATCGTTCGCGACACGAAATTCCTGATTGGAATGTTCAACTGTCTGATCGATGACGTGGCCGATCAGGTCCACAACCACCGATTTGTTCGCTCATTGCTCACCCTGACACGGGGCGGGACGCCGGTGGGTGAGA
>JAYSUV010000132.1:0-2084 GCA_043718945.1 Planctomycetota bacterium
GGGCTGGCTCTCGCCCTGCCCGGCTGCAGCCGCTCCCCGGCCAATGCCAGTTCCCAAGCGGGCCCCGGCGCAGTTCGTCCAGCTGCTTTGGTTCGCGTCACTCCGGTGGTGACGGAAGAGGTCGCCCCCGAAACGGTCGTGACAGGCACCGTGGTCGCCCGCCGCACCAGCGTGGTCGCCAGTGGCTCCGACGGAAAGGTGGACGCTTTCGATGTCCACGAAGGCGACATCGTAGAGGCGAATCAACAGTTATCGGTCCTCAACATGGTGACCACCGACCTGGGGATTCAGGAGGCCGAGAAGATTCTGCGGGAGCGGGAGTCGATGCTGGCTGAACTCAAGAGTGGATCGCGCGTCGAGGAGATCGCGGAAGCCAAAGCCCGTATGGAAGGGGCCGAGGTCACCATGAAGGTCATGGCCGACAAGTACAACCGCATGGCCCGCATCGTGAAGGAAAGCGGCGGTAGCCAGAATGATCTGGATGACGCGAGAGAGAAGGCCGAAGCGGCGCAGAAGATGTTCTTGGCGACCAAAGCCCAGTCACAACTCGTGGCTGCTGGCCCTCGCGTGGAGCAGATCGCTCAAGCCGAAGCCCGCCGCGATGCACAGATCGATCAGGTCGCCTTCCTGAAAGCTGAGAAAGAGAAACGCTTCACCAAAGCCCCGTTTGCCGGAATCGTCGTTCGCGAGTTCACCCAGCGTGGGCAATGGCTCGCCAAGGCCGATCCCGTCGTGACGGTGGCGGATATCCTCGAAGTCGTCCACGTCATCGCCAATGTCGACGAGCGCGACCTGCCCTACGTCCAAATTGGAGCCGAGGTCGATGTCGTCATTGATGCCACCGCTCAGAAGAAATGGCCGGGAAAGGTGATCGCGATTGTTCCCCGCAGTGATTGGGAGTCCGGATCACGCACCTTCCCCGTCAAGGTGGAGATCCCGAACGTGATGAAGGAATCGGGCAGCCACAAGTTCCCGACCCTCACCGAAGGAATGCTGGCCCGTGTCACCTTCAAAGGCCCCCCGCACCAAGCCACCCTCGTCCCCAAGGATGCCATCGTCCGCTCCGAGGCGGGCAGTAAGCTGTTCGTGATCCTCGGCGATCCAGAGAAGCCCGGCACCGGCAAGGCCAAGCCCGTCATGCTGCAAGAGGGCTCCTTCTTTGGCGACCGCGTCGAGATCCTCGCCAGTGAACTCCAACCCGGCATGCCGGTCGTGATTGAAGGGGCCGAACGGCTCCAGCCATTCGCCGACGTTCAAATTCTGCCGGATGTCACCCCCGCTCCCGTGGCAGTCACAGGGGCGAACGACGAAAAATCGAAGAACTGAACACGCACACTCCCTCTCTCCGTACTGCGACAAGCTTGAGAGCTCTGGGACGTGGTGGCATGATACCAGAGCCACAGACGCATGGAGTCGCTGATGCGATGGCTCACAACTCTTCAATAGGGGAGAACTGCCGTGACCGCTGATTCTGGCCCACTGGTCAAAACACTTCGCCAGCACTGCTTGTCCATGCCTGGGGGGAAGTTGGACGATCTGGGAGATTACAGTGTTCTCGATGGGGATCTTAAGCAGTATGCTCTTTTTGAGGTCGATGAATCTCCACCATTCCTACTATTTCGATGTCGCGACAGTGTTCGCAACAAACTGGGCGCAAAGGCTGTTCGCGTCTCAAAGCGGATGAATTGGGATACCGAAGGGTGGAATTGGTGCGAGACGGATTTGGATGGTCCGCTTCCCTTGGAGACCTTGCGGTCGCTGATCGACGATTCATATCAGTTGGTGCTCGAAGATCTGGATGATGACCAGCGATTTGAAATCGAGCTGATTACTCGTGGATTGTCACCGGAAGGGACATTGGCCGAACTGATCAGATTCCATAAGTTCACCAAACGGCGGCAAGAGATCGAAAGTCTGTTGCGCCCATCCCTGCGGTTGACGACTCATGATGCCAAGCATTCGAAGTTGAAGCTGGGGCAGTCCCGTATCGGTGGCTCACCCGACCTGCCCAGCGGTGTCACTTGGCCCATTCATCGAAGCGGAAAGCCACTCGCTTTCCTGGCCCAGATCAATTTCAGTGATAT
>JAYSUV010000133.1:0-2081 GCA_043718945.1 Planctomycetota bacterium
GTCGGGTGGGTTGAGACCACGCAGTCGCATGACCTCAACGAGCAGGCGGGGCAGATCCATGCGAGCATGGGCAATGAACTCTGCGTCGAGTTGCGGATCAGCTGTCGGTCCCCAGTCACCGGACGTGCCTACGACCATCTTGTTGTTTTCGTCCATGTAGCAGATCGGACCACCGATTGTGAATCCGAACCGTTCGATGGCGTGACACCAGCCACCCGGAGTGGCCTTTCGGCATCTGGTGATCATCTCGTTGAGTTCATCCACAGGGATGGGTGCATTCTTGCTGGCAGCGACTTGCCGAGAGAGTTCGTCAAAAGTGATGGGCATGTTGCGAGTCCATTGATCCACGGAACGGAATGTGTTTGTGACTGACCGATCTACGTTCATCGCGCTGGGTATCGATAGATTTCGTCCCGCCGGTCTGGCGGTGGGTGGTGGTGGGACGCCCCCCTTATAGGGGGCTGTCCCACCCCCACCGCGCACCCCGGTGGGAAAGTTGCTTTTCCCACCGTACCCCCACCGCGCTGTTCGATGGTCTGGACCGCCGGGATTACCGTACCCCCACCGTCACGCGGTCGTTGATGGGGTCTTCAATCGGAACCCGGTCTCGTTACGTTTGTTCTTGAGAATGGGGCACTCTTCGACGAGCCCTTCGTCAACAAGAGCGGCAAGCCAGCGATTTGTCACGGTGCTCCCGAAGCCCGATGAGTCGCGGATCGTGCGAGGCGTTTCACCTTCCGGATATTCACTGAGCGCCTCCAGGATGGACTCTCGCTGCTTTTCTTCCCGAGATTGCTTCTGACGCTGCTTGCGTTCTCCTTCACGGTCTTCCGCAGCATCTGCCCGTTGTGAATAAGCCTCTCCGGTGGTGATGACCTCGACGCTCCAGTGACGACCACCAGGATCGCTGATGGAGCCTTCCTCAATGTCGAGGCCGTATTGCCCGGAGTGTCCCGCGCTGCCGCCGACGTTCATCCAGAGTTCGTGGTAGCCGGGGTGATCGGGCTCGTAGCGGCTGCGACGGTTCAGCAGCAGCCATTGGCGGGTGAACTCTTGGAAGCCTGCCCAGGCGATGTCTTCGAGTTCGGCGGGTTCGAACGGCTCGGCCAGGCCTTTGCGGAGGTGATGGCAGAGGATCGGCGTCACGCCGGTGTCGCGGACCAGATCGGCGATCGCCTGCAGATAGCGTCCGACGACGAAGAGATTGCCCGCGTCCTGACCGATGCCGAGCATCATCAGGTACGTCGGGTCCAAGATCAGCACATCGAGGGCGTTGCTGGTCACCCAGCGTTTGAGGGCCTCGGTGTGAATCACGTTGTCGAGCTGCGGGACTTGCAGCGACCAGACGACGGAGTCGAGTTGGTCGAGGTTGATCCCTTTTTTGAGAGCGATGCGGCGAGCCGTTTCCTGGATCGTGGCCGGGCCGGACTCAGCCGACATCATCCCCACGCGAACCGCGTTGTGAACGTTGAACTTCCCGAGGAACAGACCTCCGCTGCCCAGCGAGAGGGCCATGTCGATGCAGGAGTTTGTCTTGAGCGATTTGCGCGGTCCGGCCACGATCATAGGCTGGCCGCGCACCAGGATGTTGTCGATCAGGAACTCCTGCCGATAGTCAGCTGCGTTGAGTTGGGGTGAGGTGATCGTCTCGAACGCGAACTCGTCCGGCTTCTTACCGGACATCATCTGGTCCCAATGGTTCTCGACCAGGGCGACCGAGACGTTGTCGGGTTCGTAGCGGGCCACGCTGGCGGCGACGCGCTGGACTTCACCGGAGTTGAGCGGCGGGATGCAGCGGTCGAGGTTGACCCGTTGCAGTGCGGATTCGATCTCGGCCTGAGTCATGCCGGAGCGACGCATGTTGCCGCCCAGACGGGCCAGTGTGCCGTTACGTTGCCCGTCGGGGATTGGGTTCCCCGGTACGGAGCTGTTGGCCACACGGGGCAAACAGTGCGACGACGTGGCGACTGGGTCTGTCTTGTCGAGGAGCGTGATCAACCAATCGGGTGGTTCCGGCAACTGGTCCGGGGAAACGTCGAGTTCATAGCCCGGTGCCCAGTGATAGACCTTGCGACCGGGAA
>JAYSUV010000134.1:0-17246 GCA_043718945.1 Planctomycetota bacterium
ATATCCACAGGCTGGGGCGGTTCCGTCTGAGCTTTCGTGCATCGGGCGAACTCGATTCAGGCTACTCGCAGTGCCAGTCACTGTGTCGCCAGCCAGCCCGTCATCATGTCGACTCACCATCATGACTGACAAGAAACCATCGACCGCAGACATCATGGCGATGCTTCGCAAGAAGCCCGCTGAGGGTGCTGCTGTGCCTGCTCCGGCTCCCGAGACGCCTGTTGCATCGGAGGCCACGCCTCCTGCTGTGGAATCTCTGGCTGCCGCCCCAGTGACTCCAGCGGCTAAGCCCAAGGGCACTTCGGACATCATGGCCGCCATCCGGGCGAAGGGGGCGGCTCCAGCTGCCTCGTCACCAGCGGCACCTGCCCCAGTGGCCGCCGTACCGGTCGCTGCTGGAGTCAAGCCGAAGGGGACCTCCGACATCATGGCGGCGATTCGGGCCAAGGGGGCGACCCCGGCTGCTGCAAGCCCTCCCGCCGCAGCCAGTGCTGCACCCGCCGCCGCTGTTGCGCCGAAAGTCGCTGTTCCCGTCGCTGCTGGCAAGTCGCCCGCCGAGATGATCAAGGCGATGCGAGAGGGGGCTGCTGTCAAAAGCGACCCAGCTGTGGCGATTGCCGCGCCCGTGGTCGCCAAGCCGAAGTTGCCCGCCAAGGCGGCTGCTGGCAAGAAACAAGAGCTTCCCCGCCGGTCATTCCCGGGTGCCCTGTTTGCAGCCCTCTGTGTTCCGTACTACATGGCGTGGACGTTGCTGAGTGCGATTGGTGCGTTGTGGGGCTTGGGCATGGCCCGCTTCATGATGCCGAACACGGTGCTGGAACTGCCGAGCAAGTTCAAGGTCGGCTCGATCGGCGACTATCCGCTCGGAACCGTCTCGGAGAAGTACAAGGCGAGCCGAGCTGTGTGGATTGTCCATACGGACGGCTACGACGGTCAGAACGTGATCTATGCACTCCTGTCGGTCTGCACCCATCTGGGGTGTACGCCGAGCTGGCTCGACGCCGAGCAGAAGTTCAAGTGCCCCTGTCATGGCTCGGGGTTCTACATCAACGGCGTCAACTTCGAAGGCCCAGCCCCGCGTCCACTTGAGCGAGTCGGGCTGGTTCTCGGTGCCGATGGAACTCTGGAGGTTGACAAGAGCGTCAAGTTCCAGGAAGAGTTGGGCCAGTGGAACGACCCCAAGTCGTATGTGAAGGTCTAGTGTTGATCATCTGTGCGACCTTCCCGTCAGGAGGCTGCCCGGTGGATGTGGAGACTGACGGCCCTCAATCATTCGTGACCGACAGCCTGGGATTTTCGCATGTCGATCGGTGAGACAATTCGCAACTCGCAAATCTGGCGCAGCATCTTCCGCCATCCGGCACCAACGGATCGCCGGAACCGGGCTGTCGTCGTCTTGACCAACTTCTTCCTGCACCTCCATCCGGTGTCGGCGAAGAAAGGGGGCATTGAGTTGTCGTATACCTGGTGCATGGGGGGAGTCACCTTCTTCCTGTTCCTCGTCGAGACGCTGACCGGCGTGCTGCTGATGTTCTATTACCGCCCCACTCTGGAGTGGGCGTTCACCGACATTCGTGCCCTGCGCGATGTCACCACGCTGGGCATTATGCGGGAAATCCACCGCTGGGGAGCCCATGCGATGGTGATTACCGTCTGGCTCCACATGTACCGCGTGTTCCTCACCGGCAGTTATAAACCGCCGCGCGAGTTCAACTGGGTCATCGGGGTTTTACTCCTGGTGTTAACCCTGCTCCTGTCGTTCACTGGCTACCTGCTCCCCTGGGATCAGCTGGCCATTTGGGCCATCACCGTGGGTTCGAACATGGCCCGCGCCCATCCGTTCCTCGGGCATGAGGGGCCGGGTTTCCAGCTGTTGAATGTCGGGGGTTACGACCTGATTACCAACGCGTCGGACGCCCGATTCCTGCTGTTGGGTGCCCGGAACGTCGGTGAAGAAACGCTCAACCGATTCTACATTCTGCACTGTGTGGCCATTCCGGTCGTGGTGTCGCTGCTGATTGCGATTCACTTCTGGCGGGTCCGCAAAGACGGTGGAATCAGTCAGCCGCTGTAGTCCGGTTGTGAAACGTGGCATGGGCATCTTGCCCTTGCGAATCCTTCGGGAGACACGGGCGGGACGCCCGTGCCACGTTTCTCCGGTCCGACAGCGAGAGTTTGGTGTGGTCCTCTGAGTCTGAGAAACTCCGGTCGCAGGTTTTGCCTTGCGACTGGTTCCGAGAAGTCCGAACCCCATGCACGCGCATCCCGATCTGACTCACAGCGTGATTCACGGCCTTGGCTGGCTGTATACGCTGCTGTTCCTGGCGAATGTCGGCTGGACGCTGCGTAGCTTCAAGCGGGACGGCGACTACGAATCGGTGCTGGGGTTCCAGCACATTCCGCGAGCGACGGTCTGGGCGTTCTACACGGCGTTCCTGATGCTGATGGCGGTGGCCCACCTGACGGCGAATTCGGCTCCCGAAGACTTTCTGATCCGGTTGCCGAACTGGTTGAAGACGCCGGTCGATATGGTGTTCTCAGACGCCCGGGTTTATTTCGGTCTGATGATGGTGGCGTTCGTCGGGATGATCTGGAAGCGTGAGTTTCTGTCCCGCGATACCGTGGGCTGGGTCATGTTTAATGCGTCCTGCCTATTTCTCGGCTTCAGTATGACGGACTATGACTTCCGTCAGATCGTCGGTAAGCCGGACAATGTGCCGATCGTCGGGATGCTGTTCCTGTGCGGCTACTTCACGTGGTTGTACTTCAAGAAGGCGTGCGACAACGATCGGCGTGTGGCCGAAGGGCGTCCACTCGCGGAGTCGGAGTTGAGTGAGCAGGTGCTGGTGTGGCCCGATCTGGTTTACACGGAAATGCTGTGCATGATTCTGGTCTCCGCCGTGCTGATCGTGTGGGGCGTGATGTTGCAGGCCCCGATCGAAGAGCCGGGCTCCGCGGTCAAGACCCCAAACCCCTCGAAGGCCCCGTGGTACTTCCTCGGTCTTCAGGAAATGCTGGTCTACTTCGACCCCTGGCTGGCCGGAGTGGTGTTACCGTTGGTGATCTTGCAGGGGTTGATGGCGATTCCGTACATCGACTTCAACAAGAAGGGAAACGGTTATTACTGTTTCAATGACCGGAAATTCTCGGTCATCATCTTCCTGGTCGGCTTCTTGCCCTTGTGGATCGGGATGATCGTGCTGGGCACCTTCGTGCGGGGGCCGAACTGGAACATGTTCGGACTGTACGAGTTCTGGGATGTTCACAAACTCGAGGTGCTGAACAACGTCAACCTCAGCGAGTACGTGTGGGTGCGTGGATTGGGCCTGCCGCTGCCGGTGGTCGATTCCAAGGCGGGCATGTTTGACCAAGTCTTTTCCATCTGCATGCGGGAAGGCGTGGGGATCGTGCTCATCGTGGGCTACTTCATGGCACTGCCGCATGCCATGGCGCTCACCATCCTCCGCAAGTTCTATGTTCGGATGGGAGTCATCCGCTACATGGTACTGGCCAACCTGCTTCTCTTCATGGCTCTGCTGCCGATCAAGATGCTGCTACGGTGGATCTGGCAGCTGAAGTACATCGTGTCCATCCCGGAATGGTTCTTCAACATCTGATGTGTCCACGCTCTCACGGCGAGTGATCTCCGTGGTCCAGACCGTTGACCTTCTTCACGCAAATACCCCGACTGACGACGACTACCCATGCCAGCGAACGATCAGTATTGGCGCAATCTCGGGACGATGCACAAGGTGTTCGCCGCCAGCGCCTTCGCGCTGTTTGCCGCCACCCTGTTGATGATGTCTCGCGATGAGAAGCGTGAGTGGCGCGACTACCAGCGACAGGCCGAGAAGCTCAAAGTTGCCAAGCTAACCGACCAACTCAAGGGCGTCGATTCCGCCGACCTGCAGGCCCAAGTGGCGGTGATCGAGACGCAACTGGCTGCCTATAAAACCGGAGAGACGGCCACCAAGATCAATGAGGCCCTGAAGCTGGTCGCCCAGAAGAAAGCCGTCCTGAGCCGCGTATCGACCACCGCAAAGTTCAAGAACGCCGAACGCGATGTGGCCCGAGCCAACTTCGACATCGCGGTCCGCGATGCCGTCTCCGATGCAGAGCTAGCGAAGACGAAGGCGAAGTATGACGCTGTGCAGCTGGAAGCCGAAGCACTCGCTCGCCGTGTCGAGATCGTCAAGGGAGATTACGACCAGGCTAAAGAAGCGTTGACGGCACTGACGAAGGTTCGTGATGCGGAAGAAGCTCAACTCCTGAAGCTCACTGCCGAGCGCAAGGGCCTGCTGGACCAGATGGAACTCATCCGCCCGTCCAGTACGTTCGTGTCGATGAAGCGGTCGTTCAAAGAGTGGCCGATCATCAACGGCTTCAATCCGCACCTCAACATCAAGTACGACTGGCCGCGCGGGCTGAAGCAGCAACTCGGCATGGCCAATGTCGACCGTGTCGACCGTTGCCGCTCCTGCCACATGAACATCGCCGACTTCGAGGTCGGGAACGTAGCCGCCTATCCAGCGGGTGATGGGCAGAGCGGCACCTATGCCCAACCCTTCTCAGGGCACCCCAATCCTGAACTGTTCATCACGGCAGGTAGCCCGCACTCGATGGAAAAGTTCGGCTGTACGATTTGTCACGAAGGCGATGGCTCGGGCACCTCCTTCCAGAACGCCGAGCATGCCCCCGCTCACCCTGCTCAGGCTGCCGAATGGGAAGCCAAGAACCATTGGCACTCGAATCACTTCTGGGAATTCCCGATGTTCCCGAAGCACTTGGCCGAAGCTTCGTGCATTCGCTGTCACCATGACGTGACAGAACTCGCCCAGAGCGACAAGTTCGGTAACTCCGCTCCCAAGGTCGTCGAAGGGCACCAGATCATCAGCCAGTACGGATGCTATGGCTGTCACGAGATGAACGGGTATGACGCTGGCAAGCCGATCGGTCCCGACCTGCGGTTGGAGCCGAACACTCCCGAACAACTGGCCAAGCTGAAGAGCGACCCCAACGCGGTTCCCGGCGAGATGCGGAAGCCCGGCCCATCTCTGCGGCACATTGGCCTGAAGTCGACGCCGGAGTTCATCGCTTACTGGACCGAGAACCCCCAGCGGTTCCGTCCGACGACCAAGATGCCCAAGTTCTTCGGCAACTCGAACCAGTCGGATCACCTCGCCGAGATGCTCCAGCCGGTCGAGTTGCAGGCGATTGCCGCCTACCTCAATGCGAAGACCCAGCCACTGGAATTGCAGGCTCCGAAAGAGGGCTACGTGGCCGATGCGGAGCGAGGCAAGCACCTCTTCTCCCGTCGTGGCTGTATGGCCTGTCACTCGTACGACGACGCCGAACTCAAGGGCGTCAACGCCGACTTCGGTCCCGACCTGACGAAGATTCACGAGAAGATCAAGCCCGGTGTCGACGGGTTCAAGTGGATGTACAGCTGGCTCAAGCAGCCCAATGCCTACCACAAGCGAACCAAGATGCCGAACCTGTACCTGAACCCGGAAGGGGATGGTGACAAGTACGTCGACCCCGCTGCGGACATCGCCCAATTCCTGCTGGCGAAGGGGCCGACGGAGTTCCCCGCGTTCGCGCGTCCGGTCAGTGTTCTGGGTATCGTGGGTGATGAGGACTTCACTGCTGAGGAAGCCGCAGCACTCGGCGTGGAGCATGCTGGGGTGCGAGTGACCGAAGTCCTGCCGGGCTCTGCGGCAACTCGCCTGGATTCCGGTGAGGACAAAAAGGGGCCACCCTCCCTTCAGATTGATGACATTCTTTTGAGCATCGGCTCTGTGGCGATTCGCTCGGTGGAGAGCCTGAATACCGAGGTCGCCAAGCTGCCATCGGGCGAGCCGATCACTCTGACCTACCGGCGTGGCGGCAAGACGCTGACGTCTCAAGTCCAAGTGTCCACCGCTCTGGATGACCTCGTCCGTCTGTATCTTAAGAAGGCACTGCCTTCGAGTGATAAAGTCAACGAAGTCATGGCGGGCAAGCAGTACCCGGTCCACGAGGATGCGTTCGCAGTTGGTGCAGACGGCAAGGCCAAGTCTCTGTCCGAGTTCGTCAAGGGGGACGAGATCGAACTTGCTCACCCGCAGAGGGATGGTCAGTTCTCCGCAGGAGAGTGGGAACGCCAGAAGATGATCTACATCGGTCGCCGCACGATCGCCCGCTACGGCTGCTTTGGTTGTCATGACATCCCCGGATTCGAAGAGGCTGGTCCGATCGGTGTCGCCCTGCAAGACTGGGGTCGCAAGGACACCGCAAAGCTAGCTCCCGAGCACATTGCGGAGTACCTGCACCATCACGGCGAGGTCGACGGCAGCAGCACGCTGAAGCGAGTCGAAGAGGCCATTGATCGTGAACGAAACGATCACAGTGCGGCACCAGCTGACCTGTCGGCGGCGTACTTCGTCGACAGTTTGATGCACCACGGACGGGCTGGGTTCTTGTGGCAGAAGCTCCGCGACCCGCGCAGCTACGACTACAAGAAGACGGAGACCAAGGGGTGGGACGAGCGTCTGCGGATGCCGAAGTTCCCGTTCACCGAGCAGCAGATTGAATCGGTCGCGACGTTCGTGGTCGGCCTCGTTGCTGATCCACCGGCTCCGGCGTATGTCTACAAGCCAACCGGAGCCAAGGCCGCCCGCCTGGAAGGTGAGCGCGTCCTGAAGAAGTACAACTGCGCGGGTTGCCATATCCTCGAACTCCCCGAACTCAAGTTCGCGGTCGCAGCGGACGACCTGTACGCACAAGGACTGGGGCCCAAGAACTACGAGTCGGCTCTCGGACTGCTGGAGAAGTTCAATCCGGCACACGTCTTTGATCCGAAGAGTACCCCCAAGACCAAGTCGGGCGAACTGCTGCTGTCCGTTCACGGGCTGCTGAAACAGGAACCCGACAAGGAAGAGTTGCCGGAAGATCAAGTGCTGGTCTTCACCAGTTGGGATGTGCTGAAGGTCGGCGACAAGACGATCTATCCCGGCGACCCCGTCTCGGTCCCCGTGAACAAGGTCCAGTCCCAGAGCATGGGGCGCGGCGGCGAATTGGCTCACTGGCTCGTTCCGCAATTGATGACCAAGGAAACCCCGAACGACCGTGGTCGGGCCTGGCAGGCGTCGCCTCCGCCGCTCGTCCGCGAAGGGTTCAAGGTCCAGACCCAGTGGCTCTACCAGTTCCTCAAAGAGCCGGAGCAGATCCGCTACACCACCGTCCTGCGGATGCCCAAGTTCAACATGGACGACGCCGAAGCGATGGCCTTGGCCAACTACTTCGCAGCTGTCGATGGAGCCGAGTTCCCGTACCAGTCGAACGAGCGGCAGACTGCCGACTACATTGCGGAGCGGGAGACGGCTCACGCAGCCGCCTTTGCCGGGGCTCCTCAAGACCGGTTGACGGCGGGTTGGAAAATGGTGACGACCGGGCAATGCACGAAGTGCCATCAAGTCGGTGGTCGGCTCTATGCGGCCTCGACTGATCCGAAGGACATTCGTGGCCCAAACCTTGACCGAGTCGAGAAACGCCTGCGACCCGATTGGGTTCAGCTGTGGATCACGAACCCGGTCTGGATGACGCCGTACACCTCGATGCCGCAGGTGTACGCTGCCGATGGCAAGATCATGCCCGAGTACCTGGGTGGCCAGGGCGGACCGCAGATCGATGCCACGGTGGATGCTCTGCTGAACTACTACAAGTTGCTGGAGCGGCATGGCAAGGCGGAAGCCCCCGTGGTTCCGCCCGCAGCTCCCGTGGATCCGGCTGCGGCACCCGCTGCACCGGCGAAGTAGCGACCTGAATTCCCGAGAGACTCCGCCCCGCGGAAAGACATGATGCGAAACCTGACACCACTGACATTCGGAACACTGATCCTGGCTCTGCTGCCCCTCGCGGGATGCGGCGGAAACCTGGGGCTGGGCGGTGGTGCGTATACGCCATCCGACGTCACACTGATCGTGTCGAACACAGCCGGTGGGGAAGCTGGACCGGCTGAATCGACAGAAGCGGCCGCTCCCGCCATGGCCGGATTCGGGACCGTGAAGGGCAAGGTCGTCATCGACGGTGCAGCCCCCACGCTGGCGATGCTGCTCGGCAAAGGGGAAGCCACGAAGGACGCCATTTGCGCGGTGAATGGGGTTCCGAATGAGTCCGTCATCGCGGACGCCAGTGGCGGTCTGGCGAACGTCTTCATCTACTTGAAGAAGGCTCCTGCTGGCGTCCAGATTCCGGCGGCCCCGGCTGACAAGATTGTGTTCGACCAGAAGGGCTGCATCTTCTCTCCGCATACCTTTATCTCGCGCGTGGGGCAGACGATCAACATTACGAACTCAGATCCGGTCGCTCACAACGTGCATACGTTTTCCGTGAACAAGACGTTCAACTCGGCCGTACAAGGCAACGACACGGTGGGCACTAACCTCGTGTATGACAAGGCGGAAGCCTTGCCCGTGAAGACCATCTGCGACTTCCACGGTTGGATGGATAGCTATCACCTCGTCGTCAACCACCCGTGGGCGGCTGTGACCAAGCCGGATGGTTCGTTCGAGATTCCAGGCGTCCCGGCGGGCAAGATGGAGTTCATCGTCTGGCACGAAAAGGTGGGGTATGTCGAACGTTCGCTGAAGGTCGATGTCGTACCCGATCAACCGGTCGAAGTGTCGGTCAAGGTGCCCGCTGCCAAACTGGAAAAGAAGTGAGATGGCCACTTTCCGGAATTCAGAGGCTGGTTGTTGTTTCGGGGGCGGAAGCGTGAAGAATACATGGGTGATGTGGGGCTGTCTGGCAGCAAGCGTTCTGGTTGGGTGTTCACCCGCACCAGGGCCGAAGCAGGCTACGACCGTTCTGCCAGAAGACGCCGTGAAGGTGAAGGTGGACGCTCAGGGTCGCCCCTCGGTGGGGAACGCCGATGCGGGGAAGACTCCGTAGAGCGAACCGAGCGCCTCAGTAAACTTCCGAAGTCTCAGAAGACTTCGGAAGTTTCGACGAAGTGGAGCGAGCTGAGAAGCTCGCTGGTGTGGAAGTGGGGCGGACCAGTCGGTCTGGCCCGGTCGTTTCGGACGGGAGAGGATCTGTGAGGTCCAAGTTATCTGCCCTAGTGCTGGTCGCCTGCGTGTCGTTGGTCTGCGGTTGCGGACGGACGGAGCCGCAGTTCAGCCACCGTGAGGGTTTGTCGCCTGTGATGCAGGACTACGTCCGCACCGTGGTCGATCAGAAATTCGGCACCCCGCACAAAATCCGGGTGTGGGACAAGCTGCCACTGCATCCGCACGCAGCTGTGGCGACTGTGAATGACGCGCCGCAGATCGGCGGTGGGCCCACTGTCTCGATGCAGGTCAGCGAGCAAGCGACCGATGTCACGACTCTGACGGTCACAGATATCTACAAGCCTGTTGAGATGCCAGCCTTCTCAATCACTGGCGGTCCAGATGCCGAGCAGTTCAAGATCAGCGGAGCCACAGGAACGCTGACGTTTCGCAATCCTCCGACGCACAAGACTCCGACGGACTCCGATAAGAACAACACTTATGGTGTGATCGTTCAGGTCTCCGATGGCTCACTCACAGACTCGCAGGTGATTTCGGTCACGGTGCTAGAAGAGGGAAAGGCGATCGGCGAACCGAAAAAATCGCCAGAGCCCGAGGACGATCCGAAGCCGACCCCAAGCCTGTCGGTCCTGTTGGCCGAATCTCATCGTGAATTGAAGTCGGGGCAGGAAGTCGCCTGGGTGAGTGGGACTCCCATGCCAGCGGGCGGCGTTCCGGATCTGTTCGAGAGTTACAACACCGAGACGCATTTTCTCTCGCTGCTCGCGGCTCCTGCAAAGGCGGCTCAGCCGGGCGACAAGATCGTCATCGGCCCCGGCGAAGCGTTGACCCACGGTCGAATGCTGTACGCCGAACATTGCCAGCACTGCCACGGTGTGGCGGGGGATGGACAGGGGCCCACCGCACCATATCTCAACGTGCGGCCACGCGACTATCGCCGAGGGGTGTTCAAGTTCACTTCGACAAAGGTGGACATGAAGGCCCAGCGGGGTGACCTTGCCCGTGTCGTCGAGGAGGGAATCCCCGGGACCTACATGCCTTCGTTTAAGCTGCTCAAGGCCGTCGAATCGCAGGCGATCATCGAGTACGTGCTGTTCCTCTCCATGCGTGGCGAAACCGAGCTCAAATTGTCCGGCAATCTGGGGACGGACTATTCCATCGAGGAAGTGGCGTCCCGCGTTAAAAACGGCGAGACGGAAGCCAAGATCACGGAAGAATTTGTCAAGCGTGCCCAGGAGGGGGAATTCGATGAGGCGATCGCCGATACCTCCGAACAGATGATCAACCAGTGGTTGGCGGCTCAGGCTCCGGAAGCTGTCATTGCCCCGACCGAAAAACGCTACCTCAGTGATGCCGATTCCGTGCAGCGTGGCCGCGAGTTGTTCCTGTCAGCCAATCTGAATTGTGTGGCCTGCCACGGGGAGACGGGACTGGGAGACGGGGCTCAGACTTATTCCATCACAACCAACACGGTGACCAAGCAGCCCAATGTGGAACCGGGTCTGTTTGATGACTGGGGGAACAAGATTAAGCCGCGGAACCTGCGACTGGGGATGTACCGCGGGGGCCGTCGCCCGATCGACATCTACTCTCGCATCGAAGCGGGGATCAAAGGGACGCCGATGTCCGCCTTCGGTGCCAAGATGACTGAGCAGCAGAAGTGGGATCTGGTGAACTACATCCTGCAGATGCCGCATGAACCCCGCGCTCCGGGTGCCGGTTCGACTTCGCCCACGCCTTCCACTTCCCCAGCACCGGTGGTCTCCACCGCTCACTGATTTTCTTCTCGCCACGAACATGCGATGTGACTCTCGGGGGATTCCGGGAGGCTGAAGCACCGCAAGGACGATCATCGTGAAACGATTCTGGTGTCTGTTTTTCATGTTCTGGCCGATCGCGGCCTTCGTGCTGTGCTGGATCGCTCCAGACATGGGTTGGTGGTTTCCGTTCAACGGCCCCACCGGCATGACAGCAGCCAGCCCGCTGGGCAAGAAGATCGATTCGCTCTTCTACATGATTCTGTACATCACGACTGCCACGTTCATCGGGACGCAGGTCGCCTTGGGCTACGTGCTGTTCAAGGGCGCAGCTGCAACTGATGAGGGGAGTACCAGCAAGGCGTGGTACTCGCACGGCAGTCATAATCTCGAAGTCATCTGGACCGTGGTGCCCGCCTGCGTATTGCTGTTCATCGCCCTGTACCAGATGGATGTCTGGGCCGAATACCGGGTGAAGACCAGCTTTCCACAAGAGACCCAGCGGGGGGCGATTGCGGAAGTGACCGCTCGGCAGTTCGAGTGGCGGATTCGCTACCCCGGCCTCGACAAGGACGGGAAGCCTCTGCCATTGATGCCCAAGCCACAGCCGACCGATCTGTACACCGTCAACGATCTGCATGCTCCGGTCGGAACCCCGGTCATGATCATCCTGCAATCGGAAGACGTGCTGCACTCGTTCTTCCTGCCCGAATTGCGGCTCAAGCAGGACGCCGTGCCGGGGCTGGACATTCCCGTCTGGTTCGAGGCGGACAAGAGCGGTGAGTACACGCTGCTCTGTGCGGAATTGTGTGGCTGGGGACACTACAAGATGAAGGCCCGCATGGTGGCGGAGCCGGAAGAGCAGTACCTGGAGTTCTTGCGAAACCTATCGCAACAGCAGAACTACGACGGAGTGCCGGAAGCGACCGCCGATGTGGCGACGGGTGAGTAGCGGAATTCGTCAGAATTCCGGAGTGAGAGTGAAGGCAGAATTCTTACGAATTCTGCTACGAGTCATCCCTGGATGACAACAGAGCGGAGTAAGTCGATGAGTACAGTCAATCCCGCAATCGAATCGTCACCCGATCACGGCCACGCCGCCGATCATGGTCACGGTCATGAGCATCAGGGGTCGTTTCTCTCGACCTACGTCTTCTCGACTGACCACAAGATGATCGGGAAGCAGTTCCTGATTACGACTCTGCTGATGTTGATCGTCGGCGGAGCCTTGGCGCTCGGGGTGCGCTGGCAGCTGGCGTTCCGCTGGGAAGCGATGCCGTTCTTCGGCCAGATCTTCAAGGCTCAGGGCGGACAGATTTCGCCCGAGTTCTACACCATGCTGGTCACGATGCACGCCACCGTGATGATCTTCCTGGTGATCATTCCGATCCTGGCGGGAGCCTTTGGGAACTTCCTGATTCCACTGATGATCGGGGCCGACGACATGGCGTTCCCGATCCTGAATATGCTGAGCTACTGGTTCATGTGGCCCGCGATTTTCTGCTTCGCTTTGGCGGGCGGACTGGCACCTGTGTGGTTTTACAATTTGATGCCAGCGTCGCTCTGCGTGATCGGAGGGATGGATGCCGGTGCTGCAGGCGGTTGGACCGGCTATCCGACGTTGTCAGTGTTTGCCGCAGCTGCTCAGAACTGGTGGTTGATTGCTCTCACCTTCGTCGGCTTCTCGTCAATGATGGGGTCGATCAACTACATGACGACGATCATCAACATGCGGGCTCCGGGGATGACCCTGTTCCGCATGCCGCTGACGATCTGGTCGATGTTCATCACCGCGATTCTGCAATCGTTCGCTCTTCCTGTGCTGACAGCTGCCGGCTTTATGCTGGTTTCAGACCGAATGCTGGATACGTGTTTCTTCAAGCCGTCCGGGCTCGTCTACAACGATGGAGCCCCCACAGTGGGTGGGGGCCAGGCGTTGTTGTGGCAGCATCTGTTCTGGTTCTACTCGCACCCGGCGGTGTACATCATGCTGCTCCCCGCGATGGGCATGGTCAGCGACATGCTGGCCTGTATGAGCCGCAAGCCGATCTTTGGTTACAAGCCGATGGTGTACTCGATGGCGGCGATCGCGGGACTGGGCTTCATCGTGTGGGGGCACCACATGTTCATCTCGGGGATGAATCCAGCGCTGGGAATGACCTTTATGGTCTCGACCGTGATGATCGCCCTTCCGTCGGCGGTGAAGGTGTTCAACTGGATCGGCACCATGTGGGGGGGGCGTCTAGTCTTCAACACCGTCATGCTGAACTGCATCGCCTTCGTGTCACTGTTCATCGTCGGCGGGCTGTCCGGGATCTTCATGGCCGCTGTGCCAGTCGACATCTACATTCATGACACCTACTTCATCGTGGCCCACTTCCACTATGTGCTGTTTGGGGCGACGCTGTTTGGGTGCTTCGGGGCGATCCCGTTCTGGTTCCCGAAGATGTATGGCCGCATGATGAGTGAGCGGCTGGGCAAGATTCACTTCTTCCTGACCTTCATCGGGTTTAACGGGACGTTCTTCCCGATGCACCTGCTGGGAGTGTCGGGAATGCCGCGGCGTTATGCCGACCCCTACCTGCACCCGTACCTGGAGCATCTGCTCCCGATGAATCGGTTCATGACCTGCTGTGCGATCCTCATGGGGTTTGCTCAACTGATCCTACTGTTCAACTTCTTCTACAGCCGCAAGTTTGGCAAGCCGTGTGGACGCAACCCGTGGAATGCGAATGGCCTGGAGTGGAGTGCTCCCTCGCCACCCGGACACGGAAACTTCGAGTCGGTCCCGATCTGCTATCGCGGGCCGTATGAATACTCCGACCCGAACCACAGCGAAGACTTCTGGTTGCAGACCGATCGGCCTGCTCCGAAGAAGGATGGACCACCGCCAGCTGCGGCTCACTGATCCAGTGGGGCAGACATTCTTGTCTGCCCTCTGTCGGGAAATGGCAGACAGGAATGTCTGCCCCACTTTCAAGAGACCCCATGTCAGTAGTTCGTTACCGCCCCTGGCTTCATCGATACGCCGCCGCAACACTCGGCGTGGCGCTCGTGACGGCTTTGTTGGGGACGCTGACGACTTCGATGAAAGCGGGGATGGCGTTCCGGGACTGGCCCACTTCGGATGGCCAGTTCATGGTGACGTACCCGTGGTTCAGCGACTTCGCCAAGGACTGGGACCGGTTTCTGGAGCATGGTCACCGGCTGTCTGGGATGGCAATTGGACTGTTTGCTATCGGGCTTGTGGTCGTGGTTCACAAGTTCGAGGCTCGTCGCTCAGTACGCTGGGCTTCGATCGCGGTGCTGCTGGGAGTGATTGGGCAAGGGGTTCTCGGCGGCGTGCGGGTGTTGCGGGAGAGTTTTGATCTCGCGCAAGTCCACGGGGCATTCGCGGCGGTCGTGTTCTCCATCCTGGCGATCGTCATCACCATGCTGAGTCGCCCCTGGATTAACGCCAAGCGGGACTCGGGCACAGCCGATGTTGAGCATCTGCGTCCGTTCGCTCTGTTAAGCATCGCAGCTCTCGCGTTTCAGTATTTCCTCGGCGGCTTGATCCGTCATCATGGCACCGGACTCCACGAGCACCTCGCCATGGGGTTCGTGGCACTCGGGTTGTTGCTGGCGAATATGTGGCTCGCGCTGACCAGCGGGGTCTCGTGGATCAAACGAGGCGGTGGCCTGCTGGCAGCTGTGACGGTCATGCAAGTGCTATTGGGATTGGCAGCTTGGGTGTTGAAATTCGGCCACGCCTCGACGGGCTATGTGGCTGTCGCGGATTCGATTGCACAGGTCTCCGTTCGCACGGGCCACACACTCGTTGGCATCCTGACGTTCATGCTGTCGGTCGTGTATGCCGCTCGTGTCTTTCGTGTGCATGCGGTCACGCAGCCGGTTGCGCCAGTCTCGACGAATGCTCCACAATCACTGGCGGGAGGTGCGGCATGAGTACCGTCGCCCCCGAGTTGAGCCGACCGCTGACCGCCGAGGGAACGCTCGTGAGCGTCGCCCCCTCGTATCGAGTCCGCGACTTCGTCGAACTCTGCAAACCGAAGATCGCGGTGATGGGACTCTACACCGTCGCGGTCGGGTTCTTCGTCGGCAGCCGGGGGCTGTGGAGTGTCCCGCTGCTGTTGCACACGTTGCTCGGTGTCGGACTGGTGGCCATCGCTTGCAGCGTGCTGAATCAATATGTGGAGCGTCACACCGATCGCCGGATGCGCCGCACCGCGACTCGTCCGCTGCCGACTGGTCGCATCAGTGCGAACGAGGCGCTGGCCTTTGGAGTTGGAGCGGGCGCGATCGGGCTGACGTGGCTCGCACTCCGAGTCAACCTGCTCACCACAGCACTCGCCGCCCTGACGCTGCTGAGCTACGTCGGGATGTACACGCCGCTCAAGCGTTGGTCGGGACTCAGTACCGTCGTCGGAGCGATCCCAGGGGCGCTGCCTCCGGTGTTGGGATACGCAGCTGCGGCTGGAACACTGGATGCGGGAGCGTTTTCGCTGTTCGCGTTGTTGTTCCTGTGGCAGTTTCCGCACTTCCTGGCGATTGCCTGGCTCCTGCGTGATCAGTACGCCAGCGCCGGGCTGAAGATGATACCGCGACTCTCGGGTCGGGGGATCGGGCTGTTGGCGGTCGGGTATGGGGCCGCTCTCATCCCGGCGAGCTTGCTGCCGAGCTTCAGTGGGCTGGCAGGCGACTTCTATCTCTTGACGGCGATCGGGCTGGGACTGGCGTATCTGTGGAGCTCGATTCAGTTCGCGCGCCAGGGAGACGACACCGCAGCTCGCCGGGTGTTGTGGGCCTCGTTCTTGTACCTGCCGACGCTCTTGGCGGTGCTCACATTGGATCATTGGCAATTGCTGAGCTAGCGCTGAGCAATGTTTGACAGCTGGCCGCTTCACAGGGGTGAAGAGGCTGAAGGGTTTGAAGCAGACATGTCACACACACCTGCGACGACATCGGTGAAAATGGGGATTCCCATCTCGCGCGCCAAGCTCGGGATGTGGTTGTTCCTTGGCACCGAGATCATGTTCTTCACGGCGTTCATCGGAACGTACATCGTCTGCTTCTTCGGTTCGCCGGGGTGGCCGACCGATACGCACCAGACGCACATCAACATCGCTGCGGGCGGGATTAACACGTTCGTGCTGATTCTGTCGAGCTACTTCGTGGTCGTTGCTCACGAGGCGATGGGCCTGCGAAACTTCGCCAAGGCGAGGCAGTTCCTGGTCTACACGATGGTGCTGGCGTTCGTGTTCCTGGGGATCAAGTCGTACGAGTACAACGGCAAGTTCTCGCACAACATCCTGCCTGGCAGGATCGCCGAAGATGACTTCCAGGCGATGAATAATGTCGTCAAGCAGATGAAGGTGGCCGTCGAGGCCCAACTGAATACCTTGATCCCCGGGGATGATCTCATTCATCTGAAGCAGGCCACACTGGGGCAGAAGCTCGGTGAAATGAAGCTGGGCGATGTTGAGACACCCGACCAGCGGCTGATGCGGGCGTGGCAGGGTTGGAATGAAGAATTCAACCGCCTGCGAACCGAGGTCTCCGGTAACAAGCTGACGCTGGAGCAGGTCAAGGAACGGCTGGAACATGGATACGCCCTGACCGTCGTCGTCGACACGAAGACTCCGGTGATGAAGGCTGCCGACGGGCGTGACCTATCCCATATTGCAGGAACGATCGACAACCCGGATGCCCTGAAGTCGAAGCAGGGATTTACCGTCCTTGTGCCGACCTGGGTGGCCAGTACCGATCCGAAGCTGCCCGCGACCCTGAAGATGGAACCCGTCAAGATCGCAGCCGATAACATCGTCCACGCCACGATGCCCGCGGGAGTCATCGACCTCGGGCACCAGATTCACCACCCATTCGTAATGCCTTACGGCAATCTGTTTGCCAGTTGCTACTTCCTGATGACCGCGTTCCATGCCATCCACGTACTGGTGGGGATGACGATGTTCGCGGTGTTGCTGATGCAGGGGAGCGCACTCAACGAGAAGTGGTGCGACTTCATGGAGAACGCTGGTCTGTACTGGCACTTTGTGGACCTCGTGTGGATCTTCCTGTTCCCGCTGCTGTACATCCTGCCGGGTCTGATGCGGGCGTCGTGAGGCAGTGGAAGTGTTCAGTGTTCAGTCGTCAGTTCTCAGTCAGGAACCTCTGCCCATGTCCCACGAAGCTGCCACTCACGATGCCGCGCAGGCTCACGACGATCACGGCGGTCATCCGCATGTGAACTACTTTGCGATCTTCATCGCGCTGTGCATCTGCACGGGGTTGTCCATTCTGTTCGACCTCATCAAGAGTGAATCTCTGCGATGGGTCATCGTGTTCCTGGTACTGTCGGTCGCGGTGGCTAAGGCACTGTTCGTCCTCACTTACTTCATGCACCTGAAGTTCGAGGGGAACTGGAAGTTCATCATCC
>JAYSUV010000135.1:0-5653 GCA_043718945.1 Planctomycetota bacterium
CCTTTCTGAAAGCTGAGCCGATTGTGGGGGAGAGGGGGCGGAATTTCACGGCTGCCAACTTTTGTGACGCACACACGCAGAGGTGTGCCCCGCAGACGGTTGAGTTCGATCGACCGGCGGCGTAAGTTTCGGAGAGGTGTGTTCGCCCTTCTCCGCGTGCCCTGCTTTCTGGTCCCTGTCATCACCCTGCCGAGACTTCTTATGAATTGTGTATTGCTGACTGGACTGGTGATCGCGTCCCTCGCGGGGCAGGCTCCCTCGTCCGCTGCCGAACCGCCGAAGTCGCTCGATCCTCGGGTCAAGATCGAACTCTTCGCAGAGACGCCGCAGATCGTCACGCCGACGGGGATCGATGTCGACGAGTTGGGTCGCGTGTGGGCCATCGAGAGCCACACCCACTTCCCACCCGAGGGGTACAAGGGGCTGCCGTCCGACCGCGTGCTGGTCTTCATTGATAAGGACGGCGATGGCCAGGCCGACGACCCGACCGTCTTTGCCGACGGCTTCCGCCATGCGATGAGCATCGCCGTCCGGCCCCCGTGGATGGACATTGTCCAGCTCAATGAGCTGCAAGTGGCTGCCCCCGTCGGGACCACCCAAGTCTTCCTCGCCACTCGTCGCGATCTCCAATTACTGGAGGACACCAACGGGGATGGGAAGGTCGATCGGCAGCACGTCCTGCTGAAGCTCGACACGAAAGGGGACTACCCGCACAACGGGCTGGCGGGGCTGGCGTTTGATTCGCTCGACAATGTCTATGTGGGTTTCGGCGAGAATCTCGGGGCGGATTACTCGCTCACTGGTCGCGATGGAGTCACGCTGAAGGGCGGCGGAGAAGGCGGCAACGTCTATCGCTTTCGCCCCGATGGGACCGGCCTCGAACTCTGGTCGACCGGCTATTGGAACCCGCATGCGTCGTGCGTCGATGCCCTCGGTCATCTGTTCACTGTCGACAACGATCCCGACAGCCGACCGCCCTGCCGGTTGATGCACTCGGTGCGGGGCGGGGACTTCGGCTATCGCTTCAGCATCGGTCGCAAGGGGCTGCACCCGTTCACCTCGTGGAACGGCGAGATCGCGGGGAAGCTGCCGATGACTGCCGGGACCGGCGAGGCCCCCAGCGGGATTCTGGCCTATGAGAGTGCGGGCCTGCCGGAGGAGTACACCGGCGACCTGCTCGGGGGCAGTTGGGGCGACCACCGCATCGACCGGTTCCGCCTCAAGCAGAAGGGAGCGTCGTATGAATCGGTGGCTGAGCCGCTGATCGTGGGCAGCGAAGAGTTCCGCCCGGTGGGGATCGCGACCGCTCCGGACGGTTCGCTGTACATCACCGACTGGGTGCTGCGCGAGTACAAGGTCCACGGTCGGGGACGGATTTGGCGGATCTCCAACGTCGATGCGAAGGCCCACACGCCGCTCGACCTGGCCCCGATCCGGAAGCTCGATGACCAGAAGCAACTGCTGGAGCACATTAAGTCGCCCAAGCTGGCCGAGCGTCGCGTGGCGGCTCGAAGGTTAGCGGACTTGGCCATCCGCCCGCTGATCGCACTGGCCCAAGACGCGAACGCCTCGACCCGCGCGAAGTACGAAGCCGTCTCGGCCCTCATCCCGCACAAGGGACTCGACCACGAACGCCAGTTGGTGCAATACGCCACTGCTCAGGTCGCCCCCTACGACGCCGTGCAGACGCTGTACCTCGAAACCTATGACCAGGTGCCCTCGATCCCGAAGCTGATGGGGATTCTGGAGAACCCGAACGGGACCGACCCGCAGTACATCCTCGGTGCGATGCGGGCCTTGTCGCCACTGATCCGCAGCCTGGGGTCAACGCAACCCAAGGCGGCAGTGATGCTGCTCAACAAGGCGGCGAATGTGAACGACCCGTTCGTGTTTGCGGAGTTGGTGCATCAGTTGCAGGAGGCACTTAACACCGAACAAATGTTGAAAGCTCTCGCCTCTAAGGCCGGGCTCGAACCGCGTCTGCGGCAGGCTCTGGTCCTCGCAGCTGCCGGTGAGACCCTCACCCCCAGCCCCCCTCCCGGGGGGAGAGGGGAGCTTGAGGGGTTCGAGTTGATCGCGTCGTTGGGACTGGCCGACGCTGACGCAGCGGTGCGGCGGTCGACGGTGCAAGCGGTGGCCGAGAGGAAGCTGGTCGTACTCAAGCCGGAGGTGCAGCAGGTGCTGACCAGCGAGCCGATGACCGAGGAACTGTTCCTGGCGACCATCGCATCGCTGGAGATGCTCGACGGGAAGTCGCCGCAGGTGTTTGATCAGACTCCGGCAGCGAAGTATATGCTGCCGCTACTGAAGACGAGCCTCGACCAGCCGGGCGTGGCGATCCAGGCGATTCGCTTGGCGAACCCCAAAGACTCCACCGAGGTCGCTGAGTTGCTGGCAGGAGTAGTGACGGGTGAACATCCACTGGCCATCCAGCAGGAGGCGCTGCGCACGCTGGCCACCTCGCCCCGTCCGGAGTCGCTCGCCATGCTTCGCCAGATTGCCGATGACTCGAAGCGGGCACCGATCCTGCGTGAGTGGGCGTTCCTCGGACTTGTCGGACAGCCGTCGATTGAGACGGAATGGTGGCTCGGTCACTGGAAGAAAGAGGCCGGAACTGAGCTGCGAGAATCGATCCTCCGATCGCTCAAGTCCCGCGTGAAGGAGGCCCCGGTGCAAGAGATTTTTCAGGCGATCTCCCCAGAGTACCACCCGGGAACGAATGTCGAGTGGACCGAACTGGCGGCCAAGGCGAACCCCGATAAGGCAGAATCGGTCTCGCGCGGCTTACTGATCTTCTCCCACCCCAACGGCCCCGGCTGTATCAAGTGCCACCGGCTCGAGGGGCGCGGGGGGATGATCGGTCCGGACTTGTCCCGCGTCGGCTCGACGTTCAGCCCCGAGAAGCTGGTCGAGTCGATCCTCGAACCGAGTAAAGAGGTCTCGCCGCAGTTCACGACCTGGGCCATGACGACCCTCGAAGGCAAGGTTCATACCGGCATGCTCGTCTTCGAAAACGAGGGCAAAACCATCCTCGGCACCGCTGAAGGAACCACCCTCGAATTCAAAACCGCCGATGTCGAGAACCGCGCCCCGCAAAAGACCTCGGTGATGCCCGAGAAGCTGGTCGACCGAATGAGCCAGCAGGAGTGGATCGATCTGGTGGCGTTCCTGCGGTCGCGGAAGTGAGGCGGTGGCCAACGCCGGACGGAGCATCGCCCAGTCAAGCAGGAATTCGCCTACAAATCCCGCACCCAGATGTTCCGGAACCGTGTCGGGTTGCCGTGGAACTGGAGGGAGATCGAGTCCTTGGCATCGTGAGGTGAGTAGTTCGGCGGGGTTTCGTAGTCGGTCGACCCCCGCAGCTCGGTGTGGTTCTGGACCAGCACGCCGTTCTGCAGCACCGTGAAGTACGCGGGGGACTTGAGCGACCCATCGGCCCGGAATCGCGGGGCGCGGAAGATGATGTCATACGTCTGCCACTCGCCCGGCTTGCGGCAGGCATTCACCAGCGGGGGACGCTGCTTGTAGATCGACGCACACTGCCCATCGAAGTAGGTCTGGTTGTCCCACGAGTCGAGGATCTGCACCTCGTAGCGGCTCATGAAGTAGATCCCGCTGTTGCCCCGCCCCTGGCCATTCCCTTCGACCTTTTCCGGCGTCGCGAACTCCAAATGCAACTGGCAGTCGCCGAACTTCTCCTTGCTGCGGACGGTGCTGCCGACCACTCCATAGCCGTCCTGAAAGACCCAGTTCTTGACGCCGTCCCAAGCATCCATGTTCTCGCCGCCAAAGAGCACCGTGGCATCGGACGGCACGGGCTGCGAGGTGTCGACCAGCCGCGGCTCGGTCCAGTTGACCCCACTCTTCCACTCTTCAGTCATGCCCCAGGCTCCGGCGACAAGAGCGGCGGAAGCGACGATCCAACGAATCGGATGAAGCATGATGCAATGTTCCTCGATGTGAACGGGAGGGGGTTGGTTGGGTGAGGTCAGTGTGTCGGGTCAGTAGCGAGGTTGCAATGACGCGCAGCTGCAAGTGGCGTCAACGAGCCAACTCGGCTAGAAATCCCCTCATACGACACCTTCCACTGCAAGGAGCCACCCCCATGAAATGGATCACCCGCGAACGCCCCAAGATTGACCGCGTGGCCTGCCCGTGGCTGATCGCCCGGTTCATCGACCGGGAGCCGGAGTTCCTGTTCGTTCCGGCAGACAAGGTCCACTCCCAAGCCGCAGCCACGGGGGCGATCCCCTATGACGTGTCCGGTGTGGAACTGACGCACGACGGCCCGCTGTGCAGCTTTGATGCGATCCTCAAGAAGTATGAGCTGACTGACCCGTGCCTGGTCGACTTGGCGGTGATCGTGCGCGGGGCGGATACCGATCAGCTCGACCTCGCTCCGCAATGTGCGGGGCTGCTGGCGATCTCGCTGGGACTGTCGCACAATTACAAAGACGATCACGAGCAACTAAAATTGGGGTTCGTGATGTATGACGCCCTCTACGCGTGGCTCAAGCACACGCGGGGCGAGACGCACGACTGGAATCCGCAGCGGGTGTAAGAGGGGAGCTTGATCGAACTCGCCGTTGCAATGAATGAGAACGCCCCTGCGAAGGATTTCGGCCCTCATCATATCGCGGTACAGTGGAGCCACGATCAACCGCGTCCTCCGACGAAAGCCGCTCCATGAGTTTCTACCGCCCCACCGTCTCCGATGTCGCCCGCTTTCGCGAAGACGGGTACGTGATCGTTCGCCATCTGTTGACTCCCGAGGAGGTCGACCTTCTCAGTCGCGTGGCCCGCGCGGACAAGCACCTCGCCGAGACCGCGTACGGTCGCGAGGATGCGAAGGGAGCCGTCGTCACGCTCTCTGTCCGCAACGACCTCACCGATGACCTCTACAGCGCCATCGCTCGCAGCCGCCGCATCGTCTCGTCGATGGCGGCGTTCCTCAATGGGGAGGTGTACCACTACCACCACAAGCTGATCCTCAAGGAGCCGCGCGTCGGCGGAGCCTGGGAATGGCATCAAGATTATGGGTACTGGTACAGCAACGGGTGCCTGCTGCCGGACATGGGGAGCTGCCTGATCGGGATCGACCGGGCGACGCCAGAGAACGGCTGTTTACAGGTGCTGAAGGGATCGCACCACATCGGGCGGATCGAGCACCTTAAGACTGGCGACCAGACCGGTGCTGACATGGAGCGAGTCAACGCGGCGCTCGCGCGGTTCGAGTTGGTGTACGTCGAGATGGAGCCGGGGGACGCGGTGTTGTTCCATGCCAACCTGCTGCACCGCTCGGACCAGAACCACAGCGACAATCCGCGCTGGGCACTCATCGGCTCGTACAACACTCGCCGTAACGACCCGTATAAAGCAGGCCGCCATCCGGGCTACACGCCGACCGAGATCGGCCTTGATGAGGCGGTCCTGACCACTGGGCAAAGGCAGTGGGACCAGTTGCAGCAGGTGATGAAGGGGTAATGCATTTGGCCAGTGGTGGTCAACCAGTAGAACGGACCCCCAGGTCCGTACCGCCCCGGACTTAGGGGTCCAGGCTACGAGAAATTATTGCTGGCCGCTTCGTGCGGCAAGTGGTCCACGGACCCGTGAATCTACGCCAGAACCTTTTCCGCGAGCGACTTCACCCGCA
>JAYSUV010000136.1:0-5644 GCA_043718945.1 Planctomycetota bacterium
CGGAAATCGAGCGGCATCTCTTCGGGCAGACTCAAGCGGTTCTTCGCCATGTGAGCGGGACGTTCGGTGGTCCGCAGAATGCGGTCTCCCGTCCCGATCCCCCGCGTGCGAGTCTTGTCGAACCCCTCTTCGGTCTGCCGAGTGTGGACCTTATAGGTCGCGAACAACACCTCGTCACACCATTCCTGGATCACTGCCGAGGCATGCTTGTTCAGTCGCGGCGAGTACCGGTCGTAAGCGTCCGTCTCCGGGTTCTCGAACCGCTCGATCTTCGCATGAGCCAGCAGGATGATCATCATCTGGCGTTCGTTCCGCAGAGCATCGAGGCCATCGAACACCTCCTGCCACGGCTCCAGGGCATAGGTGTATCCCTTGCTGAACCCATAGTCCTCGATCGAGGTCACGAGCCGCCCCTTCTCAGTCGTCGGCTTACGCTTCACGACTTCCAACCAGATCAGCCGCTCCAGCCAATCGAGACTGTCGATCACCAGCGTCTGGTAGCTGTGCTCGTCGGAGTACAGCGCCATGAGAGCGGCCATCACCTCGTCAAACGACTTGGCGAGCGGAAACCGTGGCGTGTCGAGATGGGCCAGGCCATCCTCGGTCTGAATGAAGATCGGATTCGGAGCCATCGCCCCGAACGTGCTTTTCCCAATCCCGTGGACGCCATACAGCATCACCCGTCGTGGCATCTCGGATCGTCCTGTTTGGACGGCTTGCAGCAGACTCATCTCTGTCCTTTCGTGAAGTGTCATTGTGTGTCCCTCTATTATTGATCTACCGATTTTCGAGGGAGGGCGGCGGAGGTATTTTGAGAATTGTTGTTCGTTACAGATCATGCCTCCTTGGAATACACACACCTTCTCCATCAACTCCCCAGCGGATGAACGATTCCCGGAGTTCCTTGATCGCGTCGCGGAGGGTGCTGCGTGGCACCTTCAACTCGCGAGCCAGCTCTGATGGCGACAACTCCATCAGCTGCATCGCCAAGGTGGCTTGCTCGGGAGGCAAGTGATCGATGACGACTGAAACATCCTCCGTCAGATCGGTCTTCTCGGTATGGTGTCGATTGGGACGTCCATTGAGGCGGGACAGATCCTCGGGCAACACGAGTTGTGCCAGCGAGGTCTCTTCCTGGTCCGGTCCGGCCACCAGCGTGGACAGCGAATCCGTCTCCATCGCCCGTGTCCGTACACGGATCTGACTGGGGGTGAATCGGTCCAGGATCTCCCGTTCCACGATCGTGAACACAAACACATTCCAGTGCCCACGACTCGGATCGAACATGTGCAGCGACTGCATGATTGCAATCCGGAAGTCCTGTTCCAGGTCGTCGCGATCGGATTCGCTGAACCCACGGCAGCACGACACCTGAAACGCCCGGAAGCGAATACGCCTTCCTGCGTACCCCTTGGTCAACTCTCGTCCGAGATCTGTCGGAAATCCATTCTCATTCAGATGGGTCTTCTTGGGCTTGCGCGCCATTTCCACTTCTCCACTGCGGTTGATTGAGAAGCAGTGCCCGTTGCACCACTTTCAATCGCCGGGTGGGTTTCAGGAAAAGAACTCGCCCTATTTGTGGAACAGCCGCAAATCTCATCCGAGTCAGTGGTTACACTTTTCCAAATACTCAGGTTCTGTTTCAGGAAAAGAACTCCCCTGAAACATCACGACCGATTCAGCACTCAGCCCCAGCAAGAAAATCATCAAAAAATGTTTGACAGCGCTTTTCGCTGAAACTAGACTTCTGTTCAGTGATTGAGCCACGGGCAAGGAATGCCAAATCTGGCTCGAATTGACGACCATGTCCGGCTGGGCCGGCCGCATGCTGACCGCTGTAGGAGTCAGCACCGGTAGTTTTTGTGCGACGATGATTCGTTCGGCGCTCCGCGAGCGGTTCCTCAACCGGAACCCGCTTTTGCGAGTCGGCTCCGTCGATCGTTCCCGACCACCCACGCTTGGGATGGGTGAAGCCACAGCTACCTCTTTATCGCTTTTTTGTGTGGTCCCGCCCCGGTCTCAGCGTCCGTGCTGCGCATGGCGGCGGTGTAGGAACATGTCCTCAAGGAGGAGATCTCCGTTATCCCGAGGTCTACGAGGTCAAGACGATGTCTCGTCAGTTTTCACTGCCCACTGTCATTCGGATGGTCCACAAAGAACTCCTGGCCCAGTTCTTCATTCGACTGGAAAACCCAGGCTGGGGAATGAATTGGAACGAACGCCCACGACGGCATGTCGATTCGATTCTGCAATGTCTGGACTACTTCGAACCGAAGCAACGCGAAGCCTCGGAGCTGATCCTCCGCAACGTCTTCGATCTGGCCTGCCCCGCTGGGATTCTCGCGATCCGGGATGCCGCGAAGATGCTGCGCCCGGCGCTGCTGGAGAAGTGGCCCGACTCAATGAACCTGTATTGTCAGGCGATGTGGACCTGGTTGAACGCTCCGGAGGTGTTCGGACAGGCATTGATGTATCTGGAACTCGATGAACTCTCCTGGTGGAGCAAACGCAACGACCTGCCGCAGGTCACTCCTCGATTGGATGCGGAGGCGCTCGAGTGGTTCGCACGGGATGTCTCGCAACTCCTGGAAGAGAATCAAGGACGTGGCCAGCATTGCACCATCGAGCATATGAATCGTGACCAGAACGTGGACTACTTCTTTTGTTTTCCCGACGATTACGTGAAAACCATCACGGTTCACAACCAGGCGGGGAAACTCACGACCAAGACTCTGCGTGAGACGTTCGAGATGGTGTTCGCCTATACCCAGTCCACGGGCACCCTGGAACTGTCGGCTCGGTTGAACAAACAACTCAAGCAGCAGTTGGAGGAATCGTTCGCCTGGTATGTCCTGGAGGAGCAGATTGGCCCCCGGAGTCGCGAACGTGTCTTCGATCTGAACCAGCTGAAGCGCAGCGAGTTCCAACTGGAAACGGACCCCGACGATCAAGTGGTGGCAAGTCTCCGCAAGCTCCGTCTCGAACTGCCTGATCGCGAACATAGCATCACGCTGGAGTCCAAGGGCGGCTCGCGGAATGACATGCAGCACATGGTCGACCAGTGTCTGAATCAGGAGCGATTGTCACTGGATGACTTGGAAGTGTCCCAAGCCCAGTTCCAGCTGCACTTTGCCAGCACGACGCATCGCGGACGAGGCACCATGACCTTCGATGTGGCACACCCGGACCGCTGCAACCTGCGTCGCCATCGGCCCGAGCGTGTGGCTGTGGCTCAAAAGCACCTCAAGATGTGGAACGTCGTCCGATGATCGCAACTGGCATGAACCCGTGGACGGAATGGCTGTCACTGGTGGAATGGGACCGCATGCAGATTGGTCCAGACCGGACCGAATGTTGGCCGGACTCAGCCACGCAGTACTTCGAGAGCCAGCAGCTCATCGAGGCTGCGCCCGCCGCCGGTTCGCTGGAGTGTCCGCATTGCCAGGATGGCGAGAGCTATGCGGTGGTGCGACACGATCATCCGCTCACGGGCGAACCACTAGCCAAGGTGCCATGCCCCGTGTGTGGACCGGTCAGGATCCCGCTGGGGAACCTCCGGCGCTGGCGACTGAACTGGGCTGGCCTGGTTCCCTTATTGACCCAAGGGCTGCGATTGCGGGGGCAACCCCAGCAGATCGTTCCTGACCGGCTCTGGCAGCTGGGAAAGGGCTACTGGTCCGGTCGTCCGGCGACACTGTTTCTTGGTCGAGGTATGCATCGCCGCGATGCGGTGCAGTTGCTGGAATCGGTGGCCAGGTTCACGAACGCTCTGATCCTGATCCCGCATCGCACTCCCCAGACTGCGCTACCGCACCCGGTACTGACGTTGGATCTGGTGGCCGAATGGCGTGATGGAACGTTGGTGTTCGATGAGGAGTTCCTGGCCGGGCAATCGACCACACCGCGAACGGATGCTGAGAAACTGCCGACCAAAAGCCCTCCGAAGAAGGACGGGAACCGAGCGGCGGTCCGCCTGCGGCTGAAGGCGGAACTGGATGCTCACGCTCGGGCCTGTCGCAGTCATGTCCAGTCGGCGCTGGACTTCGGTCGGAGTCCGACCCTGCTGCCATTTCCCAGTTTCGACACCCTCGCTGAGCGGTGTGGGACGAGTAAGACCACGATCAGTCGCTGCCTCAAGGATGATGAGGAACTGCAGCGGATGTGCCAGGCCGCACGCGATCTGTTTCAGCAGTTCGGTTCGGGAGATGACGAAGAATGAAAATCTTTCAGAAAGGTCCGCCGCCCTCGGTAGAAAATCGGTAGATCAATAATAGGGGGACACAAAACCGCACTCCCCGCACGCACTCGTCCGGGGAGGCTGATTTGGTCACGGAGCATGATCTGCCGCGTCTCTTTTCGCCCGACAGGGAGGCCGAGAATCCGAAGGATCGCATCGGCGACACCAAACCTCCGCTGCACCTGATCCCACCATCCGCCGAGATCCTCGAAGCGGTGGTGATGGGACTGGGGGCTCGCAAATACGGGCCTTACAACTGGCGATCATCGAGCATCCGGGCCACGGTCTATGTCGCCGCTGCGAAGCGGCATCTGGCCCAGTGGCTGGACGGTCAGGATGACGATGCCGAGAGCGGGGTGTCGCACCTGGCTCATGCGCGGGCGTGTCTCGGCATCTTGCTCGATGCACAAGTCTGTCAGCGGCTGATCGATGATCGTCCACCAACAGGCGTCGCGCATCACCTGATCATGCAGCACACGACCGCTGACAAGGAGTGGTCGGAGTGAAGCGTTCGATCGTCCATGAAGCTGCTCTGCAATACGCGGAGTTGGGCTATCCGGTTTTCCCGTGCGTCTCTGGCGACAAGACGCCGCTGACGACGCATGGGTACAAGGACGCCTCCACCGATCCCGATCAGATCGATCGCTGGTGGACACAGAAGCCCTCGTCGAACATCGGCATCCCGACGGAGGGGCTGCTCGTTCTCGACATCGATGTCGAAGCCACTTGGCTGAATGACGACCTCGATCGTCAGGTCGAGTTGGCTGTCGCACCGATGGCGCTGACCCCATCGGGGGGGCGGCACTACGTCTACCGGCAACCGGCGGGCAAGGCTTGGAGAAACACACAAAGCGAGATCGATCCCCACGTCGACACCCGGGCCAACGGCGGTCTGTTTGTCGTGCCGCCCTCAGCGCTTCCCGGTCGCAAGGTCTATCACTGGGCACCGGGTTATGAACTCGACGTGCCACCGAACCAACTTCCCGAACCACCCGCCTGGTTGATCGAGATCCTCGACCACAGCGGCTCAAACGCCACGTCGTCGCCGACAAGCCGCCTGGGGCGGCCCAGTGCGCCGCGTGTGGCCACGACATCCGCTCCGGGAAACGTGATCCCGGACGGGCAACGCAATGGCACACTGGCCCGCCTCGGCGGGAACATGCGCCGTTCAGGCATGACCCAGACCGAGATCGAATCCGCCCTGCAACGGGTGAACGCCGACCGCTGCATTCCGCCACTCGATTCCAATGAGGTCCAGCGCGTCGCCGCCAGCGTGGCTCGCTACGATCCAGACAACGTTTCGGTCGCACTGGTCGAGAACCACTGGGACCAGATGATGTCTGGCCAGAAGCCGGACGAGTTCGCATTCGACATCCTGTCTTCCGAACAGCTCGATTCGAATCTGTA
>JAYSUV010000137.1:0-2076 GCA_043718945.1 Planctomycetota bacterium
CGATCGAGTCAGTGGTCATGAGGAGACAAGCGACGCTAGAAGCGTTCTGGAGGGCCAGACGGACAACCTTGGCGGGGTCGACCACCCCGAAGTCGAACATGTCGCCATAACGCTCGTTGAGAGCGTCGTAGCCGTAGTTGGCGTCAGCCGACTTGCGAACATTGTTCGCCACCACGGAACCATCCATGCCCGCGTTGCTAGCAATCATCCGCAGCGGCATTTCGAGAATGTTCTTCACGAGTTGAACACCGAGGGCCTCGTCACCGGTCAGCTTGACCTTGTCGAGAGCCTTGCCGCAACGCAGCAGAGCCACTCCTCCGCCCGGAACAACACCCTCTTCGACGGCGGCACGGGTCGCGTGCAGGGCGTCGTCGATCAGGTCCTTGCGTTCCTTCATTTCGGTTTCGGTGACGGCTCCGACGTTGATCTGAGCCACACCACCCGCCAGCTTGGCCAGTCGTTCTTGCAGCTTCTCGCGGTCGTACTCGCTGTCGGTCTTTTCGATCTCGGCACGAATCTGAGCCGCACGGCCCTCGATCGCATCCTTCTTGCCAGCACCCTGAACCACGGTCGTGTTCTCGGCGTCGATCCGAATCTTCTTGGCCGAACCGAGGTCAGCCAGCGTGACCGCTTCCAACTTCAGGCCCAGATCCTTGAAGATCGCCTTGCCAGCTGTAAGGATCGCGAGGTCTTCGAGCATCGCCTTGCGACGATCGCCGTAGCCGGGGGCCTTGACGGCACAGACCTTGATGATGCCACGCATCTTGTTGACGACGAGGGTGGCCAGAGCCTCCCCTTCGATGTCTTCGGCGATGATCAGCAACTGGACACCGGCCTTGGAGACCTGCTCCAGGAGAGGCACCAGAGCGCGGGCACTGGAGATCTTCTCTTCGTGGATCAGAATCTTGACGTTTTCCATCTCGCAGACCTGATCGTCTTCGTTGGTGACGAAGTGCGGGGACAGGTAGCCGCGTTCGAACTGCATTCCTTCCACCAGATCGATTTCGGTCTGCGTCTGCCGACCCTCTTCGATGGTGATGACCCCGTCCTTGCCGACCTTCAGCAGGGCGTCAGCCAGGATGCGGCCGATTTCTTTGTCGTTGTTACCGGCGATGGCAGCGACGGTTTCAATCGCCTTGCGATCAGTGGCCGACACCGGCTTCGACATCTTCCTCAGGTTCTCGATGACGGCCTCGACAGCCTTCTGCACACCGCGACCCAAAGCGACCGGAGCCGCCCCAGCAGCGATGAACTTCAGACCTTCGCGGAACATGGCCTCGGCCAGAACCGTCGCGGTCGTGGTGCCGTCCCCGGCGGAGTCGCCGGTCTTGCTGGCCGCTTCCTTGACCAACTGAACACCGCAGTTCTGGAACTTGTCTTCCAGTTCGATGTCCTGAGCGACGGTCACGCCGTCCTTGGTGATCTTCGGAGCGCCCCAGCCCTTATCGAGCACCGCATTGCGGCCTCGTGGTCCGAGCGTGCAAGAGACAGCTCGAGCCAACTTGGAGACGCCCTCCAACAGTTGCTTGCGAGCGTCTTCGTCAAAACTGAGCAATTTAGCCACAGTTGATCCTCTGATTCGGCGTGTCAGGTGACTGGATTGCGTCTTCGCCGGTTCAAGTTCGCTGCAAGGCGACCCTCCCCACCATGAACCGACAGCGAACTGCCTGATTCGAGGTATTTCGAATGACATCACATACAGAGAGCAACAGCTGTGCCAGCGAGGCAAAACATTCATAACATCAAATTATGACGAGACATACGAAGAAACGATCCCATCCCCGGCAGGAGTCACACTGCCAGCTTGGCAGCGTCCACCAATCCACAAACTGGCAGATTCTCGCCTTGGGCTCTGCGCGGTCAGGGAGGGTCACTCGCTTCTTCTCCCGGATTCACAAGTGCCTCGCTCATGCTGTTGAGCTTGTTTGAAACACGCTGCCATTTTTGAGGTTGCGTCGATTCGGGAGCGCGCACGATCTCCTTCCACTGGCGACACGCTTCGAGAAGTAGATGAACCGGAGGCATGGTCGCTTTTCGCCCGCTCGAGAAATATGCTCCAGACTTCAGGTCTCGCTC
>JAYSUV010000138.1:0-2076 GCA_043718945.1 Planctomycetota bacterium
CCCACGCTGGCTGCACGCCTATTGTCGATCGCGGACTCTCTTGAGTCGCCGTACCACCGAAAAACCTCCCAGTGTGACCACGCCCGCCAACAGCATGACGGGCAGCAGATGCACCGGTTCTGCGGCGTGTGCGGGAGATGTCGGTTCTGTCGTTCCATGACCGGGATGAGCCCCGGCTGACGAACCCATGGCCGCGACGAGCAGTGTCGCCCAAACGGACCTTAACCTGTTGTGCTGCATGATGTTCGCCGTGCAATTCCGGGGCCTGCCTCGTGGTGAGTAAATTAGCTTATCAGGTGGCTGATCCCTCTCCAATCCCGAGGTGTGGGGAATCGTGGCCAGCCCTTCACGATCCGCATCCAGCCATCGGCGAAGTCTTCAGTCACAGGAGCCCCCATTGGGAAGCTGACCCTGCCAATTCACGGTTGATTCAGACACATCCTGCGGACCGTGAGCTAAGCTTTCCTGACCAGTCAGTCAGGACAGGCTGATCAATCGCTGCAATCCTGCAAGGCGCACCTCCCTCATCCCGAATCATCGGATTTCTGAGACTTCTGTGCATTCTCGGATTCTCATGACTTCTGGGAACCCTGGGCTTGATCGACGCTGATTCCTCTCACTTTTCCCACTGGCGCAGCGTTTTTCCAAAGGCATGCCGTGCCCACCACCTCACTCCTCTCTGTTCAAGCCTCCCCACCGATTCCAACCCATCGCGGGTATGTCGCCCAGATGCGCCCGTTTCCGTGTGAGTCGAGTCCGGCGTTTGAGGCGGCCTGGCGTGACCTGGAGCAACGCAGCTTGCTGCGGAACCCCTTCCTCTCGCCATCGTTCCTGTTCCCCCAATGTGGGGTACTCGAGAATGCTCCATCGACACAACTGCTCACGATCATCGACACCCAAGGCCGCTGGCAACTGGCCGGACTCTTTGAACGTGTCTCCGCGACGCGTCAACTACCGCTGCCCCACTTGCGAGCCGTCCGTTTCGAGCACAGCTTCATGACGGGACTGCTGGTCGATGCGACAGAGCGGGAACCCGTTGTTGAGACCTTGTGGAAGTTTCTGCGTCAGCAGAACCTGCACGGGCTGTCGCTGCCGATGTTTCCGCTCCAGAGTTCACTGGCGAGCCTGCTGACTGCTCAGTGTGAGCGACAGGGGATGGTCGTGGCCGTAAATGACCACTATCAGCGAGCCACCGTCTCCGCCACTGATGGCTCGGCGATGTCGACGAAGCGGGCCAAAAGCCTGCGGAAGGGTCGCCGCGCTTTGGAGAAGGTCGGAAAGGTCTCGCTGCGATTCACCGGGTGCCTGAATGGTGATTTGTCAGCTGTGGAACGGTTTCTCCACCTGGAATCACTCGGGTGGAAAGGCGAATCGCAATCCGCCCTCGCTTGCCGACAGAGTGAGACCGAGGCCATGAGACGCGTCGCTCTGGGTTTCGCCATGCGCGACCGCATCCGATTTGCGGAACTGGTTCTGGGTGAAGAAGTCATTGCCAGCATGTGCCTGTTTCGGTCTGAGTCGGAATACTACGCCTTTAAGATCGGCTGGAATCCCCAGTTCGAACGCGGTTGTCCGGGGTTCCTCCTTGCTGCCGAAACTCAAGAACACATGTCTCAGTTGCCTGGATGCGAGAGCATCGACAGCTGTTCCAACCCCGGCAGCTTTCTCGACCATGTCTGGCCGGGCCGTAAGGAGATCGGTACTGCCCTGTTCACCACAACCCGCTGGGGGTCCATCGCGGCGAAGGGGACAAGTTGGGCGCGGGATGTCTATCGACAGCTGCGAGGCCGGGGTGCCGCAGCGGGCAGCGCGCTCGATGAGGTGAGTGACGAGTCTCGTGAACTTGCGGAGTTGCCTTCATGAAATGGTTCCCTCGACTCAACTTCGCCTCGCGAGATTTTCATGCCCTGCCATCGGACCATCGTCCGGCGCTCGACGGCGTGCGCGGGATCGCGATCCTGACCGTGTTTCTGTACGACTGTTTGAAGGTGCCCGGCGGGGGACTGTTAAACTTCGTACTCCGCAAGTCGAGTGTCGCAGGCTGGACGGGCGTGGACCTGTTCTTCGTCCTGTCCG
>JAYSUV010000139.1:0-5621 GCA_043718945.1 Planctomycetota bacterium
TCAGCACCAACTGCTCCGCCAACAACCGCTCTTCCGCCGTCATCTCGTCCCACTTCATCCCGGTATGCATCCCTGACATCGTTCGATCTCCATGAAGGCTCCGGCAGCCGAATGACCACCCAGAAACCACCAAGCTAACGCAAACTACCCAATCGCGCAATGGAAGGTGACTACACCCTGGCGATGTCGCTCCGCGACTCGCATTGCGTGGGACGGGCACATTTGCCCGTCCGTCCCGAACAGGGGCGTCTCGGCGGCAGAACGTTGTTTGGCGGGCTATCGGGGCGGTTTTCGAAGGCAGGCGATCGCGCGGGGACGGGCCAATCGGCCCATCCTACTTCGGAATCTCAGTCGCGGAGCGACATGAGCTACGGTCCTGATATAACCGAATCGCCTCCGGATACGCTTCACACTCTGCGGTAAAGACCCGCTTTGCCAGGGTGTCGGAGTCGTCCCCCTCCAGTACCGGTACGACCTTCTGCACCAGAATCGGCCCGTGATCGTACTCGTTGTCGACCAGATGCACCGTGCAGCCCGACACCTTGCACCCGCGGGCGATCACCGCCTCATGAACGTGGTGCCCATACATTCCCTGACCGCAAAAGGCCGGGATGAGAGATGGGTGGATGTTCATCACCCGCCCCTCGAAGTCAGTCGGCACTTCGATCCGCGACAGGAATCCCCCGAGGACCACCAGATCGACTCGCGCAGCCCGGCAGCGGTCAAAAACTGTCTCGCTGAAGGCTGCCACGTTCGGGTACGCTTTCGGGGACACCACCTCGCACGAGTGCCCCCGCGCTGCGGAACGCCCGACTCCATCACACAGCCGACTCGCCAGCACTAATTCGATCGAGGCCAGCAACTGCCCTGCATCAATTCTGTCGAGCAGATTGGTCAGCGTGCTGCCCCCGCCAGAGATCAGAACTGCCAGTCGCAAGGGTTTCATGCAGGGTGATCTTTCAGTGCGCGATGTGTGGAGTATCTTCAGTGTATCTCGCGAGAAGGAATTCGCCACGCGAACGGACTTCGTCAGCTGATATGGGTTCATTCGCCCATTGGTTGTACTCCGTTCTCTCTGCTCCCTCTCCCCCACAATCGGTCATGCTTTCGGTGTGGACTTCATTGTGGGGGAGAGGGCCGGATACCGCCAGATGGGCGAATGCACCCAGCTGATGCGATCCGTTCCCACAGGCTTGACTCTCCGCCCCCGCCACGTTCAGATCAACACCCAGCGGCTTGCTCTGCCGCGTTCGAAACACCTCGTGTAATGCCGGAGACTTGTGATGCGCTGGACTGTCTGCCTGGGTCTGTTCTGCCTGTTGTGTTGTGTCTCTGTCGTCTCGGCGGGCCCCACGGATGGCCAGCTCGATTTCTACTTCATTGATGTTGAGGGCGGTGCAGCGACTCTGGTCGTGACACCGGCTGGAGAGTCAATCCTCATCGACAGCGGGTATCCCGACCTGGGAGGTCGTGATCTGAACCGGATATTGAAGGTCATCAAAGAGGTCGCGGGATTGCAGAGGATCGATCACGCGGTGGTGAGTCACTGGCACCTCGACCATTACGGGAATCACGCCTCGCTCGCCGGGAGCATTCCGATCGAGAACTTTTGGGATCGGGGCATCCCAGCTGTCCTGGATGAGGACAAGGACTTCGGCGAGCGGATCGCCAAGTACAAGGCGGCGTGCAACAACCAGTCGCAGACCTTGAAGGTGGGCGACCGGTTTGAACTCGACTCCCCCCAGACGCCGCTCTCGGTCGAAGTCGTCACCGCCAGCCGCCAAGTGATCGCGAACACCGGGAAGCCAAACCCCTTCGCAGCTGACCACAAGCCCCAGCCGGTCGACCCCTCCGACAACTCTGCCAGCTTGAGCTTCGTGATGCAGTTCGGGAAGTTCCGGTTCCTGTGCTGTGGCGACCTGACCTGGAACACCGAGGCGGAACTGGTCACGCCGAACAACCCGTTGGGGCATATTGACCTGTTCATGGTGACGCACCACGGCCTGAACGTGAGTAACAACCCCGTCTTGGTCAAGGCGATCGACCCGGTCGTATCGGTCTGTTGCAACGGCCCGACCAAGGGGGGAGCCAAAGAGACCATCGAAACCCTCAGAGCCTGCAAGTCGCTCCAGGCGATGTACCAGCTGCACCGCAACGTGGCCCTGAAGGAAGAAGAACAAGCTCCAAAGGAGTTCATTGCCAACACCGAGCCAACCGTGAACTGTTCAGGCCAGTGGATCAAAGCCAGCGTCCTGCCCGGCGGAGAGTCGTTCACCGTCCAGATCGGAGCGGACGGGGAAAAGAAAACGTATCGGTGCCAGTAGGGGAACTGTCAGCCATCAGCGATCAGCGATCAGCGGTCAGCCAGAGTGGTGGAAAATAGGGTTGTCATGTCTATGTCACTGGCCCGTACCCCAACGGGGTTGCAGGGGATCGCCCAGGGTCGCGACCGCAGGGAGCTCACCCTGGGTGAACGGACGCCTTGTCCGACCCACCCTAAAGGGGCAGGGCTTCCAATGTGGTCATTCCCCAAGGGGAATTCTAGATTTTGTCCCGTCAGGGACACCCGGAAATAGCCCACCGTTTCAACGGTGGGTCTGATCCGCAGATGATCCAACCAGTCCCGCCAGGGACGACAGAACCTTCACCACAGGGCCAATGCACTCCCCGTGTCGCGGCGTTTTCTGCCGCCCCTGACGGGGCTGGGGCTTCGCAACTCGGCTGTGCCCACCGTTGAAACGGTGGGCTATTTTTGGCTGTCCCTAGCGGGACAAAGAGGGATGCGGTGTCAGCTCGCTCGTCGAACTCCGGGCGAATTCTTTGTGTTTCGCACCGTGGAAGCCTTGCCCCTTCGGGGGACAGAGGGCATGAGGCCTCAAGCCCAGAAAGAGTCACGTCATGTCCCCTTCCACCGTCTCCAACCCGCCTTCCGCATCACCGAGACCGCGCTGGTCTCGGCGACGAATCGCGATCCTGCTGGGGCTCTGCGCCTTCGGTGGATGTACCACTTGGAGTCTGTGGGACATCGGTCGGTCCCCCGAGTGGATTACGGTGACAGTCACCGTACTGAATGATGTCGACAAAAAGCCCGTCACAGGGGTCTATGTGGGCTATCACGACCAGAACAAGGGGATGAAAGCTTGGGTTCCAAGGCGGTTTTCCCAACCATTTGGCTGGTACACTTTGCCGAAAGCTGTGGCGACTGATTCGGAGGGGAAAGCGGCGATTCGTCTCCCTAACCAGATTCATCCCAAAGAACGAGCACGCTTCATAATCTACGTGAACTCCAGAACTCTGCCCCTCAACATTGGCTCGGAAAAATTGGGCTATCCATCGCAGGTCCAGGAGGGAAAACTCTTCGAAGATGATGAGATATTGATCAGGCTCGTCCCCAACCCCGCTATGGGAATGAAGGTCTCCTCGATTCCCATTTCGCCACTACCACAAACTGACAGGCAAACTCCGGAATCCCTAAAGGAAACGCCGTAGGTTCCACGCGACTCCTCTCAGTCACTCGAATCACTTCAGCTGAGCATCCCATGTCCGATACGATGGCTCCCAACTCTCCATCGACCACGCGTAAACCCACTTGGACCTGGCGACGCAAGCGGATTGTGATCGCGCTCTGCCTGATCGGCGGCTGCGTGGGAGGGAACTGGTGGCTGGGCCAATCCCCGAAAACGGTGACCGTCACGGTGACTGTGCTGGATGACACCACTCAACAGCCGATTCCGAATGTGATCGTTCTTTTAGCTCATAATCCCATGCCGGCCCCGCCCATCCTGCCGTTATGGATGCGGGGGTTGTACCCCTTTAGTCAATCTGAACAGGCCACTACCGATGCTGCTGGACAGGCGACCTTTCAGTGCCCGGATCTCAAGGATCTCGATGCCCGGATGCGCTATCAAATGCCGGTCGTGCTTCCGCCCCAGAAACCAACAACTGCACTGATCACCTTCTCGAAGGCTCTGACAATCACCAAGGTTCAAGGGACGATCTTCCACAGCGACCAGATTGTGATCTGGTTGGGAATACCGACTGCTCCCACCGCTCTGCCAAATCCCTTACCTCCCGGAGCAGCGAATCTGCCACAGACCGAGGAGCAAGTACCTCCACAGAGAGAGTCGGAGCGCTAGAGCTGTGTGAATGCGTATCGGTCTGCCAGGTCGGAGAGACGTTCACCGTACAGATCAGGGCGGAGGGGGAGAGGAAGACGTATCGCTGCCAGTGAGCGGCACGGCGCTCGCCGCCGGTTCTTCTGCATGTGGTCCATTCAGTGAACCTTGGTTTTTAAAGTAATAGCGGTGAGAGGAACCGGCGGCGAGCGCCGTGCCGCTCACCAACTCCCATTGACCGTTGAATTCCCGGGCGGGTAGCCTAGCGGGTATGTCGACGACTCCTCCACGTCCGATGTCTCATAAACCGCTCGGTGACTGGTTGCAGTCGACCGTCGTCTGGGGCATCGTGCCGGGGTGGTTGTTGTCGCTCGTCATGCATGCGGTGATGTTCGTGTCGCTGGTCACGCTGACGCAGTTGCCGAGCTGTCGCGGGGACTATAGCGGCGAGAATGGCACCGGGTTTCGCGAGATCGGGCTGCGGGCTCGCGAGGACGGGGATGGGCAGGAGGGCGGGCCGGGGACTGCTCCTGGTGCCAGCGGCGAAGGGGCTGAGGCACCTCCTGGTGCTGCGGAAGCTGTCGCTGCGCCGCAGCTGTCGGTGCCGGGCCAAGTCGCCCCTCCAACCACCTCGGACGGGCCACCGGTGCCGCTGAACTTGCCGAGGGCCGCGCCATTGGTTTTAGGAATCGGTGGACCGCCTCCGCTGAGTGGGCTGGGCGGAGCCAGGCCAGCCACGGGCTCTTCGCAGGGTTCGGCTGCCTCGGGAGTACAGGGCGGTGGAACCCCCGGCTCGCGTGGTGGGGGCGGGGTCAACGGGGGCAACGGAACCGGTGCAGGGCAGACCTCGCTCTTTGGGGTCAACGACGCGGGCAAGAAGTTCGTGTACGTCATCGACCGGTCGTTCAGCATGGAGGAACACAACGCCTTCCGCGCGGCCAAGGCCGAACTGCTCACCAGCCTCAGCCGCCTCACCGAGGTCCAGCAGTTCCAGGTGATCTTCTACAACAATGCCCCGCTCGTGCTGGCGACTCGCGAGGACCGGTTTCCGATGTTCTTCGGAACCGATGCTCAGCGGCTGCAAGTCAGCGAGCAGATTCGGTCGGTCAGCCCGGACGGTGGCACCCGCCACATGCCCGCGATTCAGGAAGCCCTGAAATACAACCCGGACGTGATTTTCCTACTGACCGATGGAGCGGAGCCCGCCCTCAGCCGGGCCGACCTCGACTCGCTCAAGGCCCGCAACCGCCTGGGCACCCGCATCCACTGCATTGAGTTCGGGACCGGAGAACCAGCGACCACCGCAGCTGGCCTGCCGGTGTCGAACTTCCTGATGAAGTTGGCCGAGCAGAACAGTGGGAAGTACACGTACCGGAACGTGAAGACGCTGGGCGAGTGAGCGGCTCGGCGCTAGCCGCCGGTTCTTCTCATCGTGGTTCGTCGTAAACCCACGTCGTCTGGTGGGACAACGGTTCGGGGAACCGGCGGCTAGCGCCGTGCCGCTCA
>JAYSUV010000140.1:0-5620 GCA_043718945.1 Planctomycetota bacterium
CAGTGCAGGATCGCTGTCGGGTCCATCACCTGCAGTCCCTGCCGCAAAAAATCTTGATAGGTGATCTCGGAATACCGGACCGCATGCGGGTTCTTCTCCGGGTCTTCGGAATAGATGCCGTCGACTTTGGTCGCTTTGAGAAGGACATCCGCCTCGATCTCGCGAGCGCGGAGGGCTGCGGCGGTGTCGGTCGTGACGAAGGGGCTACCGGTGCCGCCCGCGAGGATCACGACGCGGCCCTTTTCGAGATGGCGGATACAGCGGCGGCGGATGAAGGGCTCCGCGACGACCTCCATGCGGATCGCCGTTTGCAGGCGGGTCGGCACGCCCTCGAACTCCAAAGCATCCTGCAGGGCGAGACCGTTAATGCAGGTGGCCAGCATTCCCATGTAGTGAGCGGTCGACTGCTGAATCGCACCGCTGTTCGCCGAGAACTGCTTCCCTCGCAGGATGTTGCCACCTCCGGTGACCACGGCGACCTGGACCCCCGCTTCCACGAGGGTCTTGATCTGCTTCGAGATGCCGGTGACCTCGGGCATCGAGATGCCGCCCTCGCGGTTGCGGCAAAAACTCTCGCCACTGAGCTTCAGGATGACACGGCGGTATGCGGGCTGAAATGACATGGGACAACGTCCTGGATGCGGATCGCGTGGACCAATCGAATACGCCTCTCGGGGAGTACGGCTCGATGACGCGCGGAGCATAGCGTATTGTTGTAGTAGCTGAAAACCGGGAGTTAGCAACTCCGAGGGACACCCCCGAGAGGAGCCCTTCAACCGTCCCACGCTCACGTCCTTGGGGGCATCACTCCTCCTGAACTCCATCTCTTGCCCTTGCAACAAATGGATTACTCCTTATGGTTACGTTCAATGATCGAATCGGTTCTCAGCCGTTCGAGATGTCTGCTCTGAAATACTGCTCAAGACGAAAGTGAAGGAATCATGCGTCTGTTTCACTTGGCCATCGTTTTCGGAATCTTCCTGCTGGCCCCGCTGGCCACGTTTGCGGGGGAGGCCAGCCTCGCACTGCCGGACTTGGAGAAGAGTCGCTTTACCATCGCGGGGAACGACATCTCCGGAAGGAACCTGCTCCTGAGTGGAGCGGTGATGATCCTCGGAACCCTCGGGATCAGTCTGTATCTGCGAGGACAGGTCGCCAAGCTCCCGGCTCACAAGTCAATGCTCGATGTGGCCGACATTATTTTTGTCACCTGCAAGACGTACCTCGTTCAGCAAGCCAAGTTCCTGCTGATGCTGTTCGCGTTGATTGCAGCTGCGATGACGTATTACTTCATGGGGCTGGCACACGAGACCTTCGCGACGGTGCTACAAGTGCTGTTGTTCTCGGTTATTGGGATGGTCGGATCCTATTGGGTGGCCTACTACGGCATTCGCGTGAACACGCTGGCGAATGCCCGCACCGCCTTCGCCGCCCTTCGCGGAGAAGCCTGGCCGGTGGTCAACATTCCGCTGATGTCCGGGATGTCGATCGGGCTGTTCTTGATCTCGCTCGAATTGGTCATGATGGTCGTGATCCTGCTGTTCGTGCCCAAGGAGATCGCAGGGATCTGCTTCCTCGGATTTGCGATCGGCGAGTCACTGGGAGCCTCGGTTCTGCGCATCGCCGGGGGCATCTTCACGAAGATCGCCGACATCGGTTCCGACCTGATGAAGATCGTCTTCAACGTGAAGGAAGACGACCCCCGCAACCCCGGTGTGATCGCCGACTGCGTGGGAGACAACGCCGGAGACTCGGTCGGACCGACAGCCGACGGATTTGAAACCTATGGCGTGACGGGCGTGGCCCTCATCAGCTTCATCACACTGGCAGTGACCAAGGAGACCGTCGGTGCGGACTACGAAGCGATCCAAGGAAAGCTGATCGTCTGGTTGTTTGCGATGCGATTCCTGATGGACTTCATGTCGGGGGCCTCGTACTTCCTGAACCAGGCGATCTCTAAAGCCAAGTATGGCGACAAGAAGGAATTCGACTTCGAAGAGCCGCTCAGCCGCCTCATCTGGATCGCGTCGATCTTGTGTATCACCACCTCGTTCGGAATGAGTTGGCTGCTGCTGGGCGATTTCAAAGTGAACGGTGCGGCACTTCCAGCGCTCTGGTGGCAACTCGCCTCGATCATCAGCTGTGGAACATTGGCCGCTGTGTTGATCCCCGAGTTTACGAAGGTGTTTACCAGTTCGCACTCGAAGCATGTGAACGAGATCGTGACGGCGTCACGCGAAGGGGGCGCGTCGCTGACGATTCTGTCGGGTCTGGTGGCCGGGAACTTCAGTGCCTTCTGGAATGGGATGCTGATCGCCGGGCTGATGGGGGGCGCGTACTTCGTCAGCGGGTTGGGAATGGCCGAGTTGATGGGGCAGCATGCCTCGGTGTTTGCGTTCGGCCTCGTGGCGTTCGGATTCCTCTGCATGGGACCAGTGACCATCGCAGTCGATAGCTATGGTCCAGTGACCGACAATGCCCAGTCGGTGTTTGAACTCGCTCAGACCGAACACATCCCGAACATCAGTGCCGAGATCGAGCGGGACTTCGGCTTCAAGCCCGACTTCGAGCGGGGCAAACACCTCCTCGAAGCGAACGACTCCGCCGGTAACACCTTCAAGGCCACTGCCAAGCCGGTCCTCATCGGCACAGCTGTCGTCGGGGCCACGACGATGATTTTCTCGATCATCCTGATGCTGGAGAAGGAAGGGCTGCTGCACTTGAGCCTAACCGATGCACCTGTCTTGCTGGGCTTCATCTGCGGTGGATCGGTGATCTACTGGTTCTGCGGCGCGTCGATGCAGGCGGTCACGACCGGGGCCTACCGCGCGGTCGAGTACATCAAGAAAAACATGGACCTGACCAAGACGGAGGCCGATCTGGAGGACTCAAAGACGGTCGTCCGCATCTGCACTGAATACGCCCAGAAGGGGATGTGGAACATCTTCATCGCGCTGATGGCATTCACACTGGCGTTCGCGCTGTTCGACCCGAACTTCTTCGTGGCGTATCTGGTGTCGATCGCCGTCTTCGGTCTGTTCCAGGCGATCTACATGGCCAACGCCGGGGGTGCCTGGGACAACGCCAAGAAGCTGGTGGAAGTCGATCTCCGCGAGAAGGGGACTCCCCTCCATGAGGCGACCGTCATCGGCGATACGGTCGGCGATCCGTTCAAGGACACAACCTCGGTGGCCCTGAATCCGATCATCAAGTTCTCGACCTTGTTCGGGCTGTTGGCCGTCGAAATCGCCGTGAAGATCAAGCAGGAAGCTGCCGCCGCCGCGTCGACCGACTACACGCCGTACTTTGGCGGGGCGTTGCTGCTCGTCGCCTTCGTCTTCGTCTGGCGGTCGTTCTACTCGATGCGAATTCCAGAGAAGAGCTGACGGTCAAAGTTCTTGGCCAGTAGCAGATGCGAAAGCCCAGGGGTTGCAACCCCTGGGCTTTTTTTAGTTGCAATACCGCTGGCAAATCGCAATTTCCGCCGAACCTCAGAACTGCCTCACGTGTCCGCCCCACGTCCGAACTTGCCTTCACTGCGGGACTTCCTGCGAAACAAGGCGTTCGGATCGGCCAGATTGCATGAGACAGCCCTTGCTGGGACTCGGCGATCTGGTCAAAGTCCTCTCTGACCAAGGGAGAGATTGGCGGGCATCCCAATGTCTGAGAATCCCCCTTCGGCGGCCCGAGTGTGACGTACACTTGGGACATCCTCGCAACTGGGAAACTGCGAGGTTTGTATCGAGCAGACCACCTCAGCTGGTCGATACCGGATGATTCCTGATGGATGAGGCAGCGGAACTGATGTTCCCCCCGTTCGAAATGATTGTGTACCGATCCGCGTCATTGCTCACGAGGTTCAACTCGCGATGACGCTGTGGTCGGTTCACTAGCCGGAATCCTTGGGCAGCAACGGCTTGCCGGGGGGACCGCTGGAGCAAGTTACGTGTGGTCTTTGAGACGGGCGCAAGTCGCCATCATCGTCGCCGGGTGTTTGGGCATGGCCTACACCCAGCTGACGACATCCGCTGTCGTGATTCAATTTGCGCGTTCCCTGGGAGCCACCGGGCTGCACATTGGAATCCTCGGGGCACTCCCGACTGGCATGTTGTTCATGCAGTTCGTGGCCGCCTACTTCGCGAACCGCGTCACCTATCGACGCCCGCTGTGGGCCGCCGCGTGCTACGCTCAACGTGTCTGCTATCTGCCCATCGCACTCGGGGCTTGGCTGTTCCCCAGCGTGTCACCGTCGGTCTGGCTCTGGTCATTCCTGGCCATGACAGTCGTGGAGCAGGGGCTGGCCCATTTCTCGACGCCGCTCTGGATGTCGTGGATGGGGGATTACCTGCCGCATCAGGGACTCAATCAATACTGGGGCATCCGCCATCGCTGGCAACAGCTGACCGCCGCCGCCTGCATGCTGGGGTGTACGCTGTTCTTCTACAACGGGTCATCGCAGATGGTCGCGGTCTTCGCGGTCATCATGACTATCTCGTCGGTGCTGGGCATCGCGGATATCGCGATGTTCCAGAAGGTCGACGAGCCACCCGTCACACCGTCGCAAGCCACCGGTTTCTGGGAATCATTCCTCGCCCCGATGCAGCTGCCCAGCTTCCGGTCCTACATCGGATTCATGAGCTACTGGCACCTGGCCAGCATGGTTGGGGCCCCGTTCATCAGCCTGTATCTGCTCCAACATGTGGGTATGCAGCTGTGGCAAGTGCTGGGGTTGTGGACCGCCGCCTGGATTGGTGGGGCCATCTTTTCTCAGCTGCTGGGCAAGCAAGCCGAGCTGCATGGGAACAAGGCGGTGCTGAAGATTTGCGTGGTTTTGAAGCCGATCAACATGTTCTGCCTGATGCTGGCCCCGCGTGATCCGGCCTTGGCGTTCTGGACGTTGCTGCCGATGTTCATGCTGGATGCCGTGCTGAACGCGGGAATCTTGATTGCCAACAACGGGTTCCTGCTGAAGAACTCGCCGACCGAAAATCGCACGATGTACATCGCCTCGGGGACCGCTGTGGCGGGGATCGTGGGCGGCGTGACCGCGATCATTTCGGGCATGGCTCTCACCGCGATGGACGGCTGGTCGATGCCGATCGGGTCGTTGACGTTCACTGGGTTCCACGTCTTGTTCGGGATCAGCCTGCTACTCCGGTTCGGGGCCATCCCGTTCGTAAACCGCATTCAAGAACCCTCGACACACCCGCCAATGCCCGTCTTCTCGGAGCAAGTCGTCGTGGTCACGGTCTTCTGGTATCGCCGCATCGAAGGCCAGATCCGCAGCATTCGCCCCGCCCGTTCGACCCGCAAGCGTCATACGCTGCCGGAGAAGGTCACGCACTCGGCACAGTAGCTCTATGGGTCAACCGGATTGGATAGACTCAATAGGCGAGCAGCCAGTGGAAACTGACCGCCAGACTTCCGAAGTCTTCCGAGACTTCGGAAGTCTATGGGGATGCTAAGCCTGGCAGCTCTCTACTGGAATCCGCCTTGGGCTGCTCCAGAGTGCGGCCAACGTTCCTCCGGTTCACACATCCGACTCGGCGGCGGCGGAGAACTCGCTCCAGCGCAGTCTCGCGACCGCAGCGGCCAGCAGAACCGGAGTCAGCAGCAGCAA
>JAYSUV010000015.1:0-6765 GCA_043718945.1 Planctomycetota bacterium
TCAGCAGAGCCATCGTGGTCGACTCCTGCTTGTCCTTGTTACCGGCTGCGATCTGGTACTGCTCGTCGAGTCCCTTGCCCTGCAGCCCCGAGACGATAGAGCCGGTAACCGAGTTGCCTGTCAGTCGCGAGGTCACCCCGACACCGGGAAGCTGGCCGTCGACGTAGTCGCTCATGTCGTTGATCTGTGCTCCGGTTCCAACCTGAGAACCGGTGGCGATCTCGAACGGGGCACGGATGAGTGGTGACACCGAGCCGAGAATGCTACGTACCGGGTTCTCGCCAACGAACTCGTTGAGCACATCGTTGGAAGCGAAGCCGGGATTCACCCCGTAGTAGTCCCCCGCCGCGTTCTGATATACCGGCCCCGTCATACGCTCGGTCATGTAGCTGGGGAACATCTGGTCTTCCGGGAACGGGTCGCTGAGCGACTCCGGCTCGATACCCATAGCGACAGCGAGGTTGTAGCTCGCCTTCGGGAAGATCGTAACGCGGGCAGGCTGGGTCAGCATGGCCTCCACGATGAGCGGTATGGTCTTACGCTGCCACGAGTAGAACGGGATGATGAGCTTGAAAATCTGCTCGGTCGAGGTCAGGTCGGAGCCGTCCGGGTGCCACTTGCGTACCCTGTCGGAGGCGAAGGTGAGCAGTTCGTCCATCGACTTGAACGCGGGGTTGTCCTTGTTCTTCTCGATTATCTGGATAGCGTGGGCAATGCGGAAGTAGTGGTCACGACCCTCCGCGACGCCCCCCATGGCTCGCGCGCCCTTTGTGTGCTGGAAGGAGTTCCACGACTTCGCGATCTTGCCGGTGGTCGTCTCGATGATGTCGTCATCGAGTTGCTCCAACGTGCGGAAGTTCGGCAGGTTGCCCCGATTCTGGAGTGCGGTGTAGAGGCCGTCAGCAGTCAGTTCTCCATGTCGGCCCTTGACGATGACGCGACCGTTCGAGGGGAGTTCGCTCACTGCCCCGCGCCCGTTGAGCGCTCGGATAGCGTCGAAGTTCGAGTAGCCGTTGTGGGTAGCAAGCACGTACATCGCATCACGGTAGATGTTTGTCCGAGGAAACCCCTCAGCAACAAGAGTAAGACTTGCGTCCGAGATACCGTTGCGAACGTGGTGAGTCGGGTTCGGAATGGTCATGCCGAACTTCCACATATCCTGAATTGGCTTGTAGACATCTGTGATGAAGCGAGCAAAGCCTCCCTTTCCGATATCGAGCGTCTGCTGCATCAAGTTGTCAGCGGCGTGCAGCATGTCGATCACGTCGTTCTGCACCCAGATATGCGAAGGAAGATACATCGCCATGATTGACTTTCCGCTGTCATTACCGAGACGTGAAAAGCCCTCCTTAGCGACAGGGGAAATTGCTCCGGGAGTTTCCTCGGCTATCTTCGCCCACACTTGCGCCACGCCCATGTCAGTGTTGATTTTGGTGAGCGCCGTATACGCCTTATTGATGAAAGCAGCCGGGTCTTCGACATCCCAGTCCTTCCACTGAGAAGCCAATTCGACACGGAAGTCTGTCCCGTTGAGCGTGGCCGCGTCATGCGCCTTCTGCACATCGAACCGCACAGTATCTGCCATTTCGAACTTTGCGAAGACCTTGTTGATGTGCTCGACTGAGGCGTTGTTCTTGAAGAATGGGGAGCCGAGCAGCGAGTTGTCGTCTGCCTTGCCGAACATCTGGTTCACGAGGTTCTCGATGGCCTTCATGTGCGGAGCAATGCGGGGATTCTGAACCGGAATACCCTTCTGGAGAGAGCGAAACGCCTCCTGCCACAACACCCTGTCGTGGCCGAGACCTGTCTTCTTGTTGAGGTCGTTGAGCGTGGAGGCAACCCGTCCAGTCAAGTTTCGCCACCCGCCCTCAGCTTCTACGACAGCACGATGCAGCGGCCCGAGGTCGCGAGAGCGATTGACGATGCCAGTAGTCTTCTTGACGATGGTGTCATGCAACTCCCGCATGATGTTGTCTCCGAGGTCCCTGACGGAGTCGAGAGAGGAGCCGATCTGATCATCGAGGAAATGGGAATCGTGGGGAGCATTTGCGCGAGCCATCCGGTTAACGTCGATCAGTTCAGATGTCTCGTCGATTCCGTTCTGTACTCCGGCACGGTGGATGTGCTCAGCCGTCTGGGTAGCGGTCTTTCCGGACTTGAGTGCTTCGTCGGACGCGGCCTTGCCGATCTTCTCTCCCTTGACCGCGTGATGAGCAACGATCCGGTCGGCCTCGGGGATCAGGTTCGTGGCCTGCACCTTGGCTAGGTCGGCTCCGACAGAAGTGGCTCCCATCGCATGAGCCTCCTTGCTGATCCGCGTCGAGATGTCGTCGATGCCTCTGAGAAGGTCGGCCGTTCGGCCTGCAGCGAAAGCCTCCTCCAGCTCGGTGAGCGTCTCATCCGTCATCGTTGCTGCTTCGCCCATGCTGCGCGAGCGGTAGGCCGTCGCGTTGTCCCGCGTCACCTTGTTCAAGGTAGGGCTGGCCTTCTGGAAAAGCTGCACCAGACCGGCAACGAGGTCATCGCTGTACAGAATTTCGTTGCCGAGCTTGGAGGGGGACAGGATTCGGTTCTTGTCCGTGAAGTCCTTTTTCGTGTGGGTCGAGGTAGTCTGCCGGATCATTTTCTCGATCTCGGCCGCGTTGCCCTGACTGTGCATGGCGACGAAGGCTGCGTCGAGGAAGTTAGTCGGAGCGACTGAACTACCCCCGTTGAAATAGACCGCGTCCATCAGACGGGAATCGAACTGGTCGAGGATGTCGACTATCTGGGACTGGGAGATCGGGAGTCTCTGGAGGTCTCCGACCGCAAGCACGAGCGGAATGCCCTTCGCGTCGAGTGCGCGCTCAGCGAGTCGCATTGAGGCCAGCACGTTCTTCCGCATGAAGGCAGAGCGACGACGACCGAACAGCTTCAACTCCTTGGCCTGCGCGCTGAACGTGTTGATCAGCGAGTCGCTGATGTTGGCCTGCTTGTTGGTGTTCGTCTCGTTCAGCCGGTTCCCGAGGTTCTTGCCGTAACTCTCGGCAGGCCCGCTGACATTGACCCCGTTGTTCGTGACCTCGGAGTAATTCGTCTTGGCCGTGAAGATGTCGTCGAGGTAGCGATGAATGGCGCTCTTTGCTGCAGCAAGCTGACCGTCCGTAACAGGGTCAACACCCGGCTCGGCCTTGGCCTTCTCCAGCACCTCGTCGAGGTTCTTTCCGACAGGAGCGGTGTTCGGCACGGACTTCGGCTTGTTCATCCCCACGGGCACCCGTGTCGGGTCCATGCCGAGAGACTCGAACAGGCGCACCGTGGTCGGGGTCAGCTTCTCGATGGCCTCGAAGTCGAAGCTTCGGTCGAGGATGCTCCGAAGTTGTGACATCACTCTGTCAAAGGTCTCGGGCTTCTGCGAGTTGCGCTCAAGCTGATCGACTAGTCGCTTGCCGAGAACCGACTGCAGACCTGCCTTATCGACGGCACGCTGCTTCCGGAAGGTCTCTACCCCTGCGACGATGGTCTTCGTCACACCACTCGTGTTGCCCGAGGCAAACGCGGCCTTCTCAGCCGACAGGGCTGCGTCGGCCGCAAGCTCAGCACCGAGGGTAGCCTCATCCATGCCTCGCTCGGCGACAAGCTCTGCCCGGTACGCCTCGTCGGTCGACCAACGGGACATCGTCTCGGCCGCTTCGTTCGCATCTTGCTGGACCTGAGACACTACTGCAGCCTCCGTGACCTCCTCCGGGGCCGCTCGCTTAGCGACAGGGTTGCCGAGTTCGTCGACGTAGGAGCCGGTCTTGGAGGCAGTGACGTGCGCCGGGATGTAGGTGTCCTGATAGAACCGCTTCATCGCGGCCTCGGCTGCCCTGTTCCCGTTGAGGGCAAGCTGCGTCACCTGCATCAGAGGAAGCGTCTTGCCTGCCCCGAGTACCACCATCGGCTGCGTCGGGAGGTCGAGAGCAAGATCGTCTACGGCGGCGATCCAGTCCTTCGACATCGGGACAGGAGCAGCGAGCTTGGCCTCGACCTTAGCCGCCTCGGCTGCGACTGCAGGCTTGAGGTCTGCCTCAGTGATCTTCGGGCCGGTGTACTTCTTGTCCTCAAACTCCGAGAGCTTGGCTTTTATTTTCGCCGCTTGCGGAGTTGACATGAAGTTGTCAATTTCCTCGGGGGCGTACTTGCTCAGCGTCTCGGTGATCGTAGCGACCTCGGCGGCAGGGTCCTCTACCGGGCGAGGACCCTCGGTCTCCTCGATCCTCCGAGCCATCGCTGCAGAAGCCGACTCGGCAGTCGGGGGGGTAGGTGCAGCGACAGACTCAGCAGCCTCGTCAGCAGCGCGCTCGGTGGCTCGCTCAGCGTCCTTGACCACCTTGGCGGCCGTCCGGCTGGCAACGGCCTCCTTTGCTCCACTCTTGAGGGCGCTCGTGCTTTTGCCGATGGCCTTCCCTACCGACAGGAAGGCTGCTCCGGGGACGTAGGTCAGCGGGTCGAGAAGTACATCGGTTGCAAAGCCTCCCACCCCGGCACCGATATCGAGAGCCTTGTTCTGCCCCTTCTCCAGCCGTTCCCTAGCCTCGTCGTCGTAGCGGTATTTCTCGATGTAGTTCTCGTCAGAACGAGCCTTGTCGAGCCGCTTGTTTCCCTCCCGCTTGATGAGGTCGCTTCCGTAGCTCTTGTCAGATTCGTCGGTCGAGAAGAATCCACGGAGCGCCGCGTTAGGCATCCCGACAAGGCTTCCCGCCTTGTCCCCGACAGCCCCGAGGTAGTCGCCCTTGTCCCACTTTTTCTCAGCCGAGTCCTGAGCGTCCATGGCCTTGCTGGTCATGTTCGTCATCGCGTAGAGCGGTCGGCTGACGATGTCCATCAGCCAGTTGAGAGGTGACTGAGGCTCCTTCTCCTCTGTGAACGTGGCATCGCCATAGTTCTTGACAGGGGGCGCTACCGGCGTAGCGGCTACTCGTCGTGGCCGGGAAGTGGTTCTCGCAGCAGCGAGATACTCCGAGGCCGACTTCGGCTTGTCAGCCATCTGGTACTTCCTTACGAGTTGAGCAGGTCAGCGATCTTCTGGAGGTCGTTGAGGTTGTTCGGGTCCCTGTTGTACTGAACCGCGATTTGACGGAGAACAGGCATCCGATCACCGAACTGTGGCTTCGGGGCGTTCGGTGCGGCAGGGTTGTCGAGAGTGTATCGGGCGTTCTCATTCTCAAGACTCTGGCCCTCGACCCGCTGAGCGAGGAGCGCGTTGTTCAGCTCGTCCTCTACGCTCGGTCCTGCCCGACGCTGGGCTGCATCATTGTCCCAGTCGGCCAACATCCCGGCACGCGACCACGCCTGATCTTCGTTGCGCATCGACCGCTGAGAGGACTCCTCCGACTGGGCCACCCTAAGCTCGGCAAGCTTCTGGGCGAGCTGCTGCTGCAGCGTGGCTCGCTGGGTAGCCCCCTCAAGCTGGGCCGCGTTCCCGACACCTCGGTTGAAGTCCAGCGAGCTGGTCATCTTCTGAGTGTTGAGAGCCTGCCCGGACGCGAGTCCCTCCTGAATGTTCTCGTTCGTCCGGCCCTGCTCCTGAGCAGCCCCGGTGCCCTTCGAGGCGATGGTTCCTGCAGCCTGCTCGATGCCAAGCGCCTTGAGCTGCTCGCTCTGGCCCGCCCTCGCGCTGTCGTAGCCCGCATTCGAGGAGGCCTGAGCAGCCTCGGCGCTTTTCTGCATGGTTGCACCCGCGTCGGTGTAGCCACGCTGGATGACAGGAGCGTCGGCTGCGACAGCAGCGCCGAGCTGACGAAACATGGCCTCCAGTTTCGCATCCCCCTGAGAGGCGTTGTTGCGGAGTTGTCCTTCGAGAGCACCGTAGTCAGTCCCCGATCCCGAGGACTCATCCATCATCCCGCGAGCGATCTTGAGGTAGTCGGCGAAAGACATCTCCGCTTCCTCCTCCGGAGCAGGCTGAGGAGGCCCCTCGATGAGACGCTGCTGGTTGCGAGCCATGAGTGGCTCCTGCCGATCCCTCACCCCACGAGGGTCCTGCTTCCGAGTCGCCTGATTGGAGTTGAGCGGCTTGGGCGTAGGGCCTCGTCGGTAGCTGTCGAGAGGGGAGTTCTTGAGTACCTTGTCGCCAGTCGCATTTTGCTTCCCTATTCCGGAGAGGAAGGAGAAAAAGTTAGCCCCATTCGCGACGGTGTCCCCGTAAAAGTTGCTGAGCGAGTTGTTGCTCTTGTCGACAGCGCGACCAATGCGGGAGGGGAGGTTGTCTGTCTTCCCATACTTCTTGTCAAGAGTTTTCTTGAACGTCTGACCGCGACCGTTGTACTCGTTGTCGTCTACGCGAGCCATCTCACTCCTCCTTAGACGGCGATGCCGTTGGCGCGACGCTGGAGAGCCTCGGCGCGGGCCTGAGACCCCCCGAGCTTGTTCTCGGCCTTGTAGGAGCCGAGCTGGCTGGCGAGGTCCTGCTCGAATCCGGTCTTGGCCTTGACCATGCCACCACGCTGATCGTTCAGCGAGCGTTCGAGGTTGTTCGTGGCCTCTCCAAAGAGGCTCGACTGCATCATGCCCCGACTGGCGAAGTCGTTCTCGGTGTTCTGACGGGCACGCCCGGCCGCGTAGTTCGTGTCGTTCCAGTTCCACGAGTTCGCCTCGTCGACATCGACTGTGTCCAGATTGTCCTTGTCCATCCAACCGAGGTTGACCATGCTCTCGTCGAAGTCGGTGCCGTAGCGAGACTTCCGGTTGTTGGAGTCGGCCTCGAAGTTCCCGAGAGCCGCCTTGAGTGCAGCCATCTGAGCG
>JAYSUV010000141.1:0-2069 GCA_043718945.1 Planctomycetota bacterium
GCCGTGCCATCCGGACGGTTCTCGATCCAGTGATCCCCGTTTTCCGAATGCGTCCAGATCCCAAGGAACTTGGCCTTCAACTCCTCATCGGGGCTGTTCGCTTGGGCTTTTGTCGGAGCAGGGTCCGCTGTCGCTGGCGACTGGACCGGAGTCACTGGAACCACCGCGGCGAGATACTCCGGGCTCTTGGCCGCCAGAGGAGAGACCGCCGATTCTGAAACGGACATTGGCTGCGAATCACCTGACCCGAATTGAGTCCAGACAATACCCAGCAGAACAATACCCGCAGTCGTAATGAGTAGACGAATCAGATGTGTGCGGTAGGTCGAGCCGTTGTTCATGCCGTCGTCTCTGAGCGAAGCACCCGAGGATGTGTGGGAGTGCTTACCCCGCTCGCCCGGCGAAGGCGTCACTCTCGTCCCTGAATTCTTGCATTTTGCCGCTTACGATCCAAGAGTCTACCCCACGCAGCCAGAACAGACTCGCCCCGAGTTCTCCCCCCGTGGAAAACCACCCCAGCTGGGCTGCGGATTTCCCGCCGACTTTCCTATACTTCTCCGCTTCCGAATCGGGTGCCGGGTGGCCAAATGGCTGTTCGCACCGTGTCTTCCCCCGTGGTGGTGTTGGTGCCATGCAGATTGTGTTGTTTCCCCATCCGGCGTTGCGGTTTCCGTCGGTCGATGTACAACGAATCGATGATGCCTTGCGGTCGACCGTTAGGCGGATGTTCGACTTGATGTATGAGCTCAAGGGAGTCGGCCTGGCCGCGAATCAGGTGGGCCTGCCGTTCCGGTTCTTCATCGTGAACCCCTCGGGCGACCCGGAGAAGAAAGACGAGGAGCAGGTCTTCATCAATCCGAACATCTCGTCGCGGCGCGGATCGGATGTCCATGAAGAGGGTTGCCTGAGCCTGCCCAAAATCTACAGCGATGTCGAGCGCCCCGCCGAGATCACCATCGACGCCTTCGACCTCAATGGCCAGAGCCAGAAGCGGAAGATCAAGGGGTTCCTCGCCCGCGTGATCCAGCACGAGTACGACCACATCGAAGGCTTCATGTTCACCGACCGTATCGACGAGGATCAGCACGATCAGATCTACAACGACATCCTCGAAGTCGCTGCCCAGTTCCGCAAGCAGCAGGCCGAGGGGCTGTTCCCCGGCGACGAGGCCCTCTTGGCAGGTTGCCATGAGATGGCCAAGGCTGGTCGGGTGCCCGCTGAGTTTGCGACGGCGTAAAGGATCTCTGTGTCCGCGATTCACCGGATGAGTTGGTCATGCGCCCCGAATTGCGATCACTCGTGGTGGACTACCAGACTCGCGTGGCAGAGGCCGTGTGCCTCCTGGAAGAGCAACTGAAACTGAAGGAGAATGGCTGGTTGTCGAGGAGGCAAAGCGGAGTCAAGGGCAGTGGCTGGCTCGATGAAGCCCGGAATGTTTCCTACAGATACCACGGCATCGGCTGTTGTGTCATGTTCGATCAAGTCGATGTGGATTTCGACTCTGGACCCGATGGACGGATCGATGGCTTTGACGCTTGGCGACTCTCGTTCTTCGCTCGAACGGTGCGGAAACATGCCGCGTTCTCTGACGGCAATTCGCTGAGTCAAGAACTGGCGGATCTTCATGCACTGGGCGAGTTGATCAGTTTCCCGAATCAACTCGGTTCACACCTGTTCTTCTTCCCTGACCACATATCGACCACTATCGACGATCCACGATGTTCAGCTGATCTGTGAAAATCTGTGAAATCTGTGTACCAATCCTCCCGACAACTCGTTGATGATCTCCCCGCACGGACATGGGCGTCCGTTCTACAACCTGCTGATGGAGCAACTTCTTCCCATGCTGACTTTCCTCCAAACCGCCCAGGACGCTGCTCGTATCGGCGGGCGGATCCTCCAGCAGTGGCAATCCAGGTTCACCGCTCGCGAGAAGAGCCCGGCGAACCTCGTGACCGAAGCCGACCTCGCCTCGCAAGAGGCGATTTTCGACTTCATCCACACCCGCTTCCCCGACCACAAGTTCCTCGGCGAAGAGGGGCTCGACCACCAAACCGGCACCAGCGAGT
>JAYSUV010000142.1:0-5608 GCA_043718945.1 Planctomycetota bacterium
TTTGACAGCCCGCTGGACGCTGGGAGTGGCGGTCAGCATCGACTTGACCGACTTGGCATAGACCGGGAATTTGGCGTCGACGCCCAGCCACTCTTCCCAGGGCATTTCCTTGGTGCGTTCGAAGAGCTGCTCGAAGTCGGGGCAGTGAAACTCGCCCATGACGAGTTGCACGCGGTCGGCGGTGCGGAGCCAGAGGTTGGCCTTGCAGATCGCGGTGAGGTCGCCCTTAAAGCGGACGCGGCCATCTTCGACCCGGGTCTCGGTGTACCCGAGCTTCTGGACCTCGCGCTCGACAATCGCTTCGAGACCAAACGCCGCTGTGGCGATGAGTTCAACCTGTTCCATGATGTCCTAAATTCGTGAGTCGCCGGGATCGATCCCGGCGAGGGGGGGGAAGTTTTCAGTTGTCAGTGATCAGTTGTCAGTGAGGGAGGCCGATTTCTTTGCAGCGTTTGTCGTCTTTTGCTCCGCAAAAGAACGATCTTTCGCGGAGCGAAAGGCGACACTCTTCGATCTCTTCTCCGTGCCTCAGTGCCTCCGTGGTCAACCAATCCAACTCAGCCGCCAATCACAACAACTCTCTGACTGACAACTGAATACTGACCACTGACAACTTCTTCCCATTATTCCCGATCCCGTCTCCGTTTGTTAGTCCCTCGCTGGGCGAAGGGGTAGAACCACATCCCAAACGGCAGGTTAAGGATCGGTTGTGGCGCTTCCAGGCGAGTCGCCTGCCCGATCACCCAGGCGTTCCTCCGCAGCAGGAACTCCGCCGGAACACACGCCGCCGTCACATCTTCCGGCGTCGCGGGTCGGCACTGGACGACCTCAATCGTCCCGACCAAGACCCCGCGCGGCAGGTTCTCAATTTCAAGACCGTACTTCTCGGCTGCGTCGATCGCATAAGCCGCTTTCGACGGTTGCTTCGAGGCATACAAGTAAATCGGCCCACCCGGTCGCACCGGCAACCGGCGAACCTCAATCGTCTTGATCCCGCGCAGGATCAGTTCGGCCCACGGTTGCTGGATGCCAAAGGCCAAGTGATTCGGGAGATCGGTCGACGAGTCGTTCAATCTGCAACTTCCCCCGTTTAGCTGCGACGCGGAGTCTTCGCAGCGGAGCGCTCTTGTCGCCATCCCCCGCTCTCCCCACAATGAAACGCATTCATTGATGCTTGTGCATGCCCCCGGAGTTCGAGATGCCCAGTCTGTTCCATCGAACGCTCTCCGTCAATCCGTGGCCAGATTCCGTGAGCGGCACGGCGCTAGCCGCCGGTTCTTTGGACGTGAGATCCGGAGTAGAACGGACGCCCACGTCCGTTCCGCCCGGACCTGGGGGTCCTGGCTACGGAGCCGTCGTAAGCAGCGTGATCCAGTGCGAAGAACCGGCGGCTAGCGCCGAGCCGCTCACTCGACGACGACGGACGAGGACGTCCGTCGTACGGGCGGCTCTGCTCGTCTTGGTCTCGATTGGATCGAGTCTCTCCGCCGATGATGCCGCAGCTGTCCGCATCCTCGAACGCCGTTGCATCCAATGCCACGATGCTGCCGAGGGGAAGGGGGAGTTGTCACTTGAAGTGCGAGACGCGGCTCTCAAAGGCGGCGATACTGGCCCGGCCATTGTGCCCGGAAAGCCCGAAGAGAGCCTCCTCTGGCAGCAGATCAGCGGCGACAAACCCGACATGCCGAAGGGGGCGGCTCCGCTCTCACCTGCCGAGCGCGAGACGATTCGCGAGTGGATCGCCGCCGGGGCGAAGTGGCCCGCGATGCCGCTGCGCGATCAGCGGCATGAGGTCACGGACTGGTGGTCGTTTCAGCCGCTGAAGCGGCCCGAGGTGCCGTCTGTCGCCTTTTTCTCCGAAAAAGAGCGCCGGGTGGCCGGGTCTGTAGGCTCTGCGAAAGGCCCGGAACGTGAGCGCGAGGACATACAGCCACAGGGCCATGCGCAAAGCCTCCTGACCCTGCCACCCATCGGAAAAGAGCGTCCTTTTTCGGAGAAAAAGGCGACAATCGATGCCTTCCTCCAGCAGGCCCAACTCAATGCCGGTCTCACCCCCTCCCCCGAGGCCGATCGCGTCACACTGATCCGCCGGTTGAGCTTCGACCTCATCGGGCTACCACCGACGCCGGACGAGGTGCAAGCCTTCCTCGCTGACACCGAACCCAACGCCTACGAGCGGCTGGTGAACCGCCTGCTCGACAACCCCGGCTACGGCGAACGCTGGGCGCGGCACTGGCTCGATGTCGTCCACTTCGGCGAGACGCATGGGTATGACAAGGACAAGCTGCGGCTTAATGCGTGGCCGTATCGGGACTATGTCATTCGGGCGTTGAACGAGGACCGGCCCTACCGGCGGTTCATCGAAGAGCAGTTGGCGGGCGACATCCTCTACCCCGGCACTGCCGATGGCATCGAAGGTCTGGGATTCATCGCCGCCGGTCCGTGGGACTTCATTGGACACGCCGAAGTCCCCGAGACCAAAACCGACGGCAAGGTCGCCCGTCACCTCGACCGCGACGATATGGTCATGAACACGATGCAAACGTTTTGCAGCCTGACCGTGCAGTGTGCCCAGTGCCACAACCACAAGTTCGACCCGATCAGCCAGGAAGATTACTATGCGCTGCAAGCGGTCTTCGCAGCCGTCGATCGCATCGATCGGATGTATGACCGCGCCCCGGCTGTGGCGGCGAAACGGGTCGCACTCACGGGCCAACGATCGGAAGTGATGACGCAGCTGACCTCGCTGGAACAGGCCGTGCGAACCCGCGCGGGTGAGCCTCTGATCGCCCTCGACATGCGGATTGCGACCCTCGAAAAGGAAGCGACTCCAGCGGGGGCGATTCCCGTGGAGTACGGCTGGCACAGCGGCATCGAGCCGAAGGCCGACACCGAGAAGTGGGTGCAGGTGGAACTGCCCGAGCCGGTCGAGTTGACGGAGATCGTGCTGCGACCATGCCACGATGACTTCAATGGCATCGGCGACGGGTTCGGGTTCCCGAGGGCGTTTCGCGTGCAGGTGGCCGATGATGCGGGCTTCTCGGTGAACGTGCGGATGATCGCCGAGAAGTCGCTCGACAACCCCAAGCTCTCTCCGGTCCGCGTCACAGTCGACAAGCAGACGGCGAAGGTGATCCGCATCACCGCCACTCAACTCGCCCCGCGACAAAACGACTTCAACGTCGCGCTGGCTGAGTTGCAGGCGTTGACCGTTGACGGGAAGAACGTGGCGCAGGGGGCCATCGTGTCGGCCCTCGACTCGATCGAAGCCGGTCCGCGCTGGGGGAAGAAGAACCTCACCGATGGGTTGTATCCGGGAGCGAAGGGGGATGTCGCTAAGCCGCTGGAGGAGGCCCGCGTTAATCGACAGAAGTTGTGGGACGCCACAATCACAGCGGATGAGGCGACCCAGCGAACACACCTCGGGATCGAGCGCGACCGCCTGCAAGCCGAGATCGCCGCCCTGCCCTCCCAGTCCGTGGCCTACATCGGAACGGTGCATACCGGCAGCGGAGCGTTCACCGGGACCGGAGCTAATGGCGGGAAGCCGCGCCCGATCCATCGCCTCGCGCGCGGCAGCGTGACCCAGCCACTGGAAGTGGTCAGCCCCGGCGCGATCTCGGCCATCACCCCCCTCGCGGCGAGGTTCGATCTCCCCGCTGAACATCCGGAAGGCGAACGCCGTGCGGCCCTCGCGCGCTGGATCGGTTCCCCCGATAACCCGCTGACTTGGCGGTCCGCAGTGAATCGCGTCTGGCAGTACCACTTCGGGCGCGGGCTGGTCGAGACGACGAATGATTTCGGGAAGAACGGCGGCCTGCCGTCGCACCCGGAGTTGCTCGACTGGCTGGCGTGCGACCTGCGCGAGCATCAGTCGCTCAAGCAACTGCATCGCACGATCGTGCTGAGTGCCGCTTACCGGCAGGTCTCGACCGATGACCCCAAGAAGGCCGAAATTGACAGCGACAACCGGCTGCTGTGGCGGATGAATCGTCGCCGTCTGGAGGCCGAGCCGTTACGAGATAGCGTGTTGGCCACCGCCGGTCTCCTCGACCGCACGCTGTACGGGCCAAGCTTTCAGGACTTCGTGATCGAGAAGCCGGAACACTCACCGCATTACGAGTATCACCTGTACGATCCGACCAACCCGAAGAGCTTCCGAAGGGCCGTCTACCGGTTCCTGGTGCGGTCACAGCCCGAGCCCTTCATGGCCAGCCTCGACTGTGCCGACCCCTCGATGCAAGTCGAACGCCGCAACGAATCCGCCTCCCCGCTCCAGGCTCTGTCGCTCTGGAACGACGCCTTCATGCTGACAGCGGGGCGCTTAGCGGAAGAGAGAGCGAAGCTCTATTCCCAATCACTCGACTGCCAAGTGGCCGATGCTTGGTATGCCTGCTTCTCGCGCCCCATATCCCCGGAAGACCAGAAATTCCTCACCGAACTCGCCAGCGAACACGGCATGAGCAGCGTCTGGCGGGTCCTGTGGAACTCGAACCAGTTTGTGTTTGTGGAGTAGATCAAACGTTTCAAGAGTTTGGTCACAGATGAACACAGATGAACACGGATAAAGAGGACGGGAGTAATGTTTTTTGTTGATCGGCCAGTCGCAAACGGTTCGAGAGCATCTCTCTTTCTGATCCGTGTTTATCTGTGTTCATCTGTGGCTCAACCCTCTCGGAAGTTCGTAGATCGTCATCCGGCTGACGCGGGAGGCTCGCCGGGCTACACTGCTTGCGATCTTGGGGTATGTCGCCCCACAAGCGTCTCGGGAGAGAAGTATGAACTGGGTTGTGTCCGCTGCGTCCCCGGCCTCCGTGGCCTGTCATTGGCTGGTCGTCGGTGTCTGGGAGAAGGCCGATTTGCCCACCGGGGCCAGTGCCATCGATCAGGCGACGCAAGGAGTGATTCGCGACCTTCAGACGCGCGGGGACATCACCGGGAAGCTCGCCGAGACGGTCGAGATCCTCCGCGCCCCCGGTATCGCTGCGGAGCGGATCTGCGTGTTGGGCCTCGGCGATCCGGCCACTTTGACGCGGGCCAAACTCGACAAGGCCCTGATGACTGCCAGTCGGAAGCTCTCGGCCAAGGCAGGTCTGTCGGTCGCGGTTCTTCTTCCGCAAGGGCCGCTGTGCGGACTCTCCAGCGAAACGGTGGCCACCTGTGTGGCCACGGCGTTCACGGTCGGTTGCTACGGCCAGGGACTCTATAAAGCCGAAGCCGACCGCTTCGAGTTTGCCGGGGTTACGCTGCTCGTCGATGCCGCTCAGCTGCCAGAAGCCGAACGCGGAGTGGCGACAGGGCGGATTCTCGGCGAGGCGACGAACCTGACCCGCGAGATGGTCAATCGCCACCCGAATGAGATCTACCCGGAGACGTTCGCTCACCGCATGGAGCAGGAAGCGAAACGCTGGGGGATCGCCTGCGAGGTGATGGACGAAGCCCGCATTCAATCTGAACGCATGGGCTCGCTGCTCGGCGTTTCGCGCGGCAGCTCGCGCCCCCCGCGAGTCGTGCTGCTGCGGTATGAGGGTGCCGGAGCCGGGAAGCCGTGGCTCAGTCTCGTCGGCAAGGGCGTGACCTTCGACAGCGGAGGCCTGTCACTCAAGCC
>JAYSUV010000143.1:0-5602 GCA_043718945.1 Planctomycetota bacterium
GGCAGTTGTGTTTTGATCTGCTTTTTACGTGGCCAGCTGATCAACCACGACACGCAACCGTCACTCTAGGAGAACCAGTCTATACCGATCGCCCCCGAAGTGTGACCGCTTGGATTTGCATCCCGCGTCACAACAATAATTCTAACGCCGACGAGAGGGAGGTCAAACCGATTCTAAAGATTGAGTCACTTCGGAATGCTACGCTTGTTGAGCCACCTGGAAAAGCGACTGATGGGTTTGGGGATTCCATACATCATGAATCGAGTCGGTTTCTGGCAGACTGCTCTGACGAACAGGATACTCGCCAAAGCGGGCACTTCGCACAGAGGCTCATCAAACTGCTCAGGACGACTCGCGATGATGATTGATGCCCATCAGCAATTCGGGGAGCTCGGACGCTTCGAAACGCGGTGGCTGCATGCTCCTCAGCACCGGAAGATCTGCCGTGACTACCGTCCGGAGCATCTCAAACCACTCATCGACGCTGCCGGGGTGACAAAGACGATCTTTGTTCAGACACAGCACAATGTCGAAGAACATCGCTGGACACTTGATTTCGCCGAGCCGACTCATGTCTGGCAGCGATTGGCCGGTCTGTGTGCTGGCGGGATTGTACCAGCAGCAGTTCGATGCGCTGCGAGGATGTTTGAGTTCACTCAGTGATGCGGAACGTCCCCAGATCTATTGCGGAACAGCGATGAGGTTCTCCCAGATTGTGTCGTGCCGTCCGATCCCTTGACGATGGCAAAGCAGAGCGCTCGGGCATTGGGAAGTGAGTCCGAACACTGTCTTGCCGACTGCAGCACAATGGCTGGGATGGAGCCCCCTGAGGATCTGAGATGTCTGGCTCACCCACGTCTGAGGGTCGGCATTGGCTCCGACCTCAATGCCTCGGGAGTTCATGTTGACATGGATGTGTCGTCGATTTCTGTCGACCGAATGGCGTTTCAGCTTGGCCAGAGGTGAAAAACGTCACCCCCAGAACTGGAATCGGACGATCCACTAGAAGTCCAGGGTCACGATTCGCCCTGGGACCAGACGCAGGTATCGCTCCTGCGAAGTCTCCCCATACTTGGCCACCACGCGGTAAATGTGAGGCACGCCGGGGGTGAGTGGCTCGGATTCGAATCGCCAGACAGAGGCATCTTTACGGTCCTGGAATCCGGTGAAGCCATCCTTGGTGCGGAACTCGTTGGTGCCGTAGACCTTGATCGCTGTGGCTCCGGGAGCCCGCACATCAATAATGCTGATACGAGGGTGCTTGTCGACGGGAATCGGCCGCATCGGGCGCTGGTAGGTCTGGCCCAGCGTGCCCGGAGGCGGTCCCACGTCCGGTGTCATCGGCCACTGGTAGGCCGCCTGGCCGCCCATCCACTCCGTATCGGCGACGGTCCCGGCAAACATGTCACTGCCCATGAGCATCGGACCGGAGACCGGACCATACGATCCGCCTCGTCCCCCGCAATTACAGCCAGCGTCCGCAGACCCCAGCAGCACCGAAAACCCGACGGCCAAGACACCGCCAGCACGAGCAATTCGCGAAACAGATCGATTCAGCATGGCAGCGGTTCCCGAAGGATGTGGCCTGTACGGTGTGGACGGTTGAGAGACGACAAAACCTACCACCCTCCCCGAGTCGACACCGATTGGCTGTCGCTCAATTGACGCTTTTCAAGAGGATCGCTGAGGTGGACTGTGTTCATCCGCTAGAAGGCGTAAGGTTTGCCTAGGCGGGAGTTGGGAGTTGAGGCAACTCCCGATCTCCCGATCTCCCACACTGGTCCACGATCCACGCCCCGCTATGATCGTACGTCACTTCAAATGAGGAACGGCGAACGGATGGACATGCGAGGGCGATGTGCGGTCGTGGTGGGGACTCGGCGGATTGGGCGAGAGATTTCTCTGCGTCTCGCGTCGCTGGGGATGGAGGTCGGCATTCTCTATCGCAGTTCGCGGGATGAGGCGGAATCGCTGGCGGGCGAGGTCCGCCAACTCGGCCAGCGTTCCATCGCCGTCCAGTCGTCCATGAGTACCGACGCCGAAGTTCAAGTGGCACTCGACACCATTGAAGCCGAGTGTGGGCCGGTGAGCTGTCTGATCAATCTGGCCTCTGACTACCAGCGAACTCCCTTCGAGACCCTCGACGCCGAAGCGTGGGACCGGGGGATGCAGGCTGCGCGGGTCAACTATCTGCTGGCGCTTCATGCCTCACGCCGCATGAAGCTTCAGCCGGGGCCGACGCGGGGACACATCTTGCAGTTCGGTGACTGGGCGGCGGGGGAGACGCCTTACAAAAACTACCTGCCGTATCTGACAGCCAAGGCTGCCATACAGTTCATGACGCGGGCCCTGGCTGTGGAGTTGGCCAGCGACGGGATACTGGTGAACACGATTGCGCCGGGGCCGACGGTGCGACCTCCGGATCTCTCCGAGGAAGTGTGGGCTTCCGAAGTTGTGGCCCGCACTCCCTTGCGTCGAGAATCGTCTGTCGACGACATTGTCGAGTTGGCCGTGACGCTGCTCCGCAGTGACACGATCACCGGCGAAGTCATCCGCGTCGACAGCGGACGCCACATCGACCCGGGGTAAGTCTGTGTGAGTCGGGTGTCTGGGGGCGGGAGTCGGGAGCAAGCCCGGCACCGGTTTCTCACTCACCCACCCGCTCTCCCACCTCCCCTCCTGCTCCCGACCCCCGACTCCCGACCCCCGACTCCCCATGCCCAAACTCCACCGAATTACCAAGCTGATCGACTTCTGCTACGGGCACCGCCTGCTGAATTACGATGGCAAGTGTCGCTACCTGCATGGCCATAACGGGCGTATCGAAGTCGATCTCGAATCGAAAGAACTCGACCGACTGGGGATGGTCCTCGACTTCGGAGTCGTCAAAGACGTCATGCGGACCTGGGTCGACGAGAACCTCGACCACCGCATGCTGCTGTGCAAGGACGACCACTACGTCCCGATCTTGCGGGCTCAGGGCGAACCGCTGTTCCTGCTCGACGAGAACCCGACCGCCGAGAACATCGCCAAGGTCATCTTCCAACACGGCAGCAAAGCGGGATTACCCATCACTCAAATCCGGCTCTGGGAGACCGCCAGCAGCTTTGCCACCTATTCGGAGTAGACATGGAACGCATCGCGGTTCTGGCCAGCGGCGGACTCGACAGCTGCGTACTCGTCGCTGATCTTGCTCGAACTGCCGAGGTCATTCCCGTCCATGTCTCGATGGGACTGGTCTGGGAGCGAGACGAACTGGCCGCGCTGGAGCGATTCCTGGCCGCTGTCGCCCAGCGAAACATTCGCCCGCTGGTCAAGCTGAGTATGCCAGTTCAATCGGTTTACGGGCCGCATTGGAGCGTGACTGGGCGGGATGTCCCTCCCGTCGGCACTCCCGACTTGGATGTCTATCTGCCCGGAAGAAACATCCTGCTGTTCAGTCTGGTCGGCGTCTGGTGCAGCTTGAACAACGTCTCGACGATGGCCATCGGGTCGTTGTCGTGCAACCCCTTTCCCGATGGTACGCCGGAGTTCTTCAAGACATTTCCCGCAGCTGTGGGCCGGGGGCTGAATCACCCGCTGCGCGTGCTTGCACCTTACCGTGGACACGAAAAGGTCCAGTTGATCCGGCAGTTTGCGAACCTGCCGTTGGAGTTGACCCTGACCTGCATGACACCGGTCCGGGGCGGCCACTGCGGTCGGTGCAGCAAGTGCGGCGAGCGGCAGCAGGCGTATGTCGATGCTGGAATCGATGACCCCACGGTTTATAAGACGCAAGGGTCTCGATGAGTCACCCCCATGAGATTCCCGGACACCGCGCGGCGTGGAATGAAACAGTCTGGCGAGCCCCCGGCGTAAGCCGGGGTGTTTGAACCCGACAACGTCGCCCCGTGAACCGACTCTGTTTCGCTGGATCACGTCACCATGTCCACTGCGACCAGAAAACGCTTCCTCGCCGGAACACCCCGGCTCACGCCGGGGGCTCGCCGGAACTTCGCGCACTGAGGCTGTTGGGTTGTCAAATCGTCTCACTCAGCACCGCGCGAAGTCTAACCCGCCTGCGTGGTCTGGTAACGGTCTGGTGCGAGCGGTCCATACGACTCCCTCAGTCCACCCGATCCACTCGTTCAGTCCGCACCAGTACGCGTAACGCCAGGACGATGATTGTGGTTGAGAGAGTGGTCGTGGCGATCGCGGGGTGGCCCCGGTTGCCGCTTTGGGCTACCGGGGCGGCGCAGCCGAAAGAGGTTCTTACATCGAAAGGTTTATTGCGAAGTACCTCTTGTGCCAAGGCACACCGGTAGGCTCCAAAGCGAGCCAACCGGTGTCACCCCGCCAGCAGTCAGTAGTCAGCAGTCAGCCAGAAGGCCAAACAATACCTTCAGGCTGACTGCTGAAAGCTGACGGCTGACGGCTGACCGCTCACGAGTTCACTGAAGAGAGATTGTAAAACTGCTCTAGAGGGAAGATTGAGCGTTGAGGGGATCGTGGTCCCTGCGGCTCAATTCGCGGTAATCGTTCCCACGACGGTCGTCGTGTAGTCGCCTTCCTGGAGTGATCCCGGAGCGCCGGTCACGAAGGTTACCAAGAGGCGGAACGTCGCTGCGCCCGCTCCATTGGACGACATCCGGACTCGGGCCTGCTCATTGCCAGCTGCGTAGTTCGTCGTGTCCGTGGCGGTGTTGACAGTCCAGGTCGCGGGGCCGGTCGATCCGATCAAGGTGAGATCGAGGCGGGCGTTGCGTTTTGATGAAGTGGTCGTGACGTGTCGAAAAGCGGTAGCCGTTTCCAGAATTACGTTCGCTCCCAGGGCGGCATTCGACCGAGCCCGCCACGTCTGGGGGGCGAAGAGCACATTGGCCGATCCCGATCCGGGGTATCCCCGAATTTGATCGGTTGGGGGAGCGATGATGGACAGCCGCACGGGGATGTTGACCCGAAACTGCTGCGAGTCAGTGGCCGAGCGTACCGCATCACCAGAGATGAATGCCATCAGAGCCAGCAGGACGACGACAATGAGGCGGCGCAGGGTCATCGTGGTGAAGTGTCCTGCGGGCGACGGGAAGTCCGAGGGATGCGTCTTATTTCGAGGTGACTGGGTCGCCCCCTCGGTCAACACCAATCCTCAACTTAACTCAGATTACCAGTGAACATCGTTGGCATGAGACAAAATCCCCTCCTCCGCAGAGAATTCAGATGATGGTTTGATTGATTATGTCGATTAGGAGAACCGGGACGGCATGTCATCTCTGACCAGCCCGCTGCGCGAGCAAGGGCCGCGTGCCAGAAACCATTGCTTGCTTGCTGGCTGGCGTAGAGGGCTGGCGTTCTCCGATGGTCGCCATTTGCTCCGAACAAGGACGTTGGTTCGACGTGGGAAAGGCGGCCAAGGTCAGCCGAGAGAGAGCCGGTCCGAGCGCTGGGGTTGCTGGCAGGCGGCCCTTGCTAGCGCCTTTTGATGTTGCGCTATTGGGACACGGATCTCACGGAGTCCACGGACAATAGTCTGTTCGAGGTGTCAACTCTGAGAGACTCGGCGTCGCACGATCAAGGTCTGTAATGTCACGGTTTCGGCGACAGACTCCTCTTTTCCGTGTCATCC
>JAYSUV010000144.1:0-2060 GCA_043718945.1 Planctomycetota bacterium
CCACCGTCTCAAATTCCCCGGCCCCGTACACAAATGACTTGTACTTCTCCACCCGATTGAGGATCGTGGTCAGTCGCATCCGGGAATCTCCTGCGGGACTTTGATGAGGTCTTAGACAACTCCATCATGACCCACAGGACTCCCGGATGACTCTCTCGCTCGCCTACTACCACAGATTCTGCGGAAGAACCTGTTATGAATGAGCTGAGTGATTCGCCGAGTTCTGACGGGCTTGCTGTGCCGCTTGTTCCGCCGCCGCAGCTGAGTGCCCCAGCGTCGACCCCGAGGTTGAGACGAGGCAGGGAATCCCGTAGCCGAACCCCTTCAGCAGGTTGGTCCACAGAGTCTCCCCGGTGGCTGGGTCGAGGGCGAAGGTGTAGCCGGAGACCGACACGACGAGCTGGTCGCCTTCCAGCAGCAGGGCGACAAAACCGCTCCCGCTGGGGGCCTTCCAGTCCCAGACCAGTTCCCCGTTCGCGCGGTCGAGGGCGGCAATGCGGGAGTTGAATCCCACAAACACCAGATCATCCACGGTCAGATCATTTTTCCGGGGAGTCTCCCCGTCCGATGAGATCTGGGCGAGTGCTTCCCAAGGTTCTGGCCGAGGTTCGTCATCGGAAAACATGCTGGTCTCTCTAAAGAATTCCGTGCAGCGTGTCAGATCCGATCTTCGTCGATCTGACCCGAGTGTCAACGGCATTTCGGAGATGGCGGATCACGACTTGTGGCTTATTTCGTGAGCGGCACGGCGCTAGCCGCCGGTTCTGACGAACGCCCGCCCACCGGAACCGGCGGTTAGCGCCCCATGGGACTGAATTGAGATCACTCGCCCGACGCCCCAGCGAGGGATTCCTGCGGAAAACTCGCTTTCGCTCGCCCTCGCTGACGCTTCGGGTTGGTAAAGTCAGTGCCATTGGGCGAGCGCCGTGCCGCTCACCATGTTCAGCCAGATGTTTCGTTCAGGCCGCGCGAAGTCAACGCTTACCGATTGCCTTTCCCCCGAAGCCCATGGATGATTGACCACAACTCCCCACACTGCACTGAATACCGAGCGAGGCAGGCCATGGAACAACGACAACCCACACCGATCCGAGTGATGCTGGATCAGATCGGCGAGCAAACGGCACCCGACCCGGCCCCTCGGGGACTGGTGTCGCCCGAGATGGTCGATGGATTCACTCGCGTGGCTGCCATCGTGAGTGTGATCCTGGCGTCCGCGACCGTGCTGACAATGATCTGGGACGGAGTCGACCTGTACCTCGGGCTGAAAACGCTGGGGTCGATCGCGGTCGTGATGCTGTCGATCATCGTGTTCCGGGCGGTCAATACGTTGTTCGGGTAGGTTGCCGTGGGATAGGCTTCCAGCCTGTCGTCTTCTACCAACAATGACAGGCTGGAAGCCTATCCCACGGGACGGATCACGTCCGTACTACAGCATCCCCACCTCGACATGCGACTCGTACTCGATGTCGTACTTCTTCATCTTCTTATACAGCGTCGTGCGGTTGATCCCCAGCAGCCGCGCCGTCTCCTGGCGGTTCCAGCCGTTGGTCTCGAGGGCCTCGATGATGATCTGCCGCTCGGGGTTCGCGAGGGCGGACTTCAGGTTCCCGCCGATCAACCGGTTCACCGCTCCCGACATGTCGATCTGGTCGCGACGCAGTGGCTCGGGCAGTTCCCCAGCTGTGATGTACTCGCTCTTGGAGAGAACCACAGCCCGCTCGACGACGTTGACCAACTCTCGCACGTTGCCCGGCCAGGAGTAACGCTGCATCAGTTGCAGAGCGTCCTCATCGAACCCCTTGACGCGCTTGCCGTTCTGGTCGTTGAAGTCTTGCAGGTAGTGCTCCAGCAGCAGCGGGATGTCGCCGATGCGTTCGCGGAGGGGCGGCTGGGTGATCGAGATCACGTTGATGCGGTAGTACAAGTCTTGGCGGAACTCGCCGCGTTTGACTCGCTCTTCGAGGTTGTCGTTCGTGGCCAGCACCAGCCGCACATCGACCTTGTGCGTCTTCGAGCCACCGACAGCCTCGAACTCGCGGTCTTGCAGTACCCGCAAT
>JAYSUV010000145.1:0-5591 GCA_043718945.1 Planctomycetota bacterium
CAACCCCGCCCCGGCCCCGGCCCCCCCCCGGAGCCCCTCATCGCCGCCCCCTGACCCTCAAAATCAATCGACCCGCCCCCCCCCACGCCGCCCCGTCGCGCACCGGGGAAAGGGGAAAACCAAGGATACGTGGAAAACCATCAATAAAATCAACAGGCCGGTGAGTCCGCCGTGCCAGGGCGACGTGACCTCACAGGAATGGCCGTACCCACAAGACATCGTCCCGCGTGGCACGGGGGACTGACGTCCGCCCGCTCGCTGTCGATTCTACTTCACCGCGTCCACAGCTGCCTGTTCGGTCGACTCGCCCCAGATGTACCAGTGCGGGGCGACGTAGACCCAGTAGCCGTTCGGCAGGTTCTGGTGGGTCTTGTAGGCGGTCCCTTCCCAGCGGCCAAAGTCTTTAAGATCACCGTAGGTCGGCTGGTCATCGGCGACCTCGATTCGGCGGAGCAGGGTCTTGTACTTGCCGGAGCAGCTGGCCTTGGTCATCACATCGGGGGCCTTCTCGACGGTCTTGATCTCGTTGACCACGCGGCGGTGGTCCTCGGCCCGGCGGGAGAGTTCGGCCAGTTGGCGTTCCCGCTCGAATGACAAACTCTGCGTCTGCCGCACGAGGGTCACGAACTCGCGTCGCTGCCCGGTCGGGTCATCGCCGATGGCGGACTGAGCGAGTTCGAGAACCTGCGAATAGTTGCCAGTCCCGACGAACGTTGAGTGCCTGGTCAGCAGGCCGAACTGAGCGACAGCTGTGGCCCAGACGTGGTCGCGGGAGGTCGGAGCGTTGTTCCCGAGCAGGAGCATCGGGTGCTGCACCGCAGTCTCGATCTTCGTGCTCTCGTTCGAGGTCGGCTGCTTGTAGCGGACGCGGATCGTGCAGAGTTCGGTGGCCAGCGGGTCGGCGGGAGCAGGTGCCTGGGCCACGTCGGCTGCAGGCACGAATACACTGAAGTGCGGTTGCCCCACAGGAGGTGCCGCCGGTCCCGTGGGCGGTGTCACCCCCGGGGCAGCTTCCGGCTCCCCTCTCCCCCCGGGAGAGGGGCTGGGGGTGAGGGTGCTGGCAGGTGCGACTTCCGCTTCACTTCGGGCGCTGACGCTTCCGGCTCGTTTGTACTTCAGCGGCTCGACTTCGGGTTGCGGAGCCACCGGCTGAACCGCTCCCGGCGGCACGATCTCATACAGCGCCACGACCGAGTGTCCGGCTCCCATGTCGCCCGAGTCGACCTTGTCGTTGTTGAAGTCCTTCGCAGCCATCACGCGGTTCTCGTACCCCACTAACCGGTACGATCCGACCAGATTCGGGTTGAACTCGATCTGCAACTTCACGTCCTTGGCGATGGTATAGAGCGTGCCGGTCAGCTCGTTGAGCAGCGTCTTGCGGGCCTCTTTGATCCCGTCGATATAGATGTACTGCCCGTTCCCCTTGTCGGCGATCGCTTCCAGCTTGGCATCCTTCAGGTTCCCGGAACCGAACCCGAAGATGTTGAGGAACACGCCGGACTGGCGATCTTTCTCGATCAGCTTCACCAGTTCACTGTCGGCACTTTCGCCGACGTTGAAGTCCCCATCGGTGCAGAGCATCACGCGGTTCGTGGCCCCATCACCGAACTGCTTGACCGCCACTTCATAGGCCAGCTTCAAGCCCGCCTCACCGTTGGTCGAGCCATCGGCATGTAGCCCTTCGATGGCGGCCAGGATCACTTCCCGCTTGTCACCACCCGTGCTGTCGAGCAACAACCCGGCATTATCGCTGTAGGTCACGATCGACAGCCGGTCCTGCTCCCGCATCTGCTCCACGAGAATCCGCAGCGACTGCTTCACCAGCGGTAGTTTGTTCTCATCGCTCATCGATCCGCTGGTATCGACCAGGAACACCAGCCGGGCCGGTGGCCGCTGTTGCAGGTCGATCGTCTTCCCCTTCAGTGCCACTCGCAACAGTTGGTGCTGCGGCTGCCACGGACAACGCGAGACCTCAGCGGCGACGGACAGCGGGGCGTTCCCTTCGACCTGCGGCCCTTCGTACTGGAACGAGTTGATCAGCTCCTCGATCCGCACCGCATCCGGCGGCGGAAGTTGGCCCGCCTCGACGAACCGGCGGACGTTCGAGTACGACGCGGTGTCGACATCGATCCCGAAGGTCGACAGCGGCTGGGCCTCGGGGGTGGTGAAGTCGTTCTCGGGGACATGGGCGTACTGCTCGGCAGCTGCGATCGTGGCTTCGAGCTGGCGGACGTAGCCTTCGCGGTAGTACCAGACAGCTTGCTCGTGGGCGAGTTCACGGCGGACTCGGAGGAGCGCGAGTTGGGCGTTCTTGGCGACCTCGGGGGCCGCTTCGGTGAGGGGTTTGCCTTCGATGCCGGGGGTCTTCTCGCGGAGGGTCTTGAACTCGGTCTGCTGATTGGCGACGAGTGTTTCGAGATTGCGGACTTCATGGAGTTCAGCGAGGGCGGGCTCCTTCGACTCAGCGGGCTGGGTGCCGCGGGACTGGTCACTGCGGGTGAAGCGATCCCAGTTCTGGACCGCCTTTTCGAGTTGGACGAAGCCTTCTTCGTAGTCGGTGACGGTCAGGGATGCGGGGAGGGACTGTTGCAGTTGAGGGCGGGCTGTACTGGGCTTCCCCTCTCTTGCGAGACGATCTCCCCCGGGCTGAGTCTCCGATCGATACTCGAGGAGTGCTTCCTCTTCTTCCTGGATAATAATCCGGGGTGTCACCCCCAGCGTTTGACTCGGGTCATGCACGGAGTCGTCGATCTCGGCGAAGTCGGTGAGGGCGGGGAGTTCCCTCCACAGGTGCTGTGAGAACCCGTGTCGATTGTGAGTCTCTGCTCTGTCGTCAGCAGACAGATCAGTCAGCATCAACGATTCCCCGGACAGATTGTCGATGCCATCGTCTACGCGGAAAGACAGCCCCTTGGCCCGACTCTCGTGGAGAGATTCGGCGTATTCTGTGCGGAAGAAGGCATTGACTGGCGGGAGATCGAAGCCCAAGGCGTAATCGCCGTCGGTGTCACCCGGTTCGGCCAATCGGGAAGAGAGGCTGGACAGGCCGAAATCGGAGGCGTAGTGACGGCCCAAGCTGGACTGGTCGGCGCGACCCGCGAATCCGAAGCCTTTGTTCCTGAAGTAGCTGGTGGGGCCTTGGTGGGTGTGGTAGGGGTAGACGACAGCTCCCGAATCGGGAGCAGCGTACCGGGGCACGAGACCGGCGTCCACCGCCAAGGCATCGAGCCCCAGCGAGGTTCCATTGTTGACCACGGTAATCCCGCCAGTGGGTGACGACCCGTCGCTCAGCACCACCACCCCGGCGGGGGTCGCATGGTCTTGAGCGACAGAACTGATCACGCTTTCTTCGACATCCTGCAGAGTGCTGTAGAACGACTCCTCCTTATCGGACTTGAGCCGATCAATCTGGCCACTCCGCATTGCGAATTTGGCGGACACGTCCATATGAACCGCGACCGCGCTATTGGGATCGAGTGCCAGCGCCTGCTTGGCAATCGATTGAGCTTCGGCATACCGTTTTTGCTGTTTCAGGACGTTGAATTCATCAACCAACTGAGCCATTGTTTCCTCGGTCGGACGATCGACCGCCGAGAGTTGTCGCCCGCCGCGAACGTTCGCATTGCCCAATCCTCGATTCAGAGCGAGAAAGTTCTCCTCTTCAGTACGGCCCGGCCCGGAACGAACCAGGGCATCACGCGGCGGGCCGTGCCCGGACTCCCACTGGCCCAGCCCGATCAACCCGCCAACGACCAACACCGCTCCGGCCAGCAGCCAGCCTCGGCTGGTCGAGGGGCGTGGGCTGCGTGGGGAGTGAATCAGCAGAGCCGGAGCTGCTGAGGATGCCGCCAGCGACGAACCAGCGATTTCGGAGAAATCGCCGACTTTAGGGGTCACCACCGCCGAGCGGAGCAGCGAATGCAGCCGCTCGCGGTTGATCGCCGGAACAGTGGGCTGGGTGTCGACGTGCGCGGCGAACGCCGACTGAAGGGCGGTCACCGTCTGTCGCAGGGCGTCGAGTTCCTGCCGGAGTTCAGGCGAAGCAGCCAGTTGGGCTTCAAGGGCGGCACTCTCCACCGAGGAGAGTTCGCCGAGCAGATACGCGGTGAGTTGTGGGTTGTCGGACATGGGTGCCTCCGAAAGAGGGGGGGATAGCGAGCGGGCGGGCGTCAGCCCCCCGAGTTGGGGGAGCGTGGGATTTGGAACCACGCGTCAAGAACAGAGTGCGTCGATCAGGCACGGGGGACTTACGTCCCCCGCTCGCTGCGGGTGAGTAGGACGGGCCCATTGGCCCGTCCGGGTGGTGTCCGCCCGGTGAGCAGAGTGGTTTGTGAGAGTTCTCGGTCGCACGGGGACGGGCTGGAAAGCCCGTCCTACGGTCGAGAGATCAGCGAGCGGGGGACGTCAGTCCCCCGTGTTGGGGGAGCGTGGGAATTGGAACCACGGGTGGATGACGGAGTTCGTCGCACTGGCACGGGGGACTTACGTCCCCCGCTCGCTGCGGGTGAGTAGGACGGGCACATTGACCCGTCCGAGTGGCCTCCGTGCGGAGAGCAGAGTGGTTCGTGGGGTTCTCGGTCGCACGGGGACGGGCAGGATTGCCCATCCTACGGAGCGGGAGCTTGCCCTCATTTGAGCTTGGTCAAGTCCACGAATTCCTTAACCTGGAGGTCATGACCGACCCGCAATCCTTCGCCGGTCAGCACTCGCAATGTGAGCTTGTCGAGTTGTGAGCGGTCGACGGCAAAACCGACGACCACATGTCCCGGCTTGGACGGGTCCGGCTGCAATGTCGAATGGAGCAGCAGCTTGCCTTCGCCTTCCATGATGAGGTCGACGCGGCTGAAGTCCTTGAGATCGCCCTTGATCTCGAACTCCAGTTCCACTCGCACGGCATCCGGTCCAGCGGCGTTGGTCCGAACTACCATGCCCAAAGCCTTGGCTCGCTCCGGGGTGACGTTCTCCAGACTGATCAAGGCAAAGCACCAGTTGGGGAGAGCGAGGAAGAGGATGGCTAGGAGTGCGAGGTGGCGAAGAGGCATATGGTCCTCGGGGAGAGGGTTGAGAAGTAGGATGGGCAATCCTGCCCGTCCCTGTTCGGCAATCACGAATGAAAGCCGCGTGCTGAGTGGATGTCGTGGGACGGGCCCATTGGCCCGTCCGAGTGGTCTCCGTTCGGAGAGTAGAGTGGTTCGTGAGGTTCTCGGTCGCACGGGGACGGGCAGGATTGCCCATCCTACGGGGGGAGGGACGGGCCAATGGGCCCGTCCTACTTCAGCGCTCGCTTTCAGCGAACCGGGCGAGCTTCTCTCGCAGCGTCTTGAGCGCCAGATGCACCTGCACCCCGACGTGATTGGCCGTGGTGCCGAGGATCGAGGCGATCTCGCTGTATTTCATGCCGTGCTGGAACTTCAGTCGCAGGCACTCCTGCTGCTGCTCCGGCAGTCGATCGAGTTGCTTCAAGACCCAGTCGCCGGAGTCTTTGGTGGCTGCGAAATGCTCGGGCGAATGGCCGTTCCCGGACGGCTCGTACGTGGTGGGATCGATCACGGTCGACATGCGGGACTCCTTACGACGGACATCGATCGCCT
>JAYSUV010000146.1:0-5586 GCA_043718945.1 Planctomycetota bacterium
TCTATCCTCGCACATTCTTGCAAGCGGAAGGACTGACTGTGAACGCGGCGTATCCCGTCTGCCATGTGAACCGATTCTCACCGATTTCGGTATGCACCCAAATTGACGAGGTCCGTTTCAGTTCTCGAAGTACATCGGCCAGGCAGTGCGTCGGCTTGAGTCCCACCAGCAGATGCACATGATCCTCAATCCCGCCCACTTGCAATGAGACGCCACCCAGCCCCTTGATGGTTCCGCCCAGATACTCATGAAGTCGGGCAGCCCAGGAGTCGGCGATGAAAGGGACGCGATCTTTCGTACTGAAGACGATGTGGTCGTTCAGGCTCGTGAAGGTGGAAGGCATAGGGGAATCCGACGTGGGGGGGTGGACATGGCACCTCACAATATCCGCGAGCATGCCGGGAGTCATCCGAATCGAGGTGCGGCTGCAATCCCTTCGGGATAGGGGACCGTTGAGGGTTGATGGTTTATGGTTTATGGACCAGAGGGTTTTGGTCTCCGCCGGTATGTAAAGAGTCGCTGTTCATAGCAGAACGCTGCTCTCTACCTTCTGTCGATAAACCATCAACCCTCTTCCCCCCTCAATCCTCCGCCTTGCTCCCGTCGCCGCACATCTTGACGATCTTGGGATCAAAGCGGGCGACTTTATCCACGAGGTCGGCCTGCTGCCGCATCACTTCTTCGATGTCCTTGTAGACACCGGGCACCTCATCGGAACCGGCTGACAGGATGTGAACACCCTTCGCCAGTAGGTCGTTCGTGATGGCCTTGATGCGGAACTTCTCCCGCCCCTGAGTACGTGACATGCGGCGACCCGCTCCATGCGAAGCGGAGTTCAGCGAGTCCGGGTTGCCCCGTCCGCGCACAATGTACGCCGGAGTCGCCATCGATCCTGGGATCACGCCCAACTCACCTTGGCCTGCGGGAGTCGCTCCCTTGCGATGCACGATCACCGTCCGCCCGCCGTGGTTTTCCTTCCACGCGAAGTTGTGATGGTTCTCAACCCCCGACAAGATCTCGGCCCCGATCAGGTGCGACACGTTGCGGTGAATCACGTCGTGATTCGCAGCTGCGTAATCCCCCATCAGGCTCATCGCGGCCCAGTATTCCTGTCCGGCTTCGGTATCGAGATCGAGCCACGCCAGCTTGCCATGCTTGGCGTACTTGCGAGGCAGGCTGCTCTGCGCGATCGAGCTATACGTGTTGCACACGGCGTACCCGACTCCACGACTGCCGCTATGGCTCAAGAGGGCGACGTACCGACCGGGAGCCAGCCCCAACTCGTGCTGATCGAGAGTCACAATGCCGAACTCGACAAAGTGATTCCCCGAACCCGAGGTGCCGAGTTGTTTCCACGCCCGGTCCTTGCTCTCGCGAGTAACCCGGGTCACATCCCAATCCTGATCCAGAACCGAATGCAGCTGCTTCCGCTCATGAGCGCCACCGGCCCCGAAGACGGTCCCTTTTTCCAGGGCCTGCTTGTAGTCGGGGAACCGCTTGTCGTCATCGATCGAAGCGATCGGCAAGTCGAGAATCGATAGCTTCATACGACACGCAATGTCGACCCCGACCGCATACGGGCAGACCGCATTGTCGAGGGCCAGTACGCCGCCAATCGGCAGGCCGTAGCCGAGGTGCGCATCGGGCATGAGCGCCGCTCCGACCGCATTCGGCAGGCGGCACGCATCGGCCATCTGCGTGAACGTGTTCTCGTCGATCCGCTCGCGGCCCCAGACCTTGTACGCGATCGGCTCACGCGGCGGCTCATCGGGTTCGACGGCCAGCAGTGCCTTGGCAAATGCTCCAAACAGCGGGTCTTCGATATAGGTCGCTGGAGCTGCGAGGATCTGTTCGATCACCTTCGGCCCGTGCTTCCCCTTGATCTCCCCGGCCATCGCAGCCTGCTGCACGGCCTGGATCGCTTCCACGACACAGTCCTCCGGGCAGCCGAGCTTCATCAGTTGTTTCTTGTTCATAGTGCCAGCCCAGACACGCGAGAATGGAAAGGGTTCGGAAGGGATGCTGGGTTGTCGAGTTCGTCTGACTATATTCGGCAAGTCTGCGTTCGGAAACCACGCTCTCCATGGGGGGAAGCTGTCATGAGTGCGAAATGCGAATGGCGAAGCGACCGCTTCGACGCGTCGGGGCTTCGGAGAAACGGGCTTGTCGCCAGATTCTCCCTCTCTCCACACAATGACGTTCTTCCGCCACGTGACTCCCCACCTGGCCAGAAATCGGAAGGCATCCGCAACCACCCTGTGCCCATCAATCACCGTCAAAAGTCTCGGACGATTTGCACTCCCGACGCAGCCTGAAACCTATCCAGCCGTGGGGCAGACTCCCGGCGCCCCTTGACTTGAAACAGCCAATCCGAGAGTGATTTCCTCAACAAATCTGGTATAGTGGGTTGCATGCCTCAGGTTCATGCACGCTGGGTGTTGATCGCTGGGGCTTGACGATTTCTGTTCATTGGATCAGGTGCTCAATGCTTCTGAAAAGATTGGCTGGCGTAGCCTTGGTCGGCACAATGCTCGTGTTTGCTGGTTGTGCGACGAATGATGTTGCACAGGCAGAGGGTGAAAAGACCGGAGTGGCAAAAGAAAAGGAAGTGGTGAAAGACGTGGCAGGCGAAGCAAAAGAAGTGGCGTTCCCCAGCCTCCCGAAGGGGGCCGGGAAGATCGATGAGAAGGCGACCAAGTCCTTCACCACGACGGAGTCTGGTCTGAAGTACCGGATCCTGCGCGAGGGGGCCGGTGCCAAGCCGACCGCGAAGCAGAGCGTCGAGGTCAACTACCACGGCTGGCTCGACAACGAGAAGGTCTTCGACAGCTCCTACAAGCGGGGCGAGTCGATCTCGTTTCCACTCAACGGAGTCATTGCCGGTTGGACCGAAGGGATGCAACTCGTCGGCAAGGGCGGGATGATTGAACTCGAAATCCCCGCCAAGTTGGGCTACGGGGCTCGAGGGGCCGGGGCCGATGTTCCCCCGAATGCGACGCTGCACTTCCTGGTCGAACTGATCGATATCAAGTAGTGCCTGTGGACACCCGTCCAAGTTCAGTGAGTGGATTCCCGAGGGGCACGTAGGACACGTGCCCCTCGAAGTTTCAATGGTTCCAATGGTTTTCTTCCCACCAGCCACTCCAAACGGGCGTCTTCGAGGCGAGCCATCCCGTTCCGAGTCGTCATCCGGGTCCGTCCCTCATGAATATCAAGTTTGTAAGGTCAATTCTGGTCGCCCTCGTTGTGGCAACGTCCAGCGGCCTTCCTGCCGCAGACCCTCCACCCAAGAAGCTGGTCATCGTGGCCGGGAAGCAGTCGCACCCGCCTCGGATGCACGAATTCAATGCCGGTTCGCAGTTGTTGGCAAAATGCTTGCAGGACTGCCCGCTTGTGCAGGTCGAGGTCGTCAAGAACGGCTGGCCAGAGGATGAATCCATCTTCGGTAAGGCGGATGGGATCGTCTTCTACATGGATGGGGGGGGAGGACATGAACTGGTCAAGGAAAATGGTCGGCGGTTGAAGCTGGCTGAGGAATGGACGAAAAGGGGCGTCGGCATCGGCTGCATGCACTACGGAGTCGAGGTCGTTTCGAATCAGGCGGGTGCTGAGTTTAAACGTTGGATTGGCGGTCACTACGAACACATGTTTTCATGCAATCCGATGTGGGAGCCGAATTTCACGGTCTTTCCGGAGCATCCGATGACCCGTGGTGTGAAGCCGTTTCAGATCAAGGACGAATGGTATTTCAATATGCGGTTCGTCGGGGATATCCCCGGGAACGTCGCCTCGACCCAGGAGGATCTCAAGTTCCAACCGATCCTGGTCGCTGAGCCCAGCGATGCAGTCCGCACTGGCCCGTACGTTTACCCACCGGGTCCGTACCCTCATATTCAAGCCAACACAGGCCGCGCAGAGGCAATGATGTGGGCCGTCGAGCGAGCCGATGGCGGGCGAGGTTTTGGCTTCACAGGTGGGCACTTCCACGACAACTGGGGAAACGACGATTTTCGCAAAATCGTCCTCAATGGCATGGTCTGGCTCACCAAGGCCGAAGTTCCCCTCGAAGGAATTGAGTCGAAAGTCACCGGAGAGCAACTGGACATGAACCTCGATCCGAAGGAACAGAAGAAACCGAAAATCTGAAACGCAGAGACCAGCTGTGAGTCCCACAGGGGGCACGCTCCTCGTTCTGCCGGTTGTTGCCGCATCGCGAAATCAGAGAACTCGACTCTTCAGTGGTTGAACCGCCGAGTCGGGCATAGACTGGGAAGCGTTCAAGAGGCTCTCCACCCGGAGAGCGTCGCTCCCGTGTAGACTGGACTCCCCATGCGATTGTTTCTGCTGGCTGCCTGCCTGACCACAAGACTGTATTCCGTGTGTGTCGCGGAAGAGATCCCGCTGACCACGGGAGAGGCGAAACACCTGTCCAATCTGCGGCAGGTGACCTCGAAATTTCCCCGCGCGGGCGAGGGGTACTTTTCCCCGGATGGGAAGGAGATTATCTTCCAGGCGTACCCTCTCGGGTATCCGTTCTATCAGATCTTCCTCCAGCCGCTCGCTACGGAAGGGAAGCCCCGCATGATCAGCACCGGGCGCGGGCGGACGACCTGTTCTTACTTCAGCCGCGATGGGAAGAGCCTGCTGTTTGCTTCGTCGCACACCGACCCGCTGATGGAGCAGACCGAGAAGGCCGCTCGCGAGTTGGAGGCCCAGGGCGGACGCCGCCGCTACCAGTGGGACTTCGATCCGCACATGGACCTCTACACGATCGGCCACGACGGGACCGGCCTCAAGCGATTGACCGACGCCCCCGGCTACGACGCCGAGGGAAGTTATTCGCAAGACGGCAAGCAAATCGTCTTCACCAGCAGCCGCGATGGCGACGCCGACCTGTACATCATGGACGCCGACGGCACGCATGTCCGCCAGATCACGAACGTCGATGGCTACGATGGCGGGCCGTTTTTCTCCCCCGATGACCAGTGGATCATCTACCGCAGCGACCGCCAGAAGGAGCACATGCTGCAACTGTTCATCGTCTCGGTCGATGGGAAGCAGGAGTTCCAGTTGACGAACAATCTGGAGTACGTCAACTGGTGCCCATACATCCATCCGTCGCAGAAGTACTTGGTCTGGTCAGGGGCCGATTACTCGAAGGGGCCGATGAGTGCCAACTTCGACCTCTGGAAGATGGACCTGACGTTCGCGGAGGGGAAAGTCACCGGCGGCGAGCCTCAACAGATCACTGACCATGAAAAGGCTGATGTCCTCCCCGTCTTCAGCCCCGACGGCAAGCAGCTCATGTGGACCTCGAACCGCACCGCCGACGGGTCCAGCCAGTTGTGGATCGCGGATTGGGAAGATCGTTGAGAGTTGAGAGTTGAGAGATGAGCGAACGAGAAGAAGCCCACCGGTTGCAACCGGTGGGCTTTTCGCGTTGGCGTTCACAAATTCCGTCGCTCAACGCTCAACGCTCAACGCTCAACGCTCAACGCTCACCGCTCACCGCTCACCTCTCACCTCTCACCTCTCACCTCTCACCTCTCACCTCTCACCTCTCACCTCTCACCTCTCACCTCTCAC
>JAYSUV010000147.1:0-5585 GCA_043718945.1 Planctomycetota bacterium
GCGGTGACCTGCTCATTATTAAAAAACCGATACGTTGCCTGTGTCTCCGCCCAGCCCCTCTGGGACTCCGGAATGCTCCCCTGCGGATTGCTCGAAAACCGCTCCCACAACAAACACTGCCTCGCATTCAATCGCCGATCCCCCAAATCCAACCCCGCCATCTCCGTGGCAATCCGCTCCGCCCTGACACCCCTCCTTGCGCCGCCGAGAACCATCAGTCCTCCTTGACGCTGCGCAAATCTCGTGCCATGAAATGGGTAACTTGTGTATAAGGATGAGAGCCCCGGCTGGGGAATGAGAGGCAAATCAACCTTCATTCGGCGGTGGAACCACCATTGACAGTGCCACCCTGCCGGGCGGGTGGGACAGGAGTAAGCGGTCGAGATACTGAAAAAACGCTTCGCATTCCTGCTGTCGGATGGCCCCCATCGTGGCAATCTGGACAAGGCGTCGTTCCGACAAATACGTGCTCTGGCCGCCGATCAGAAATCCCGCGCAGCGGCACAGCTCGACGAAGGAATTGGAGTCCCAGCCGTTCGGTGCGGAGAACGTGGCAATTGTCGAACTCGCATGACGTTCATCCGCCAATGGGGGCAGGCCAAGACGATGTAGCTCGTCTCGCACGTATCGTCCCAATGCCGTGTAGCTTTCAAATCGAAGCCGGGGCTGCGCTGCATACTCGTTCAGCACGGCGGCCATGGCGTGTAGAGGGGCAGATGGAAACGTAAAGCGTGGTCCGGCGTGCAGCATCGCGGCGGCAAGATCCAGACTGGTCGGCACACAACTTTGGTCGAGTGGAACTATCTCTTCCGGATTCGCGAAGACCATCGCAATGCCACTGCAGGATCCTAGTGCTTTGCCACTCGTGCTGCTGGCGAGGAAGACATCACGCAGGTCGAGTGGCTCTGCACCAAGACTACTGATGACGTCAATGCACACTCGCACATTGCGCTGTCGGGCCAGTCCCATCAGTCCCGAAAAATCGTTGAGCACTCCGGTGCTGGATTCATGATGGACTCCCCAGACCCAGCTGCCGGATGGCAGGTCGTCGAGCGCTGTGGCGATCATTTGCAAATCCCATGGCTGGCCCCAGTTCCAAGTGAGAACCTGCGGTCGAAGTCCAAAACGGGCCGCCTGGCCAACCAGACGCTTTCCAAATTCTCCATTGTTGAGAATCAGTCCGCGATTGACTCCTGTGGCAGCGAGTGTGGCAGCGATGACATCGTTCGCGACAGTGCCGCTGCCCGGGAACAGGGCGACATCACGACCACCAGCCAGTGCGCAGAGTTGTCGACGGACAGCGTCAAAGAGCGAAAGGAACTCCGCGCTGCGATGATACATAGGGGGCTGTTGCAGCGCAGCTCGTACCGAGGCCGACAGGGAAACAGGACCCGGCAGCAGTGAAATCTCTGTCATTGTGTGGCATCTCCGTTCAATCTTTCGCGTCGGGCTGACCACCGGCGTGAAGTTCTCGCATGCAGCTCCTCCATCCGTGTCACGGGCAGGCACATGGGCACGAAGCGAGATCCCTCGGGACCAACAGCGGCTCCCAGCGTCTGAAAGCCCAGTCCTTCATACAGAGGCTGGCGTTTTTCAAATCCCGAAATCAACAGATGCGTGTGGCCGCTGCAGCGAACATACTGCAACACGGACCATGCGAGACCGATGAAGACAACACCAGCACGCTCTTCCGGCAAGACAGCCAGCAGCCTGACTTCCAGCGGACGCATTCCAGGGGCCGTCAAAATCGAAAGATCCGTGAGGCGACTCGTAATTGAGAACGGTGGCTGATCGTTGACAGCCAGCATGCCGACGACTCGTTCGCCTCGCAGTGCAATAAAGTACAGATTCCTGTCGTGGAATTTGTCGACCAAACGTCCCTCCCCCGAATCCTGGTGCTGCGGAATCTCGCGCACAAAGGTTGCGTAGTTCATCGCGTGAACCTGTTCAAATTCCGCCTCTGATTCAGCGTGCTTGAAGACGTAGGATGCGGTGTGATCTGTCATGGGCTGTCTTCTCGCTGAACAGACGAATTATCGAGAGGGTCGGGTTGTGTCAGGTCACTCGCCGACATCGGACGCATGAGTACAAAATCGCGTTTCACATACACACGATACCAGGATGTGAAGTAGTGCCATGCGGCGAGTGGATGTGCTGTTTGATATTTCAACAAATACCAGGGGCAGTGCATGTTCTCGTGATGATGGACGTGCCGATTCAGATTGAACATCGGAATCCACGTGTGATATTCATTCGCAAAACCCGGTGCTCCTGCAGGACCATGATGCTCGATGGCTCCTCTCAGTGAGGCGGGGACCAGCACCGTAAAAAAGTTCACAGCCATCAGCTTCAGCACGATGTCGCCTCGCCCGAGCTGGCACCAGCCAATCACGCACAGGGTCGAGAATGTTGCCCCGAAAGCCACTCGAGAGAGCTTGACGATTGCCTGACGACCATGAAACGCTTCCCAAAGAAATAGCAGGTGCTTTACGGCTTCATTCGAGACGAGCAGATTTGGCCAGCCATTTCGGGACGGCGTTTCGAACTTCCTGGCAGCATTGTCACCTTCGGCATTGAGCCAGCGATGATGTGTCAGATGAGTTCCCCGGAACAGTTCCATGAATCCGAACATCAGCATCGCGCCGTCGAAGAAGCCGTACACAGCGAGGTTGTGACGATAGCTGCGGAACGGAATGCCATGCAGATATTCATGTAGCAGGATTCCGATTCGATGAGCCAGCAGAACTCCAGGAACACACATAATCCAGAACGGGACATACCACAACAAAGTCCAAAGTACAGCGCTCAGCAGCAGCAATGCTCCGTGTGTGAGTCCTGGGCCGAATCGACTGTGCAGCAAGCGAACCCAGATGTCTTGCGATTCCGTAGCGGAAGGTGTTTCTGCGGAAATCATGGGATGTTCAAGCACGGGAAACGTTCAGGGTCAGGAATTGACTGTTCGCATGCCGCGCCGCGATTTCAGCGTCGCTTGAAGGGTGAGTCACTGCAGTCAACAGGCGAAATGTGGCAGTCGCAGGATGGCACCGGTTGGCCGCTTGGGGCCTACCAGTGTGCGAGCGGCACGGGAGGTTCGCTGGGAAGGGGCTTTCCACACAGGAACTCCTTCGGGATGTCGCCGGAGTATATACGCAGGGAGTCCCAGACGCTGCTTTGAGTGTCTGGTTTGTAGAACCACAAGAGGTTACGGAAGGCGGGCACACCTTTCCATCCCTGTTGTTCTGGCGTCACTGGCAAGAGCGTCGACAGGCGGATCGACAGCGAGCATGGGACGTGAGTCCCACGTGTTCGAGCGATGCGGCCGTGCCAAATCACCTCGTCTGGTTTGGTCACGTCGCGCGGGCACGGGGGACTGACGTCCCCCGCTCGCTGTCGATCAAGCTGGCATGGCAGTGTTGAACTCCGCTACTGAACATCGACCACATCGATACTCTTGATCGAATTCCCACAGGAGAAAATCTCGACGCCGGAGTAGTGGGCATTCACCTTCTCGTAGCGAGCTTGGGCCCAGACAATAATTCTGGGCCAGACTCCCGGACGCTGGACCAGATGCAGGTCGAGCAGCAGGATCTCAGAGCTGATCCCCTGCGGGTTTCGCGGAACCAGAACGGCGACCACCCCCGGATTCGAGACCTCGGCTTCCCCGTTGACATGAAAGACATCGGGCTTGGGCGGCATCAAATCGTTCCACGCGTACCAATCGCGCGTCGGTGGTGTCACGCAGGCTCCCATACCCGGCTGACGATTGATCGAATCATTGAGCATGACCAACTCGCACTCGTCGAGCCGAAAGCTCAAATCACCCAGCCGAACGCACAACACACCGTTGAACAACGGAACCGTATGCACAACCACCGTAATCTTGTCACCCGGATTGGCATCGGTCTGGAGCATGCTTCCCGCAGCGGAGATGCTCTCAGTAGCGACCGGGACACCATTCACCAGCAGAGTCGCCACAGCCCCAGTATTGGGGCACAGGCTCGATCCGGTCTGGCGAACAACAATCACCTTAGAGGTCGTCCCACTGACGGTGTGGCAGAGAATGGAGCTAGCTCCCGACTCCCCCACGCTGCCTTGGCCGACGGCAACACATGCATCAGATTTCGCACCCATTTCAGTCTCCCCTGAAGTTCTACTCGGAGCTTCTGAAAACGCGACCTCAGTGATCGCGAGAGAAGCTGAGCGTTCACTATGGGAAGGAATTTTCGAAGAGGCATGACCTAAACAGGCTATTCACGCCGATTTTGGGGAACTCGATTTCCACTACCCGCCGATGGAGTACATCGGCCGGGTCGGCTGGATGAAACGGGCGGTGTTGATCTCGTGGCCTTCCCACTTGGCGTGGATCGAGTCGCGGACCGCTTGTTGGATCACCTCATCGGGAGCGTCGCCGCGCAGCAAGCTGCGGAGGTCGGTCTCTTCCAGGCTGAACAGGCAGTTGCGGAGCTTGCCGTCGGCGGTGATGCGGAAGCGGTTGCAGTTCTCGCAGAACGGCCTACTGATCGAGGCGATGAACCCGATGCGGCCAATGCCGTCGTCGAACTGGTAATCGGCAGCTGGGGCGCGGGGGTCGGCGTTGGGGATGGGGAGCAGGGGGCGGATGCCAGCGGACATGAGGTCGATGATCTCCTGGGCGAAGAGCACCTTGTCGCGCTCCCAGGCGTTGTCAGCGTCGAGCGGCATGTACTCGATGAAGCGGACCTCGTGACCGGTCTGGCGGGCGAAGTGGCCGAACGGGATCAGTTCGTCCTCGGTCAGACCGCGCACCGAAACGGCGTTGATCTTGATCTGCTGGAAGCCGACCTGGACAGCGGCCTCGATCCCTTCCAGAACTTTCTCGTACCCCTCGCGGCGGGTGATCTGCTTGAACTTCTCGGCGTTCAGGGCATCCAGACTCACATTGAGCCGACGCAACCCGGCGGCGTACAGATCAGCTGCCTGCTCCGCGAGCAGAATCCCGTTGGTCGTGATGCCGATGTCCTCGATTCCCTCGATCTGCGCGAGAGCGGCCACCAGCCGGTGCAAGTCTTTCCGCACCAACGGCTCGCCCCCCGTCAGCCGCAGCTTGGTGACCCCCAGAGGCACGGTGAGCCGCACGAACCGCTCGATCTCTTCGTAAGAGAGCAACTCCTTGCGGTCCATGAACTGCACGTTCTCAGCAGGCATGCAATAGAAACAGCGAATGTTGCAGCGATCCGTGACGCTGATTCGCAGGTTGTTGTGCGAGCGTCCGAAGGTATCGATCAGCGGCAGTTGGGGCAGTAGGTCCATGACACCTCCAGTATACGCAGCCGAGCCGAGTGGCGTCAGCCCACTGGCCCCCCGTGGGGCACGTTTCCTAGAGCACTTTCAAAATTGGTCTTCAGTCAAAGCCATCAGCGATCAGCAGTCAGCCAGAAGGCCAAACAATACCTTCAGGCTGACGGCTGACCGCTCACGAGTTCACTGAAGAGAGATTGTAAAACTGCTCTAATTCGACTGTCCCGAGTTGGTCTATTCATCATAACGTCTGATGTGGGAAGATGATGGTTCGTGCGAGGTGGCGGTTCGAGGATCACGGGGAGAGA
>JAYSUV010000148.1:0-5573 GCA_043718945.1 Planctomycetota bacterium
ATCTCCCGTGGACGGAGCGCGGTGCGGTCCAGAATGAGTTCATCTCGCGAATGGAAATCCGCAAGTACCTCGGGTTCCAGATCGTTGGGACCGGGGACGGGGAGCAGAAAAGGGGTCAGGTCTCTTTGTTTCTCTCAAATCGCCAATCAATGAGACCTGACCCCTTTTCCTCTTCCACCGTCACCTCGCATACCCCCTTGGATAACGCCGGGAACAATGTCGATGTCGGCCAAGCCGGTCCAGCGAATCAAATTGTATTCGACAAAGCGTACTCAAACGCTTTTGATTCTGAGGGGCGGATTGTGCAACGAGCTGCGCTGCCACTTGTTGTTTATGATCCTGATGTCAACAAACGCCTCAATATTGGCTACCATGACGTTCCAGACTTTGGCTGGGATACTGTCAACACTGGTAGTCGGTTCTATTCCGTCTCTGAAGATCAAACTGGATATGTGTCGGAGGCCGAGATTGGAGTCTCGAGCGTGGCAAATCTCCCAGTCGGAGAGTACCTCGTTCTCGCCAGTTGGGATCCTCAGGCAGATGCGTTGGGTGACGCTCGCTATCGAGTGAGAACACAGTTTGAACAACTGTCTGAACGAGTGATTCAGCAGCCCAGTGAACTCAATTCTACGAATGCCGTATTCCTGGAGGGACGATACTGGAAGGTTGTCGCCCAGTTCAATTACACGAATACTACTCTTCCGTTAACGATCACTGTTCTCCCTGAATCCAGCGACGAGAAAATCGTGCTGGATCAGTTCCGGATCGTGTCGAACTCCGCAGAGACTTTGACTTGGGATCACCGCAACCGCTTGGCTAGTGTGACAAGTTCTTCAATCGTTCAGCCCCTCACTGCATTCACGAGCGAGGTCGTCAGCTACACCTACGATGGTCTCAATCGCCTGATCGGACGAGTGGAGTCGAACACCAGCGGCACAACCACCACTACGAACCGCACCGGCTACTTCTACGATGGGGCCACACGTCTGGGTGAACTGGCACTGAGCGCGACCACGGGGACAACGACGACTGATTTTCATGGTGCCGTCCAGCGGCTCGATTTCCTGAATGTCGATGGTTCGATTCTGGCGCTGGATGATGCCGCATCCACCACGGCGAACACGGTGACGGTGTGGGCGTACTCGGACCTGAAGGGGAATCTGTCGTCGTTCCTGACGGAGACCTCGAACGGGACGGCGCTCCGGCATGTGCGGTATGACGAGGACGGGAACGTGACGTTCTCTACCACGGTCGGGGCGGGGACCAACGGGTACGCAGCTCTGAACCGGGCTCCGCTGGTGTGGAAGGGGCTGTCTCGCGACGCGGAGACGGGGCTGGTCGAACTGGCCGGTGGCAGCCAGTACGACCCGCGCACGGGCCGCTCGCTGAGCGACCTGGGGGGCCTCAACGGGTACAGCCCGTTTGGGAACAACACGAGCGAGAATTACTCGAAGATGGATTGGAGCCAGTTGGAGGGGCCGGGTGTCGGGTTCGGTTCGGGGCTGATGCAGGGCTTCTCGAATGTACGATCCGCAGCCAATTGGGTCGGGGACAGAGATCTGTTGTTTGCTGGGGCCGCTGGCGACAAATTGTCTGATTGGACCGGATGGTCAGGTTTCTCGTTTGGCGGCCACTTGCTCGGCAGTTTGCATGCCGGGCCTTCCCAAGCGATTGGCGCAGTGCTGGATTTCCCGCATACGGCAATGGGGATGGCAGAATTACCGGCAACGGCGGCCGCCTACTATCACGCCGGTGGAGGGGGGCTGAACGGAACGCTTCTGGCTGCATCTGGACTGACCGGAGTGGCTGGTCTGGCCGAGGGCTACTACGCCTACGACATTCTCAGTGGCGCGGCCCTCAGTGGCGACGAGCGTTTCGACCGTGTTTGGAACGGGACTGCTGCGGCACTCGGTACGGCGTCTTCAGTTGGACTGGCAGGCGTCAATTCCGCATTGTCGCTTGGATTCAAAGTCACCAGCCCAGGTGTTGGTTGGTTCGCAACATATGCTCGCAAATCTGTCTTCGACAAGCCCTGCTTCCCCGCTGGAACACCGATTCTGACGCCAGATGGCTCGAAGCCGATCGAAGAACTTCGCGCGGGCGATCTGGTGCTGTCGCGGGATGAGCATGATGTGGATGGTCCGGTCGAGGCGAAGGTCGTTGAAGAGACCTTCATCCGCCACGGCGAGATCTACGAGCTGCGGATCGGCGGGCGGGTGATTCGGGTGACGCCGGAGCATCCGTTGTATGTGAAGGATCAAGGCTGGACGCCCGCTGGCGAACTTGCTGTCGGAGATCAACTCGCGACTGACAGCGGAAACTGGCTGACGGTCGACGCTTTCAAGTTGACGGGTGAAATCACCACCGTCTACAATTTTAGCGTCGCCGACCACCACACCTACTTCGTCGGAACCCCCGCGTGGGGGTTCGGGGTGTGGGTGCATAACACTTACAGGGTTGATGAACTTCCGCAGCTTCCGGGATCGTACGCACGAGCCTTTGATGGACAGCCTGTCGCTCGAACGTTTAAGAAAGGAGATCGATTGTATCGGTCACCTCAAGTTCCAGGAGAGCTGCCCGACAATCCTGGTAATTGGTTCAGCACTCGCCGCACTGCAACCCGTATCGGAACCGAATCTCAACTGAATATTCGCAAATGGGGCAACCCAGTTGCCGTGCTACGTGAGTATGAGGTTCTTCAGGATGTGACCGTCTATTACGGGAGGGTTCGTGGAGGAACAGGATTCCAGGCTCTCTTCCCTAGGGGAGTTCGTCCTGGAGATGTTCTCCGGCAGATCGGCGATGACTTTTTGTTAAGAGGGGGCTTGTGATGAGCAACTTGGTTGTCTTACTCCGGCAAGCAGAATGTCTCTTGAGAGATTGTTCGTGGCCTCAGCAGGCCGATTGGTTTTCCAAGAAGGCCGAGTTATGGGAGGCAGTCCAAGACGGCAATCTTGCTAGAGTTTCTGAATTGAACGACATCCAGGACATACTTGCGGGTGCTGGCTCGTTTTCCGATCTACCAATGGTTCCGACTGTGGGTAGCGGATTAACCGAAACAGAAGCCAGAGACAAGGTTTGGGAATTGGTTGGAGCGATCGACGACGCAATTGAAGCTTCTCGGTCGGATGATTCCCAACGCCATTGATACTTGTATCAGTGCTGGAACGCGGACGCTTCCGCCACGCTGGCAGCGGGCGAGTGGCTGGCCGTCGAGTCGAACGAGTCGACAGGGCGGTCCGGCACCGTGTACAATTTCCGCGTCGCCGACCGCGAGGTGTGAAAACTCTGCACACGATCCGTGAGGCGATTGCCTCACGGGTTGTTCACTGGCTGCTCGCTGGAATGAGAACGGTGAGACCCATTTTGCCCGCTGTCAAGCTGTCATTTTCGACCGAGCAACCGGAGTTTCCCCGTGAAATGCTGGCAGGGTGCGGACCGGTTGCGGGGCCTTCGCGGGGAAGGCATTTTGAGGCACAGCTGGGCCAGCGATTGAGCTACCTCAAGCTGCCCGACGGGAGTACGAATTCAGCAGCCCGCCGAGGCGGGTGGTGCAGACGATCTCGCTTGGGTTCGCGGTGTTGTCCACTGGCGGCGGTTTATCCCAGCCGGGGGGCAGGTGGTCGCGGGCGGAGTGTGACCTTTCGGTGTTGTACCAGTTTTGGGTTGAGGTCAGGATGTGGTTGAAGTGGCGTTCGCCAGTGACGATGAGCGAATCCAAAACCTCGGACTGAATCGTCTGTATGACGCGTTCAACGTGTGCACGCAGGTTCGGGGCACGCGGGTGCATCTTGGGGACTTTGATGTCTGCATTTCGGAAGACCTGATCGAAGGCGGGTGGGTATTTCACGTCGTTGTCGCGGAGGAGGATCGTCATCGGGAGATCGGCGAACTTCGCATGCTGCTGGAAGTGTTCCGCTTGTTGCGTGACCCACGCAGCATCGGGATGACGTGTTGAGGGGGAGAGCCAGAGCCGTCGCGTGCCGATGTGAATGAACGCCAGGACGTAGAGCGTGACCAACCCCTTGGGAGTCCAGACGGGTTTCGAAAGGAAGTCGCATTGCACCAACGTCGCCGCGTGGATGCGGATGAACTCGGACCATGAGCCGCGCGGGCGATCAGGGGGGGGATATGGTGTTCTTTGAGGATAGCCTTCACGGTGGAGCGCGAGATCGACTCGATTCCGAGCTTGCGCAGCTCGCCGAGGATGCGGGTGTAACCCCAGCTGTTCTCGGTGGCGAGTTTGAGGACCAGCTCGCGTATGTCTTCCGCCGTGCGAGGCCGACCAGTCCGCTGGGGTGATTCGTCGCGGGCGATGTGATTTGCCTCGGATTTGCGAATCCAGCGGCGAAAGGTGGAGTAGCTGACGATGGAGATCATGTCGCGGAGTTTGGCACCGAGGTCACGCCCGAGCTTAATGAGCCGGGATTTTTCGGCGGGGGTGGCGAGGACTCGACCCGGCAACCGCGTACGAAGGATGCGGTTCTCTTCTTTCAGAAAGACCACCTGCCGAGCGAGTTCCTGCTGGGTGAGCGAGGCCAGGAACACGAGCAGCGGGTGGAGGAGGTTCATCGGAGTTGTGCCGCGTCGGTCGGGGCCGCTTCCGTGCAGAAGAGCAGTATGCACCGCTAGAATTCGCACTGCCAGATTCACGCGAAAGTGACCCCGCTACGAATGGCCCCCCAAGAGTCCGATGAGCCAAAGAGTCCCCATGAATCCCATCAGTGATGTCCCGCTGGGAATTCCCTCACTGAGTGGGAAGTTCGACATGACTCCGGCGCGGTGCGTGGTGTTGGTGCCGTTTCAGGGGCGCATCTTCTCGCGGTGTCAGGCGGGCCTTGTCGAACTGGAACAACGCGGGTACGTCGTGCGGCGGGTCGAGGGATACTCGGCCATAGACCAGGCGCGGAATCAGCTGGCGAGTGATGCCTTACGCGATGGGTTCGGCGAGACACTGTGGATCGACTCGGACGTGGGGTTCGACCCGGACGATGTGGAGAAGCTGCGGCGACATGGGTTGCCGATCGCGTGCGGGATTTATCCGAAGAAGGGGCTGCGCGAGTTGGCGATGCACGTACTGCCGGGGACGCAGCGGTTTCAGTTCGGGGTGCAGGGGGGCCTGAACGAGATTCTGTATGCCGGGGCGGGGTTCCTGCACATACGACGCGAAGCGTACGAAACCGTCGCTCGGACGTTGGAGTTACCGATCTGTAATCAGCATACGCCGCGCCCGCTGTGGCCATTCTTTCAGCCGCTGGTCCGCCCGTGGAAAGGCGGCTCATGGTATCTGGCCGAGGACTACGCCTTCTGCCACCGCGCGCGGCAAAGCGGTATCCCCATCATCGCTGACACCACGATCCGCCTATGGCACATCGGCGACTACGGCTACAGTTGGGAAGACGCCGGGATTGACCGGCAGCGGTTCGCGGATTTTGACTACCGGTTTGAGGGGTGAGGGCGAGTGATCGCGGAAGTCGGTTGCGTTCCAAATCGATCACGCCCCACACGTTGAAGTCGCCCGTTCGGTGATTGGCTTTGTCCGAGAATGTCCGTAAATCTATGGGAATCCATTG
>JAYSUV010000149.1:0-2052 GCA_043718945.1 Planctomycetota bacterium
AAGGCCAGTGCCTGGAAGACGCTCGCCGAAATGGCCGATGTCGAGAAGGGCAAAGCCGAAGGCACCGTCGCCAGCGTGATGGACTACAACCCACCGAACATCGCTCCCGCCGGACAGCCGCAGGGTCTGTATTACACCCAAACCGTTGGCCCATATGACATCTGGGCGATCGAGTATGGCTACGCCACCATTGAAGGGGACGAGAAGGCGGGCTTGGCCAAGATTGCAATGCGTTCTTCCGAGCCGGGGCTGGATTACCTGACCGATGAGGACACTCGCGGCGGCGTCGACTCTGACCCGTTCTCGAACCGCTTCGACATGGGCAAGGACTCGCTGACCTACATCCGCCGCCAGGTCCAAGTCACCAACGACCTGCTTCCCAAGGTCGTCGACAAAGCTGTCAAGGACGGTCAGGGCTACCAGCGGGCTCGCCAGATGTTCAGCCGACTGTTCGGCGAGCATTGGCGGTCGCTCGCCTTCGCGGCTCGCTTCCCCGGTGGCATCTCGGTCTCCCGCGACCACAAGGGAACTCCGAATGGTCGGGCCCCGTTCAAGCCGATGGATCCTGCCCTGCAGCGCGAGGCGATGACACTGCTCAATGAGTCGGCCTTTGGAGCGCCGAAGCTGGACGGCACGCTGCTGAACTCGCTGGCCTCGACCCGCTGGAGTCACTGGGGGATGGACGAGCCGGGGCGTCTCGATTACCCGATCCAGGACACCGTCCTGCAGATGCAGTCGATGATTCTCACCCAACTGCTCAACTCGCAGACGCTGACCCGACTGTCCGACAGCGAGATCACGATCGCCGCTGACCAGGACGCGTACACACTGGCCGAACACATGAGTCTGCTCACCAAGGGGATCTTCTCCGAGCTGTTCCCCGAGAAGGCCGAAGGCGAGTTCACCAACCGCAAGCCGTTCATCAATAGCTACCGCCGCAACCTGCAACGCACGACCGTGCGGGAGTTGTCGCTGCTGGTGACTCAAACGACTGGTGCCCCCGAGGACGCCCGCACGCTGGCCCGCATGCACCTGACCACGCTCGAACTCCAGGCGACCACGCTGCTGCAATCTCCGGGCCTGAAGCTCGACGACTACAGTCGCGCCCACCTGATGTCGATCCAGGCCAAGATTAAGCAGATCCTGGGCGCGAACGTGCAGGTCTCGCCGTTGAACTGATACCCCTCAATCTCGGATTTCTGCGGGAAGGTCACTCCGCACTGGCGACTTCGCCAGTGCGGCACACTTTTTGCGGAATTCTGGACTCACGGGAGAATTCCAGTTGACGGGCAGCGATGTGTCTGTACGATCAACTACGGATCAGAATTCTCCATTCGGAGTCTCGGTTGAACCATACCTCCTCCCTGACGACATGTTTCGTCCGCCGCATTGCGGTGTCGGGGATGGTGTTGCTATTGGTTTTGGTCGCCAATACCGGGGCATTTGCCGCACAATGCGGCGGCTTTCCCAAGGGCTGGAAGTCTGCGGAAACGCAGTCCGCCAGTACGCTTTCTCATGTGCTGAGCCTTGCGGGTTCGGAGCAGCCCACTGCTCCGTCCCCCGCTCCCTGCAAGTGTACCGGAGCCAGTTGCTCTCCAGCGGCTCCCTCTCCTGCCCCGGAACGCGGGGCGGTTCCGACTGTTCAAATACGATCGATCCTCGACCATGCCCCACTGGTGAAGGCGGATCGGTCCGTCTCTGAATTCCCCCAAACGGTGCATTCGACGTTGCGGTATGACGTGGTATTCGGCGTTCTTCGCCCCCCCTGTGGCGTTTAGCCACAGCTGCATTTGGCATCAGTCTCAGTCGTGAGCGGCGATTTGTCACCGCACTCTGAGACTGGTTGGGCGTGATTGGGCAGACTCCGCGTGGGCGTGACAGAGGGACTTTCGAGTCCGCCTCTCAGTCTGACCTGCGTACAGTATTGAAGCCCATTGCACGTCGAATCTTTCGGCCGGAATCGCCATTGCGGTCGGTTCCTCGCATTCCGTCAATTCACTTTGGCCCATTCCTTTTTCGGGCCATGTCCTCTTTGATCTCCTCTTCAGCTGC
>JAYSUV010000150.1:0-5565 GCA_043718945.1 Planctomycetota bacterium
CAATCCCTTCGGGATAGACGGATTGGAAGAGGCCTCAGTCCGGTGGTAGTCGCTGCGCTCGACCACCGGCTATGGGCTCAATTCCCTTCGGGAAAATGAGAGCCGCCAGCCGGATTCGGGCCTGCCGCGAGGGAGTGACGGGACTCGGCTGTCGAGTTGAGTAGTGATCACTGAGGCCAGCCCAGTGGCGGTTACTTCACACTCGGTTCGTCCACCAGTGTCTGCAAATGCAACTCCACCGACTCCGCCAGACGGTCGACGTGGTATCCCCCCTCCAACAGGCTCACGATCCGGCCCCCAGCGGTGATCGCCGAGGCCTCGACGACCAGCTTCGTCAGCGTGCCGAAGTCCTCGACCTCTAGGCCCAGTGAACCGACGGGGTCTTCGCGGTGGGCGTCGAAACCGGCACTCAGCAGGATCAACTGGGGGCGGCATTGCTCGACGGCGCGGGAGAGGGATTTCTCGAACGACTCGATGTACTTCTGGCGGCTGATGCCGAAGGCGAGCGGGACGTTGTGGGTCCAGCCGAGGCCGCGCCCAGTGCCCGTCTCGTCGGCGTCTCCAGTGCCGGGATAGAATGGCGAGCGGTGCAACGACAGGAAGAAGACCGACCCGTCGCTGTAGAAAATGTCCTGCGTCCCGTTGCCGTGATGGACATCCCAATCGACGATCAACACCCGGTCGAGACCTAACACCTGCCGGGCATGGGTCGCAGCGATCGCCACGTTGTTATACAGACAGAACCCCATCGGCTTCGCGACGACCGCATGATGTCCCGGCGGTCGAATCAGGCACATCGCCCGTTGAAACGTCCCCTGCACCACCGACTCAACCGCAGCCACCGCGCACGCTGCGGCAGTGAGGGCCACTTCACCCGACCGGGGGCAGGCCACCGTATCGGCATCAAGCCGCCCGCCGCCCTGGGCACAAACTCGCTCGATTGCGCGGAGCATCAGCGGAGGATGCACCCGCTCGACCAGCGCCCGGTCGATCTTGGCCAGCGGCTGGACCTCCAGCGATGGCCAGATCGGGGACGCCTCCAACTTCGCATGAATCGCCCGCAGACGGTCCGCTGACTCCGGATGACGCCCGGTGTCATGCGCCAGGAACAGGTCGTCTTTCCAGAGAGCGATCCGGCGGGTGGTCACTGCGCATGCCTTCTTGGAAAGGGTCCGTGGGATAGGCTTCCAGCTGTCAGCCATCAGCCAGAAGTCTCTTCTGAATCTCTGGCTGAAGGCTGTTGGCTGAATGCTGACAGCTTCATGTGAACGCCGATCCCACTCACTCGTCCTCGACCCACCGCTGCGGCGGCCCGGCCAGGAACCCATCCGGCACTTCCAGCGAACAGGTGATCTCGTCAAAGGCCGGTTGCAGCAGTTCGAGTTCGGTGTCGGTCCCCTGACACGAGACGAGTACCGTGCAGTGAGCCGTCCGAAACGCCCGTAGCTCCGCCCGGTTGAGAAGTTCGAAGCAGACGAATTCGATGTCCCGCCCCAGCCCCGGATGATGAGCCAGCTCCGCGGAGAGGTCGAACACATCGACCTCGTCGTACAACTCCATGAAGGTATCGACTGCCGCTTCGAGCAGCTCCTCGACCTCGGGCCGTTCCTCCAGCACCGTCGCCGACCAGAACCCGGTGTCGCTCGGGGCGACGGTAATCGTAACGCATCCGTCCCCCGGCTCCTCGGTCAATGACCAATCAGCGGGGTAACGAAAGAGGAGTCCGTGGTTTCGGTAGAGCGTGTTCATGGAGGTACTTCTACTGTCCGTTGATCTTCACCCAATCCAACGATTTGTGGGAAAGTCTCTTCGGGGAAATTTGGCAACCTGGAAGGGAGTCGGCCATGGAAGGGTGGTAGAAGCGATTGTCATCCGTTGGCATGGCACAACTGATGTCACAAGGTGAGGGATGGGGCTGGATTGGATCACATGCCGAATTACTCCAACTCGGGCAAAGTTTTCGTCAGTGCGTCAATCGACTTGACCGCTGCCGTCTTCGCCAAGTGTTCGACCTCCTGGGTCAGCGAATGCGGCACCGCGATGGGTGGGACGAACTGAGTCACTGTGATCTCGGGGCCTTCTTTTCCCTGCACGGTCACCACGGTCGACACCGTCAGGTAGCCCGAGTCCTCGCAGTTTGAGCAGGTGTAACACAACACCGACATGTAGTCCGCCAGATTGATTTCCCCAGCTGCGAGGGGAGGGATGATGTCGTACTGTTCCTCTTCCATGGCCGAGGTGATGAGGACGGGATCGGCCTTGGCGATGGAGAGTGCATCGCGCTTCTCGGTCCAGCAGTTACATTCCTCGCAGAATGGAGTCCACGTCTCCGCCCCAGTGATGTAGCACATGACCAGTACAATCACGGCTTCCAAGAGCCAGAAGCCGTAAAGGGCCATGCCGGTCGGCTTGCCGCCCTTGATCTCCCAGATGCCGTTCTCTGCCAGTCCCTGCATGATTTCGTAAGTGACGGTGGGCTGAAAGATGAGGTAGTCCAGGTCCCATTCCGCGAGCATCCAGATGTACCACACCCAGGCGAAGTACATGCCCAGCATCCCGATCACCAACGAGATCAGGACCGCAAAGAAACGATTGCGGACCTTCATCTTGTGGCCCACGCTGTTGACGGTCATCCCCATCACCGCGCCGAAACCCAGTGTCACAAATATCTGGATGTAGATGATCGGGTTGTATCGGCTGATGACGGCATAGACGAAGCTGGAAAACAGAGCCACCAGCGTGCCGAGCCCCAGCATCAACACCGTGCCAAAAAAAGGAATCCGCCCCGAGGGCCGGTAATAACGATCCGTGTTGTCGGACATCTGAGACCCCGTGTTCAGTGGTGACGTCAGAGAGACGTTTCGCGCAGGCTACACCAGCTGCTGGGCATTCTGCAATCACAACCGATGCCCCCCGACCGGAAGTGTCTACATCAAGAAAGTCGGCAGCAGGTGTCCTCTGCTCCCTCTCCCCACTGGTGGTGTGACTTTTGGAGAGGATGTCGCGGGGGAGAGGGAGCAGAAAATGGTGGCTGCCGACTATTCTGATGCAGACCCATCTCGGAAGATCTCACATCTCTTAGCTGACAGGCTTGGCCCCACGGTCTATCCTGCGGCTCGCGAGCCGGTAAGTCCGGTCACTCTCCGCGTGTGTGTCACCAAATGAGTTCGGAATTGACCACGGAGACACGGAGGCACAGAGAGGAAGGGAAAGGCGAGGTCGCCGGGGCGTGAGACTGTTGTGGGATCCGAAAGTTCGGAGACAGAATGGTCGGGTTGCACTACGCTCAGATTTGACTCGTCTGATTTGTCGAGGCATTCAGACTCGATCGCGTTCCTGGATTTCTCCGTGCCTCCGTGGTGAATTTCTGATCGCCGCTGTCTTTTCTGATGCACGAACCTCCTCCGCGGCGATTGGAATCGCTGCGCCCCCTGGAATGAGTCCATGCTGCTCTGGTTGATCGATCGGTTGTCCGCCACTCCCGGTGCGGTCGAACCCCCGTTGCCCGGTATGTCGCCGGTCTTTCTCACCGCCCGCATTGGACTGGCAGCTGTGGTCTCTTTCCTCGCGGCGATTCTGCTGGGGCCGCGCTGTATCGCATGGTTGCGAGTCCGGTTCTGCGAACGCATCGACAGTGCCTCGGACACCTTGAATGAATTACACGCGGCCAAGGCCGGAACCCCGTCGATGGGCGGGATCTTCATGGGGATGGCGATCGTGCTGGCGGTGTTGGTCTTCGGAAACCTCACGAACGCTCGCGTGCAGCTGGCCTTGTTTGTGACCATCACGTTTACCGTTCTGGGCAGTCTCGACGACTGGATTAAGTTGACGACAAAGAAGCGGGGACTGACTGCCCGGCAAAAGCTCGTGGGCCAATGCGTCCTCTCGGTGGTGACAGCGGGGTGGCTGTACAAAATTCAATCCGAAGCCCCTCTCGGCACGGCGTTTGTCTGGCCCCTGGGGTTCGGGTGGTTCTCGTTGGGAATCGGTCTAATCCCGTGGGCGATGTTCGTCATGGTGGGGTCATCGAACGCGGTGAATCTGACCGATGGACTCGATGGGCTGGCGGCTGGCTGTTCCTTGTTCGCGGGGTCGGCCATGACGATGGCGATCTATCTTTCGGGGCATCGCGAGCTGGCGAGTTACCTGGGCATTCCACACTTCATCGGGGTCGGTGAGCTGGCCGTGCCGCTGAGCGCGATGGTCGGAGCGGTACTCGGGTTCTTATGGTTTAATGTCCACCCCGCCCAGGTCTTCATGGGTGATGCGGGGGCACTGCCGCTAGGAGCGTTGTTGGCTGTCGGGGCTCTGGCGACGAGGCAGGAGTTGTTCCTGGTGATTGTCGGCGGCGTCTTCGTCGGCGAAACGCTGAGCGTGATCCTGCAAGTGGGCAGTCGCCGTCTGCGAGGGAAAAAGATCCTCGCGTGTAGCCCGCTGCACAATCACTTTGTGTTCGCTCAAGTGCCCGAGTCCCGGATCGTCGTCCGGTTCTGGATCATCTCGGCGATTCTGGCGATCCTGGGACTGGTGAGTTTGAAATCGATCTGAGGCGACCGCTCCGCTTCGAAGACTTCGCGTCGCGGCTAAACAGTGTGTCAGCGCACGCCGATTAACTCCAGAATCACCGGATCGATCAAACTCGACGCCACATGCTTCGCCACGCTGAAGTCGTGGTGCGAGCTATGCTCGTGCGGCACCGAAATGATGTGCGCTCCGGCGGCAGCTGCGGCTTTGGTGCCGTTGTGGCTGTCTTCCAGGACGAGCATCTCGTGCGGTTTGACGCCGATGCGATGAGCGGCCTTCAGGTAGATCTCGGGGTCAGGCTTGCCGTGGGTGACATCCTCGGCGGTCAGATGCACGGAGAACCGGTGCAACAAGTCAAAATGCCCCAGCATTCGCTGCATGTAGACCCGGTCGGAGGAGGTCGCGACTCCCTTGGGCAGGTGACTCGCCTCGATATGGTCGAGTAGTTCCAACAGCCCCGGCATCGTCCGCAACTTGGTCGCCAGTAACTCCTCGAAGATGCGATCAGATTCGACTTGCAGCTCATCGATGGTTTCCGAGAGTTCCATCATCTCGATCATGTTGGCGTACGCCTCGCGAGCGCGACGCCCCATCATGGCATTGAAGAGGGCCTGCGTCGCCACCTTCCCGCGCCGCCGCAACAGTTCATGCCCCGTGAGATGAAACACCTCTTCGGTGTTCACCATGAGGCCATCGAGATCAAATACCACTGCACGAATCGGAGACGACACGACAATCACACTCAGACAGAGACTCGAAGCACACTCCCCGAGCACATGCGCGGGGAGAGGAATTCCTCCGCAAATCATCGGGACCAGCCGTCCGAGAATCAACAGCTGGGGCGAACTCTCACTCTGTCCAGCAACCCGACGCGCCCGTTTTGAAGTGGCGCTATTGGACACGGAAGACGCAGATGACACGGAAAAGAGGAGTCTGCCGCCGAAACCGTGAGATTTCAGACCTTGATCGTGCGACGCCGAGTCTCTCAGAGTTGCCACCTCGAACAGACCATTTTCCGTGGACTCCGTGAGATCCGTGTCC
>JAYSUV010000016.1:0-6765 GCA_043718945.1 Planctomycetota bacterium
CCCCTCCGGGGGCGGTCCGTACCCACCACCCACCGGACTCATTGGCTCACTGGCACCCGGACATATTCTTCTCACATGATGTTTGCTGAAAGCTCCGGACTCCCTGGGCTGATGACAACCCGGCGTTGTCACCCGTCATGGACGCCCGAGGTATCGACGGCGTCCTAGTCCGGCCTCCACTGCCAAGCTTCGAACTGCTCGATCAACAACTGGCGAAGATGCCCGTTCCAGCGGCGTTATAGATCGTGGACGTGTCCCCCTGCGGAACTGTCCTCGGGATTCTACGGCACTCCCGCTATGATCTCACGATGTCAAACCGCACGATCATCGATGGATACAACCTGATGCACGCGGCGGGCCTTGTGCGGGGCAAGCTGATCGGCAAGCAGTTGGAGGGGGCGCGGCTGCGGCTGTTGAAGCGGCTGGCACATCAGATGTCGAAAGAGGACCGGGCGGCGACAACCGTCGTGTTCGATGCGAAGACGGTCTTGGTCGTTTCCTCGCGAGAGGAGCTAATCGAGGGGATTCGCGTCCTCTTCCCCGAGCCCGGCCACGAAGCGGATGAGCTGATCGAGGAGATGATCGCTCAAGACCCCCAGCCGCGCAAACTACGAATCGTGTCGAGCGACCGCAGGCTGCACCGGGCGGCGCGGGAACGGATGGCTGCGTCGATCAACAGTGATCGGTTTCTGGATGAGCTGGATGAACGACGGGCCGCGCCTGCCGAGGGAGCGACATCGACCACCAGCCGCCCCGCAGTGCCGATTCCGAAAGAGAGTTCGCGCAGTGGAGCGGACGCGACTCAGTCGACGGGCGAGGTCGACTACTGGATGAAGGAGTTCGGCGAGATCGAGGTTCCTGATGATGCCGACATGAACGTGGCACTGGAGCGCAGCCTGTCCGGAGATCAGCCGATCGAGGCGCCGGCCCCAACGCCATCGAAACCAAACTCGCCGGCGCAGGCCCCCAAGCCCTCGACCGCCAAGCAGAATCTCATCTTCCCGCTGGCTCCGCGACCCGGAATCGCGACACTCCCCTCGCGCGGAAAAGGCCCTCCCAGCCAAGCGACTCTTGATCCTGAACCGCTCCGCAACCAGCCCGGCGCCCAGCGCCCCGACGCCGATCTGGAGTTCTGGAAAGATGCGCTGAAGCAGGTGCTGGACGAGGAACGCGGGAAGCCGTAATCGTCAGGCACAGTGCATTCGCCGATTCGTATTCTCCCCATCCCGGCAGGGATGCCAGAGGTCTTCGAGGGTTTGTGGCCCTGTTCGAGTTCACTCGTTCCCGCCTCATCACGGTCGACGACCGGCACCATCTGCCATCCCTTCAGGATGGGAGGCACCCACCTATTCTCTTTCCGGTGGTGTCGCTGCGCTCAACCACCGGCTAATGGCTGTGACCCCTGCCGGGGTCGGACCCGCGAGACCGAATGCGGGGTGATCGACCACCCATTGGCGAAAGGATACGCCATGGACTCGGATACTCCTCGACTCTCGTGACGGGCGACCGGCCAGCGGTTTCTCGCTACCATGTCACAATCGCGCACTCAACTCGTGTGGCGCACGGATCGCAACGGGGCGGGTCGCATGTCGACGGGGCGTGTACTTCAGCAAATTCTTCGCAGCTGGAATTCAGCGGGGTTGAGTCATTTGCAGAGAGTGGCTGCGGTCGAGACAGTGCCGGTGGAGCAGGTTCCTGCTGCCGCTCTCGTCGAACTCCGTACGGCTGCCCCCGCAGCGACGATATCTCCCATTGAGCCCATCACTCCGATTGAGGACGACCAGACCGATATGGCTCGCAAGTCCAGTGCCTCGAAAGCCGCCGCCAGTCCCGAACTCCCGATCATCGCCGTGGCTCCCGAGGTCGCTCAAAAGGGGAGCCGCGAGAACCGGTTGACCGCTCTCGCTGCGCGCGTCTCCCAATGCACACGCTGTCATGAACTGGCGACCACGCGAAAGCAAACGGTGTTCGGGGTCGGCAATCCGAACGCCCGCGTGATGTTCATTGGCGAGGCCCCCGGGGCCGACGAGGACGAGCAGGGCGAACCGTTCGTCGGTCGCGCAGGACAGCTACTCACCAAAATCATCATCGCGTGTGGCTGGACGCGCGAGGTGTTGTACATCTGCAACATCCTGCGATGCCGTCCGCCGAACAACCGCCCACCGGCTCCCGAAGAGGCCCACAATTGCCGTGAGTACCTCAACGGGCAAATCGCGATTGTCGATCCCGAGTACATCGTCTGCTGGGGATCGACCGCCGCTCAGAATCTGCTCGCCAGTGAAGAGACGATCGGCAAGCTGCGCGGACGGTTCTACACGCATGGCCGGGCCAAGGTGCTGTGTACCTACCATCCGTCGTACTTGCTTCGAAACCCCGAAGCGAAGAAGCCGGTGTGGGAAGACATGAAGATCCTCATGGCTGATATGGGGCATACGCCGCCGGTGAGTGGTTAGAGGTGAGTGGTGAGGGGTGAGTGAAGGAGACAACTCGCCCCTCCCCCTTCTTGTCGCTCACCTCTCACCTCTCACCCCTAACCACTCAACCCTCAACGATCCCCCGCGAGCAACGCATGACCGCCGCCTCCGACACTCGCTACCTGATCCTCCAGCGCGGCTCAGCCCGGCTCCAGGTGGTCGAGATCCGGCCCGGCCAACGAGTGACCATTGGCCGCACCCCCGGCAACACGCTGGTCGTCCCCGACCGTAAATGCAGCCGCGTCCACTGCGAGGTCTTCTGCGGCAACGGGACGTGGTACGTCCGCGATAACCAGAGCCGGAACGGGGTGCTTGTCGAAGGGGCCAAGATCGATGGCGATACCGTCGTCCAGATCGGGCAGACGATTTCGGTCGGCGACTTCACCATCCAGATGACGGCCTTTCACCCGGAACAAACCCCCGTCGATGGGCTGGGAAATTCACTCGCGACCTCGACGGACGAGCAGGACGGCTTTGCCATCATCGAACGCAAATCGATGACGCAATACGACCACCTGGATGAAGTCCAACACACGCGAGTCGGCCCGTTGGGCGCAGCTGATCTGTTCAAGCTGTCACAAGCGATGCAGGTGGCCGATGACATCGAGGCCCTCGCCGACATTACCCTCGACGGGCTGCTGCGCGTCATCCCGGCCTCGATGGCCGCGCTACTGCTGCTCCCCGAGGACGCCGAGGTCTCTGATCCCAAGCTCCTCAAAGTGATGGCGATGCGAATCCCCGAGAACCAGCCGAAGGAGCTGCGATTCTCGTCCCATTTGTCAGAGCAAGTGTTTCGGTCGCTCGAGGCGATCCTGGCCCATGACGTGTCGCAGAACACGTCGCTGGCTCGGAGTAAGAGCCTCGAAATCCTCGCAGCCGAGAGCGTCGTCTGTGCCCCGATCCGCTTAGACGGCCGTCCAATCGGCGTAATCCATCTCTACTCGACATCGGTCACCGACCCGCTCGACAGTCGGCATTTGGAGTACACGCTGGCCGTGGCCGACCACATGGCGGGCCTCGTGCGCAAGACCCGCGACCGCCAGAAGCTGGCCCAGAACCTCATCATCTCGGAACAGCGCAGTAAGGAATACCAGGCCCAGCTCGGCATGGAGTCCGAACTGATCGGCAACAGCGTCGGGGTGCAGAAGCTGAAGCAGGCCATCGGTCGCGTGGCTCGGTCCGATGCCACGGTGCTCATTCGCGGCGAGAGCGGCGTCGGCAAGGAACTGGTCGCCCGCGCGGTCCACTTCAACAGCCCCCGCCGCGATGGCCCGATCATCTGTGTCAACTGTGCCGCGCTCACCGAGTCGCTGCTGGAGAGCGAACTGTTCGGGCACGAGAAGGGGTCGTTCACCGGAGCCACCGGGATGAAGGCGGGCAAGTTCGAACAGGCCCACGGCGGGACGCTGTTCCTCGACGAGGTTGGGGAGATGAGCCTGGAGGTGCAGACGAAATTCCTCCGCGTGTTGGAAACCAGAGAGTTCGAGCGGGTCGGCGGCGGCAAGACGATCCGCGTCGATGTTCGCGTGGTTTGTGCGACGAACCGCGACCTCGAACAAGCCGTCCGCGACAAGCAATACCGCAGCGACCTGTTCTACCGACTGCAAGTCATTGAACTACACGCTCCTCCTCTGCGCGAACATCCCGAGGACATCCCCGATCTCGCCCGGCACTTCGTCGAGCGCTTCGTCCGCAGCCAGCGCTCCAAAGTGCGCGGCTTCGATCGGTCGGCCATCGACAAGATGTGCAAGCACACCTGGCCCGGCAACGTCCGCGAGCTGCGCAATGTGATCGAGCGGGCTGTGATCCTGTGCGAGCGGGAATTCATTAACGAAGAGGACATTGTCCTCTCGAAGCTAGAACTCAACCCGCACGCGACCCCGGTCGCTTTGGTCGCTCCTCCGACGGTCGCGTCTCCCCCAGAACCGCCTCCCGAATCCGAACCCGACGCCCCCACCGGCGAGACCGCCTTCGACCCCCGCTACCGGCTCTGGGACAGCCTAATCCAAGCGGGCCGCAGCCTCGACGATGTCGAGCGATTGTATATCGAGGCCGTGTTGCGATCCTGCGGGTGGAACAAGTCACAAGCGGCCCGCATGCTCGGGATCGAGAGAACGACGCTCGACCGAAGGCTCAAGAAGTACGGGTTCGCTCGACCGGAGGGGGAGGAAGGCGAAGACGGGGCGGAAGACGGCGAGGAGTCGCCGTCGTAGAACGGGTTTTAACCCGTTCCCGCTGGGCGTCCGGTCGTACTGGGCGGGTCGCAGGGGAACCGAAAGGCGACCTCCCACCTCGGGGTGTCTGGAATCAGGACGGACCAGGATGTCCGCCCTACGCACGCGCCGCGTGCCATCGGGCGGAGCTTCGGACCGAGAGAATCGCCGCAGAGGAACACGGATGAACGCAGATCCGAGCAGGTTCCAGGGAGGGAGTCGCTGCCCCTCTGATCGGTGTTCATCTGCGTTGATCTGTGGCTCAAGACCCTCTTCGCGGGGTGGTCCCGGTTGACCGCTTCCGGTCTACCGGAGCGGCGCAGCCGGAAGAGTTCTGATACCGGGAATCCCGTCCCGCAAACCTCCTGTGCCAAGGCACACCGGTAGGCTCTCAAGCGAGCCAACCGGTGCCACCCCGCGGTAGGAAACGTACTCCACCGGTGCCCCCCTCGTTCGATCGTGGGATTTTCTCCGACAGCGCCACCCCTCCATGGAGTGAGGACACAACCATGACTATTCGAGACATTTGGGCCATCGTGAAGGAAGCCGGGAGTGAATCCTTGGAGGATAGAGTCCCGCGTCTGGGGGCGGCACTGGCGTTCTACACCACGTTTGCCCTCGCCCCGCTGCTGGTCATTGTCGTCGCGATCGCGGGGCTCGTGTTTGGACGCGAGGCTGCGGAAGGACGGCTGTTGGGGGAAATGCGTTCGCTGGTCGGCGAGGAGGGGGCTGACGCGCTGCAAGCGATGGTCGCGGCCGCCGGTCATCCTGGCGAGGGAATGATCGCCAGTCTGGTCGGCGGCGGAGTGCTACTCTTGGGGGCCATTGGACTCTTCGGTCAGCTTCAGGATGCGTTAAACACCATTTGGAAAGTGGAGCCGAAACCGGGTCGAGGCCTGTGGGATATCGTCCGCAGCCGCTTCCTCTCGTTTACGCTCGTGTTGGGGTCCGCCTTTCTGCTGCTCGTGTCACTGGCCGTGAGTGCGGCGATGGCCGCCATGAGTGGGCTGTTCGAGGGGGTGCAAAGTAGCGTCATCTCGCACACCATTCAGTGGATTGTCTCGTTCGGCGTCATCACGGGACTCTTCGCCATGATCTATCGACTCCTCCCGGACGCGGAGATCGCCTGGCGAGATGTCTGGTTCGGTGCCGCAGTCACGTCAGTGCTGTTTACGGCGGGAAAGTCGCTCATCGGCCTGTACCTGGGCCAGACGGCGACGACATCCGTCTATGGCGCAGCGGCTTCGTTTGTGGTGCTGCTGTTATGGAACTATTACACGGCCCAAATCTTCCTGTTTGGTGCCGAACTTACGAAGGCCTATGCGATTCGCTGTGGTTCTGGAATTGTTCCCTCGCCAAATGCCATCTCAGTCAGTCCCGCTGAACCAAGTCACCAAGGCATGGCGAAGCACTCAGCGCAGGGTGGCCCCGGTTAACCGCTTTGGATCCACCGGGGCGGCGCAGCCGGAAGAGGTTCTGACATCGAGAGTCGCATCATAACCAACCTCTCGTGCCAAGGCACCCCGGTAGACCTCTGAGGTTTTTTCAAGTCACATGTTTGGCGATCTCCGGATTTGGTGAGGAGTCTTTGGTGAGGAGTCTTTTGGGGAGGAGTCTTTGGGGAGGAGTTTGGCGAGGGGGCTTTGGGGAGGAGTTTGGCGAGGGGGCTTTGGGCTTGGGCGAGGGCTTGGGTGTCGGTTTGATCGTGGTAGGGTTGACGGTCTTTCCACATGCGGAAGAGGATGCGGATCCATTTGAAGGCGCGGGCGCGGAGGGTGGCGTGGCGGCTGGTGCCAGCGGCGCGTTTGGTTTCGTAGAAGGCTTTGGCCGCCGTTGTTTTATGAGGGGCACCAGCGTCGGGAGTGGTCGGCGAATTCGTGGACGGTTTGCCGGAGGAACTTGGGACAGGCGCGGCGGGACTGGACCGATTGAGACTTTCCGCTCTGTTTGGTGATGGGGGCGATGCCAGATTGGTTTTGCAGTTCCTGAGCGGACTGGTAGCGCTGGCGGTCGGAGCCGAAGGCGACGATCAGCCGAGGGACGAGGGCGGCTCCGGCCCGTGATGAAACTCAAACAGC
>JAYSUV010000151.1:0-5560 GCA_043718945.1 Planctomycetota bacterium
GTAGTCGTTTGGCTGATCCTGTTCTGGCTCTATCGCAAGCGAATCTTCGTGCGTATTTGAGTGTGGGCTCTGTCCGATCTCAGAATCATTAAGGTGAGCGGCCAGTGGAAAGTGCCCCGCCAGACTCCGGAAGGAGTGTGGCCGCCATTCTACGCGGAATCCTCTGGGATTTTCGCCCTGAAGGGGCTCGACTCGATAGCCCAGGGCGGCAGCCCTGGGAAACGTGGCTCCTCTTATCCGGCTCAAGGCCCAACGGGCCGTCACTCGCTGGCCGAGTTGAGTGACGGCCCGTTGGGCCTTGAAGAAAGTCTGCGGTCCGATTTCCCAGGGCTTTGCCCTGGGCTTTCGAGTCAGGCCCCGTTGGGGCCAAAGAGCGAAAACCTGCGTAGAATCGCGACCACACTCCTTCCGAAGTCTCGGAAGACTTCGGAAGTCTGTCGGAACGCAATTCGGGCCGCTCGTCCTACGGCCACTTCACCGCGACTCGGTAAACAGTGGGGCCATGTTGCGGTAGCAGGTCTTCGCCGTCTGGATCGGGTCGTAGCCTGGTTGCATGGAGATTTGCGAGCTGACCTCGCAGCAGAAGTCGCCCATGTAGCGGTTGGCTTTCAGGGCTCGCACGATGGCGGCCTGATCGAACACTTCTGTCTCACCGGGGAGAGCGAAGGTCACTTTCTCTCCGGTCTGGATAGCGTCCTTCATCGCGACATAGGCCACCAGCCCACGAGCCTGCTCAATCGTCGCGGCCACGGTCAGGTCGCGGAAGGCGTAGTGGCTGTAGTCATAGACAATGCGGATGCGCGGCGTATCCTCCAGTTGCTGGATCAACCACGCCGCCTGCTCCGGAGTCGACATCGCTCCGAACCGGTGCGGCTTGATGCAGACGGTGGCATCGAGTTCTTCAGCCAGCCTGGCCCAGTCCCCGACGCGGTCGCAGCACATGGCCTTGACCTCATCCCATTTTCCGCCGCCTAGGACGGTCTGCACCAGCGGCTTCTGATCAGGAACCAGATCGCGTCCCAGCGTGATCGCCGCCTTGAGTCGCTCCATCCCGAACCCGTGCTGCTGGTCATCCGCGCTCGGCGGCAGATTCTCCATCACCGCTACCAGTCGCAGCCCGGTCTCTTTGAGCAGCGAACCCACAGCTTTCCGCCGCTCCACCCCCATTCGGGCGGGCGTGCTGTCCCATTCCGGAATTGCACACAGCTCGAACCCCTCGAATCCGATCCCGGCAATCGCCCGAATCGCGTCTTCAGTGGTCAGGGACTTCATCCCGTAATTGCCGATGGCGAGGTGCTTGATCGTTCTGGCCGGGGTGTTGTCCTCCGCCCACATGGCAGCGGCGAGTGACCCCGCCAGCCAGCCTAAGGCACTTCGCCGACCCAACTGATGACGAATGTGATTCATGAGCGGGCTCCCCTGTCAGCTAACGCTAGCCACATGCCACGGGTGGTGTCAACGAAAACAGCCGTCCCTGGGGGACGGCTGTGGGAATCGCTGATGTCAGAACAGGCAATTACTGGGCAGCGGGAGCTGTGGTGCCGAGCTTTTGCTTCTGCTGCTTCACCAGACGGGACTTGGTCCGAGCCGCAGCGTTGCGGTGAATCAGTCCCTTGGCAGCTGCGCGGTCGAGCCGCTTGACAGCTGCTTTCAGGTTGGTTTCCAGAACCTGAACGTCTGGAGCCGGGTCGGCCAGAGCGACGCGGACCTTCTTGATCGCGGTACGCAAGGTCGAGGTCGCCGCACGATTGCGAAGGCGACGCTTGATGTTCTGACGGAGTGCCTTTTCGGCATTGACGTTGTTGGGCATCTCGTAACTTCTTGCCTGGCAACAGGTTCTGCGGCGATGACGGTGTCTCGTCGAGACATTCTTTCTCGGACGCTCCGGGAAAGGACTGGAAAGCATAGGGACTGGAGGGCAGACATGCCAGCGTTTGAGGGCGGAATTATTAGTTGGTCAGTTTGCGAAACTGGGTGTTGTGGCAAACACACCAGCCCTGCCAGGTGCTCGCGCCAGGCGATTGGACAGGTTTCCCAGGTGTGAATACACTTGTTCGAGCGTGTGATGGCGTTGGCTCGGGGAGGATGACCATGCTGCGGTACAAGGCGGGGTACAAGTATGTCACTACGGGTGTCCACGCGCAGGTACTCGACTTCCCGGCGGCGATCACTTGGGGAGCCGACTTGGATGAGGCTCGACATGCACTCGCCATGGCGTTGGTCGACAGTGCCGAAGCAGCCGTGGAGTTGGGGCAACCACTGCCCATTCCCGACCCCGCTGCCACAGATATTGAGATGGATATTGAGGAGCCAATCTACCTGCACCTTGGTGCCAGCAGTGAGGTGCGGGAAGTTCCTGCGGGCGTGGTGGTATGAAACGCCAGGACTTGGTCAGGCACCTTCGCCAGCACGGTTGTGAGTTGCTTCGGGAGGGGAGGAGTCACTCGGTCTGGCAGAACTCGGCGAACAACCGCCAATCGACCATCCCGCGTCACCGCGAGGTGGATGACTACACGGCACGGGCGATTTGCCGTCAACTCGGAGTTCCAGAGCCGTAGAGTTCGCTAGATACACTGGCGACAGCACCTCACAGCCCCATCGCCACGCGCCGGACGTATTGAATCGCCTTCTGGCAGTCGCCGACTCGGTCGTCTCCCGTGGTGCGACGAACCGTGCCCCACAGCGAGAACCGCATCTCATCCAGCAGGGCGAGAGTCTCGTCCCATTTGACTTGCCCGCGACCGAGGGGCACCTCGACGCCGACGCCATCGACATCCCGTCGGCCATCGCGAAACTGGATATGTTGGACATGCTCATGCAGGTCACGGAGTGCCTGAACGGGGTCGCGGCGGGTCATCACCGTGCCCGCCGGATCAAAGTCGATACCCAGAAGTCCATCGGTCACGGATTGGCAGACTTCAATCAGCGTCTGCGAGGCGTCCTCACTCGGTGTCACACACGGGACTACACCGATCCGATTCCCCAGTCGAGCCAGATCGCGAAGCACCTCGACCATGCGGACATGCTCAGCTGAGGTTGCTTCGTCCGGGATACGACCGACTCGAATCGTCAGCTGGCGGAGCTTCAGGCGGGCGGCAAGTTCCATGGCCTCGGTCAGGGCGTGGACACGGGTATCGATGTCCTCGAAGTCATAGAGCGGTCGGACGAGTGAAAACGTCGCGGTCGCCACCTTGAGGTTCCGCTCCTCGACATAATGCACGAGCTGCTTGAGAGCCGTCGTGCCGAACTCAGTGGGAGTCACCTCGCGAGCGAGATCGAACTGAATCCCTTCCGCCCCGATCTGGGCCGCCGTGCTGATGGCCTCTTTGAGGGGCAGGCGGAATGGAGCTGTGGCGACAGCGATGCGAAAGCGGGGCATAGAGGTGTTCAACCAGGTGGGATGATGTTGCGTCTGCCCGATCATAACCGGTCTGGCGTGCGGGTCTATTGGTTTTTCACCAGGGCAGGGCGATCGCCTGATTGAATATGGGATGAGTCGCGTGAGCTAAAGCCTTCGTGATCTGCAGGAGATGTGAAGTTCGCGTGGGCTAAAGCCCACGCTACAGTGAGAAAGGCGATCGCCTTTCAGTCGGGGGGGGCTGGGAAGGTGGGGCACCGACTGGCTCAGGCGATGCCTCGGTCAACCCGCGCCGAGCATCGGCACATGACCGAGCGGCGCGGTCACTCGCACACGGCGGATCAAACCGATAGTCAGGCATGTTCACCGACCGCGAAGGGTGATACCATCGAGCCATTCATTAGGCCTTCTGACTGCCCTGCCCCTCCGTGCAGCAACCGTGAATGAAAGGCTCGTTCATGCTCATGCACCTTGTCCCGCTCGACGGCGGGCCCGCGATTGCCATTGATAAGCCCATCCTGTTCTTCGGACGCCAACCCGAATGCGACGTGATCTTACTCAACAGTCGCAAGGTGTCACGGAAGCATTGTTGTATTGCTCAAATCGATGACCACTTCGTCCTGCGAGACATGGGCAGCATGAACGGAGTCCGGGTCAACGAGAAGCCGGTTTCCAAGGAATGCCGAATCGCTGCGGGGGATGTCATCCACATCGGAGACGTGGGATATCGCATGGAAATACGAGTCCCGGAAAAGAAGCCCGCACCTCAATTGCACAAGAAGAGAGCCCCTGCTGCCCCCGCCAAGGCCCCTGCCGCCAAAACTCCCGCAGGCAAGCCTCCCCGGCGTGTCGATCCCAGGTTTCTGAGTCAGGATTTGCCCGTGGCCATCCCGGACGAAGAGGTGGACTTTGCCGTTGAGGAAACTCAGCGGAAGCTCAAGCCCGCCCCGCTGAAGCGTCCGCGTGAAGACAAAGTCCTGGAAATGGACGACATTGATATCATTGAGGATTAATGCGGGCAGAGAGGTCGACCTGAACAAAAGGGCACTTTTGCTCAAATGAGTCACGGCCTTCGCTCGCGAACTCCCCCTGGAGTTCGCTAAACTGCCGCCCGGTCGACTGTGGGGTTGGTGCGCACTGAGGTCTCGTGGCGTACCTGAATCACTGAACGGGGGTGAAGTTCCCTTTCGGTGTGATGCCACCTCCAGTTCATCCTGTCACCCCGACCGCACACACACAAACACCGCCAAACTTGGCCACAGATCCAACCGGCCATAAGGATGATCATCCATGACGGACGCACGTTCCGCCGGAGAAGATTCGTTTGATCTCGACAAGCTGCAACAGCTGGTTGAGATGATGGAAAAGCACGACCTGCGCGAGGTGCAGTTGCGACGGGGCGACCAGCAATGGAAGCTCAAGCGTGGGCCGCAAGAGGTGGTGCATGCCGTTCCGATGGGCGGGCATTTCGCTCCGCCGCCGATGGGGCACGTTCCGGCTCCGGTCGCAGCTGCGGCCAGTGGTGCGGCTCCCGCGGCCGCAACCAAGAGCGGTGATGAGGGGCTGTTGCAGGTCAAGAGCCCAATGGTGGGCAGCTATTACTCTTCGGCTCAGCCGGGTGAACCTGCCTTTGTGAAGGTCGGGGACCGGGTGAAGAACGATACGGTCGTGTGCCTGATTGAGGCCATGAAATTCTTCAACCCCGTGAAATCGGACTGCGCGGGACTCATCGCCAAAATCCTCGTCAAGGATGGCGATGCGGTCGAGTACGGACAGGTGCTGTTCCTCGTCCAGCCATAGTGCGTGGAAAGCCCAAGGGTTGCAACCCTTGGGCATTCCAATGCTGTCGTTTCCACTCGTGTGTCACTTCTCTCAAGTTGCCTCATGTTCCAACGCATCCTGATCGCCAATCGCGGTGAAATCGCCCTGCGGGTCATTCGAGCCTGTCGCGAGATGGGGATTGGGACCGTCGCGGTCTTCAGTGAAGCCGATCGAGGTGCGGCGTACCTCGATCTGGCCGATGAGAAGTTTTGTATCGGCCCCGCGTCGGCGACCGATAGCTATCTGAAGATCGAGCGGATCATCAGCGCCGCCGAGGTCGGGAACGCTGACGCGATTCATCCGGGCTACGGGTTCCTCTCCGAGAATCACGACTTCGCCGAAATGTGCCGGGCTTCCAAGATCGAGTTCATCGGCCCTCCG
>JAYSUV010000152.1:0-16931 GCA_043718945.1 Planctomycetota bacterium
AGCGCCAGCACCTCGGCCCGCAACTCTGCGAGTTCTTTCAGCAGCGTTTCGACTTGCCGTTGAAGCTCCTCCATGATGCCGCGAAATGTTGCCGATTCCGCAGTTTGTGGCAAGAGGGGTTAACAGTTACCGCCGAAGTCTCATTCTCCCGTGTTTCATTGGCGTGGGCAGTCGCCTCTTCGAATATGGGTTGAGTAGCGTGGGCTTTAGCCCACGCGAACTGAGAGATATCGGTTGATCGCGTGGGCTAAAGCCCACGCTACTATGAAAAAGGCGATCGCCCTGTTTCATTGGCCCCGTCAGACTCCCCAAGACCTGACGCATTGGAGTATCCTGATCATTGTGCGTCGGGAAACTTTCGGCGACGGTTTGGGGAGTGGCTGCATGCGATTGATTCTGTGCCTGACTCTGTCTGTGATCGTGCTGGCGATGGACCAGTGCCAGGCTGTGGACACGTTCTCGCCGGAACAGATGGAGTTCTTCGAGTCGCAGGTTCGACCCTTGCTGGTCGAGCAGTGCCAGAAGTGTCATGGGGCGGAGAAGCAGAAGGGGGGCTTGCGGCTCGATTCTCGCGAGGGCGTACTGCTGGGCGGCGAGAGTGGACCCGCGATCACTCCGGGGCAGCCCGACACCAGCTTGTTATTGACAGCTGTGAAGTACACGGGCGACACGCAGATGCCTCCTGACGGGAAGCTCACTGAGGCACAGATTGCCGTGCTGGAGAAGTGGATCAGCATGGGGGCAATGTTCCCGGCGACCGCCTCGATTCCGGATGCGGAGAAGCTGGCTCGGCAAAAGAGTCATTGGGCCTTCCAACCGGTGCAGATGGTCGAGCCACCCGCAGTGAAGGAAGCGGGTTGGGTTCGCACGCCGGTCGATCAGTTCGTCTTGGCCTCGCTCGAATCGAAGCAACTCCCGCACTCACCCAGTGCGGATCGCCGGACACTGATCCGGCGGGTGACGTATGACCTGACTGGGTTGCCACCGACTCCGGAAGAGGTCGATGCTTTCGTCCGCGACCAAGACCCGGAGGCGTACCGCAAGCTGGTCGACCGGTTACTCGAGTCGCCGCAATATGGAGAGCAATGGGCCCGGCACTGGCTCGATGTGGCCCGCTATTCCGATACCAAGGGCTACGTCTACGCGCGCGAGGAACGCTTCTGGGTCCACGCCCCGACCTACCGCGACTGGGTCGTCAAGGCCCTCAACAGCGACATGCCGTACGACCAGTTCCTCACGCTCCAAATCGCAGCTGACCAAGCGGCTCCCGACGACAAGCCGAACCAGGCGGCGCTGGGGTTCCTGACCTTGGGGCGGCGGTTCCTGGGGATCACACACGACATCTACGACGACCGGATTGATGTCGTCACGCGCGGGACGATGGGGCTGACCGTGTCGTGTGCCCGCTGCCACGATCATAAGTACGACCCGATCCCGACGGCAGATTATTATTCACTCTATGGAGTGTTCATGAACTCGTACGAGACACTCGTGCCACTTGCCGAGCCGACCGAGAAGAGCGCGGCGTATGTCGCCTTTGAACAAGAACTCGCCGGGAAGACCAAGGCACAAGACGACACGTTCGCTGCCAAACGAAACGAAGCTGCGGAACGAATTCGCAGCCGCTTGAAGGACTACCTCGTGGCCCAGACCGAGTTGCACAAGGCCCCGCAGGAAGGGTTCGATATTATCATCGCCACGACCGATCTGGTTCCGGCTCTGGTGTGGCGGTGGGAGGCATACATTGCTGCTGAGATCCATGCCAGAAATCCGGTGTTCCTTCCGTGGGAGGCGTTCGCCCAGCTCCCCGCAGACACGTTCGCGGCCCAAGCCCCGGAAGTCATTGAGAAACTGCGGAAGGTGACGGAGGGCCAATCGGCGGCGAACGCATTCGTGATGGCAGCGTTCACTCAACCGCCGACATCGATGAAAGACGTCGCGGAGCGGTATGCAACCCTCTTGACAGAAGTCAACAAAGCGTGGATGGCAGGGGTCGAGGCATCCCAGACTCTCGGAGCCCCGCAGCCGACGCAGTTGCCTCAACCCGAGGTGGAAGCCCTGCGGCAGGTACTCTATGGTCCGGCCTCACCGTGCGTGATCCCGAACGAGTCGATCCTCTCGACCGAGATCCAATTCGATTCGGGCTCGGTGGACGCCCTGTGGAAGCTGCATAACGAAATCGACCGGACACTCATCAACAACCCGCTGGCACCGGCGCATGCGGTCCGGCTCGTGGACCGCGAGGTGATTCGGCCCAACCGCATTCTGCGCCGCGGCAACCCGGCGACCAAGATCGGGTTCGTCGACCGACACTTTCTGTCGCTCCTCGCTGGACCGCAACCGCCGACATTCCAACAGGGCAGCGGTCGCCTCGAACTGGCCAAGGCGATTGTCGCTCCGACGAATCCACTGACGGCCCGCGTGTGGGTCAACCGCATCTGGCAACACCACTTCGGCACCGGACTCGTCCGCACCCCCAGCGACTTCGGCATCCGAGCCGAGGCTCCCAGCCATCCCGAGCTACTCAACTGGCTGGCGACCCAGCTGACCTCGAACGGATGGAGTACCAAGGCGATCCACCGGTTGATCGTGCTGTCGAATACGTACCAGCAGTCGTCGGATGGCTTCACGAAGAAGACCCTCACCCCCGGCCTCTCTCCTGGGGGGAGAGGGGAGCAGATCGATCCCGAGAACCGACTGCTCTGGCGGGCGAATGTGCATCGACTCAGCTGGGAGGAGTTCCGCGACACGCTGCTGGCCACGACCGGGCAACTCGACCCAACTCTGGGAGGCCGGTCAGCGGACCTGTTTGCGGGGGCTGGTTCGTCGAATCGCCGCCGCACGCTGTACGGGACAGTCGACCGTCAGTTCCTGCCGTCGGTCCTGCGGATGTTCGACTTTCCCAATCCCGATCTACATATCCCGTCACGGAGCGAAACGACTGTTCCGCAGCAGGCTCTCTTCTCTCTCAATCATCCGCTGATGGCCGAGAAGGCAAGGGCTCTGGTGGCCCATGCCCGCCTGAGTGAGGGCGATGACCCGGCCGTGAAACTCCGTATGCTGTACCGCGCGGCCTACCAGCGGGGGCCGACCGCGATGCAGCAGGAGGCCGCGCTGGCGTTCCTGACAGCTGAGGTCGAGTCACCGTCTCTGGCTCCCCGCGAAGAGTCGAAGGCTTGGAGCTATGGGTACGGCGAACTCGATGAGGCCGCTGGGAAGCTGAAGAGCTTTACCCCACTGCCATTCTTCAACGGCGCTGCGTGGCAAGGGGGCATCAGTTGGCCAGATGCCGCCCTCGGGTGGGTGCAGATCACGTCCCGAGGAGGTCATCCCGGCAACGATGTACAGCACGCCAGCATCCGCCGCTGGACGGCCCCTCGGGCAGGGACATTCTCCATCACGTCGAAAGCGATTCACGAAGTCGCAGCCGGCGACGGCATTCGTTGCTGGATCGTGGCCAGCCGGGGCGGCGTGTTGGCGAAGGCTGCAATTCACAACCGTACCGAAGAACTGAACGTCGCACCCGTGGCGCTGGAGGCAGGCGACACGCTCGACTTCATCGTTGATATTCATGCGGGCCTAAACAGTGACCAACACTTCTGGGCTCCCTCCGTTCGTGACACGACTGCCACCCAGGGATCGCCAGCGGCATCCGCACTCTGGAACTCCGAGCCGGACTTCACCGGCCCCGCTCCGGTGTTCTTAACACCGTGGGAGCAACTCGCCCAGGTGCTGCTGCTCTCGAATGAGCTGATGTTTGTGGACTGACCCTTGACCGAGTCATCAGCTCCGTGAGCGGCTCGGGTGGCGGGGTCAGGAGGCTTTGCGCATGGCCCCGACGCGTGAAGCGGACGCTCTCCCGCTCGCCGCTTCGAAAGGCTTGCCAGAGTCGAGTAAGGCCCTTGATCACTCGATCGAATCGACCTGCCACGTTCACCGTGGCCGGGGCCATGCGCAAAGCCTCCTGACCCCGCCACCCACGTCACTGGGGCAGAGGGCAGCGGCGCTGACGAGTTACGGTGAATCCGTGTCCCTCTGCGGTTCACCCGTTTGAGGTTTGACGCACCCCTTGGAATAAATGCCGACTTTTCTGGAACACACTGCATAAACCACGCATTCCGTAACGTGGCCTTTTGCTGGCTGCGAAACTATCATGCGGAATTCAAAGGGCAGAACGTCGGCGGTTGCTCGCGACAGTGGCCCCAGCCGCGATTCCAGGATGACCTGCGTTCCATGAAGATTCACGAATACCAGGCGAAAGCCCTCTTCGCCAAGGCCGGTGTGGCTGTTCCACAAGGGATCGTCGCCAAGACGCCCGCTGAGGCAGCTGCGGCGTTCACGACTCTCGGTGGCCCCATTGCGGTCGTCAAATCGCAGGTCCACGCGGGCGGTCGCGGTAAGGGCACCTTCAAGGAGCATCCGCAACAGCGGGGAGTCGTGCTGGTGAAGTCCGCCGACGAGGCCCAGGCGAACGCTGCCCGGATGCTCGGCAGTACGCTGGTCACTATTCAGACCGGCGACGAGGGGAAGCAAGTCAGCACGCTGTTCGTCGAGCAGGGGCTGCAAATCGACCGGGAGCTGTACCTCGGAATCGTGGTCGATCGCGAAACCGGTTTGCCGTGCGTGATGATGTCGACCGAAGGCGGGATGAACATCGAGGACGTAGCCCATGACACTCCCGAGAAAATCTTCCGCGAGCACTTCGATGTCTCGCTCGGCTTCCAACCGTTCCAGGCTCGCAAGCTCGCCTACGCCCTCGGCCTCAGCGACGCAGCTGTGAAGTCGGCTCAGGTCTTCTTGCCCAAGATCGCGAAGCTGTTCGTCGACCTCGATTGCAGTATGGTTGAGATCAACCCGCTGGTGCTGACCAAGGACGGACAGCTGCTGGCCCTCGACGGCAAGGTGACGTTCGACGACAACGCAGCCTTCCGTCACAAGGATCTGGCGGAACTACGTGACCTGAGCGAAGAGGAGCCGACGGAAGTGCAGGCTCAGGCGTCGGGCCTCAGCTATGTGAAGCTCGATGGCAATATCGGCTGCCTGGTCAATGGGGCCGGTCTGGCGATGAGCACGATGGACCTGATTCAGTTTCATGGGGGAGTCCCCGCGAACTTTCTCGATGTCGGCGGGGGAGCCAACGTCGAGCAGGTGACCGAGGCGTTCCGCATCATCCTGGCCGACAAGAATGTGAAGGCCGTGCTGGTCAACATCTTTGGCGGCATCATGAAGTGCGACACGATCGTGACCGCGCTGCTGTCGGCCTATGACATTGTGGGATTCACTGTGCCACTGGTCGTGCGTCTGGAAGGCACGAACGTCGAACTCGCCCGCCAGATGCTGGCCGAGAGCGGCAAGAAGATTGTCTCCGCCAGCGATCTGACCGATGCCGCGAAGAAGGTCGTCGCTTCGCTGAAGGCGTAAGTGGGACGGGCCCATTGGCCCGTCCGTCCACTGTAGGATGGGCAATCCTGCCCGTCCCTAACCATGCGAGACCAACCAAATGGGCAAATGTGCCCGTCCCACTCACCATGCTCCTTGACCACTTTCATCCTCCGCTCAAAGGTGTTCGCCACTGGGAGGCGTTCCACTCTTCGTGGGCGTCGAACTTGGCTGCGGAGCTGAACCGGATTCTGCCGACCGATTGGTTCGCAGAGCCGACGGTTCACTATGGGATTCAAGTGGCTCCCGATGTGGCGGCGTGGGACGGAGCGACCTCCCCTACGGCATCACTTCCGTCATGGAATCCTGACAGTCCCACCATGACCCTCGATTTCCTGTTGACCACCGACATCGTGCAGGTGGACATCTTCAATCAGACAGCTGGGCCAGTCTTGGCCGGAGCGATCGAACTGGTCAGCCCGAGTAACAAGGATCGCCCTGATGCCCGTGAGGCATTCGTGGGGAAGTGTGCTTCGTTCCTGCACGAAGCGATCGGTCTGGTGGTGGTGGATGTCGTGACGGATCGACATGCGAACTTGCACAACGACCTGATGAATCATCTGGATGGGAATGTCGATGCGGCTCAAGGGCTCTACGCGTGTGCGTATCGACCCACTGCCCGAGACGACCATCCTGTGCTGGATGTCTGGCACCGGCGATTGACGCTGGGAGCCGAGCTTCCGACACTGCCGATGTACTTGAAGAATGGACCGTGCGTTCCGGTCGATCTTCAGAAGACGTACATGCAGACCCGCGAAAACCACCGACTGAAGTAGGATGGGCATTCCTGCCCGTCCCGCTCGACGTGAGACCACCCACAAACTGGACGGCCTGGAAAGGCCGTCCTACCACACCCGGACGGGCAAATGTGCCCGTCCTACGAGCGAACACCATGAGCATTCTCGTCGATCGCGAAACCCGCATCATCACCCAGGGGATCACCGGCAAGGTCGGGCTGTTCCACAGCCAGCAATGCCGGGCCTATGCCATTGAGCATCGCCCCAAAGACAACGTCATGATTGGCGGGGTCACTCCCGGCAAGGGGGGGACCGAGATCGATGGCTTCCCGGTGTTTAACTCGGTGGCAGAAGCGGCCAAGAAGACCGGGGCCAATACCTCGTTGATCTTCGTGCCTCCGGTCGCAGCTGCCGATGCGATCATGGAAGCAGCCGACGCCGGGATGCGGTTGATCGTGTGCATCACCGAAGGGGTGCCAGTTCTCGATATGGCCCGCGTGATGCGGTTCATGCAAGGCACGCCCAAGTCGCGTCTCATTGGGCCGAACTGCCCGGGGATCATCACTCCGGAAGTCGCCAAGATCGGCATCATGCCGGGCTACATCCACAAGCCGGGAACCGTCGGCCTGATCAGCAAGAGCGGCACGTTGACCTACGAAGCGACCTGGCAACTCGGTCGCGTGGGCCTCGGCCAGTCGACCGCCATCGGCATCGGCGGAGACCCGATCATCGGGACCAAGTACATCGAACTGCTCCAGATGTTCCAGGACGACCCGGGGACCGAGGCGATCCTGCTTATCGGCGAGATCGGCGGCAACGCGGAGATCGAGGCCGCCGAGTACATCAAGCAGCACGTCACGAAACCGTGCGCTGCCTTCATCGCGGGTCAGACCGCTCCTCCCGGCAAACGCATGGGCCACGCCGGAGCCATCATCAGCGGTGGTGCCGGGACAGCTGCTGAGAAGATGGCGGCTCTGACCGCTGCGGGTGTCGAAGTCGCTCCAAGCCCGGCGGACATGGGAGCAGCGGTGAAGCGGGCGATTGAAAAGCGGAGGTAGGGGCGTAGGACGGGCACTTTTGCCCGTCCGTGCTTGAGCGTCTAGGGGGCCAAGGGAAGTCCAGACGCCTCGCAGCTTTTAGGGAAATCGTCAATCTATGGGACGGACGGGCAAATGTGCCCGTCCTACGAAACATGAACATCCTCCCACAACATACCCGGCACCCGCGCGAGTTCGAACAGAACCGGTTCGTCTACCCGGTTCTGTCACGTCGCAGCCGGGGGATTTCAGTGGGGGTGAACCTCAATCCCGACAAGGTCTGCAACTTCGACTGCATTTACTGCCAGGTCGACCGTCGCAGCGTGGCCGAGACCCGCTTCGTCGAGTTCGACCAGTTGCTGGCCGAGTTGGAAGCGATGCTCGTGTGCGTCGCGCGTGGGGAGATCTTCACGCACCCGCAGTTCTCGTCAGTGCCGGAACCGCTACGGCGTCTCAACGACATGGCGTTCAGTGGCGATGGCGAGCCGACGACGTATCGCAATTTCGATGTCATCATGGAGCGGGCGGCTGAGTTGAAGCGCAAGCTCGGCCTCGATGCGGTGAGGATGGTCCTGATTACGAACGCGACGATGTTTCACCGTCCGGCGGTCGAGCGGGGGCTGGCGATACTCGACCAGAATCAGGGCGAAGTGTGGGCCAAGCTCGATGCGGGGACCGAGGAGTATTACCGGCTCATCGACCGCACCTCGATCCCGTTTCAGCGCGTACTCGACAATCTGGTCCTCGCGGCCAAAGCTCGCCCAATCGTGATTCAGAGCCTGTTTATGCAGGTCAATGGCGTCGGCCCCACGACCGACGAGGTCACGGCGTACATCGCGAGACTTCACGAGATCATGCGCGCCGGTGGCCAGATCGCTCGCGTGCAGGTCTATACGGTGGCTCGCCCCCCGGCAGAGAGTTTTGTGACTCCGCTACTGGCCGAACAGGTTCACGCGATCTCTGATCGTGTCACTCGGGAACTGGGTCTCGCCGCTGAGGCATATTGATCGTAGAGCAGATCAGAATCTCTCTTCCGTTGGCACAGACAGGAATGTCTGTGCCGCTGAGCAGTGGGGCAGACATTCCTGTCTGCCTTTGCGGCAAACTAATTCTGAATCTGCTCGAGAACCAATTGAATTCCGTTCTACGTCACTCAATTCAAAAGCCCAGTGGTGGCAACCACTGGGCTTTGATGTGAAAGCGTCTCGCGACGGCTGACTACGCCGCCTTGCGAATGATCTGCTGGTCCATCACGCGATCAATGATGTCACATCCCGAGATCAGCAGAATTCGCTTCAACTCGGGGTCATCAATCCGCTTGGCCTGTTTCTCGATCTTGTTCACGAGGTCGAGGGCAAGCTGGAGGTCTGTCAATTGGGGCGTCTTGTCTGACGGCATGGTGTGGTCTCCCGTCCGTGGGTGATGGCTGCGATATGATCGATCGCTCCAGGTGTTTCTGAACCGATTCTGCCGAACGTATCGACCTCGGGGACAACGTGACCCGCAGCGAATCGTTCGGCTTCGTGACCGCGTTCGCCTTGCCTGACCGATTGTGCGGGTTGTAGGAGTTCTTCGAACGCCGCCAGTGGATATGGCCGGAAATCTCCGCCTGATCGGAAAATCGGAGGCACGAACACGATTTGAGAGTGGTTTATCGGGAAGCGGCTGCTGGCCGTCAGTCTGGGCCACCAGTCTGGAAGTAGTCATGTTGCGAAAGCAATTGTGGATCGGATGCATGTTTATCGCGGCAGGCATCGGCTGGCCGACGATCTCGGTCGTGCGCGGACTCTCAAAATTCTCGGATGTGTATCGATCCGCAGCCACGCAACATCAAGACGTGCGATCGGCCCAGCAAAAAGAGGTGATCGCTTCCGTCGAACAGGGGATCTCGTCAATTCTGGGAGGTCTGATCGTCGGCCTCTTCGGGGTCGGTCTGGCCTTAGGATCGAAACGCGACTCCGAGCGGGCGAACGCTGAGCCTGTGCCCCCCGTGGAAGCCTGAACCCAGTTTTCACCGTGTCATCTCGCCTGGAGTGTATGTAATCCACCAACAGGCGGTGACTCGCATCGCTCGCTGGTTATGCATGAACGCATACTGGCCGCCCTAAGTGGTACTGGCCTGCCCCCAATTCCTGGGCCAACGGTGATGAGAACCGGGGAGGGTCCACGCTCCGATTGGCCGTTAAGTTCAGCCAATTGATCGGGCGAATGAAGTATCTGCTCAAGCCAATCATGATCCCGGACTCGGACCTTCGAGCGGTTCTCATTGAGCAAGCCCATTCCGGTCAGCGTCCGCCTGCCGATCAGTCTGGCAATCCAGTCATTTGACCCACCACACTGGTTGTATGGACAATCGCCCAGACAGCCGGACAGTCAGGTGAATTGACATCCGGGGATCGATTTCGATTCACGCCCCCCCCCATTGCAATCGCAACTTCATGCTCCTCGACTTCGACCATCACGCGACGACACCACTCGACCCCCGAGTGCTGGAGGTGATGCTGCCGTACCTCACTGACCGGTACGGCAACCCGTCCAGCCTCAGCCACCGACGCGGTCTCGCCGCAGCTGCGGTGGAACTGGCATCGCGGGAATTGGTGGCCGGGTTGTTGGGAGTGGAGGCGAATGAAGTCGTCTGGACCAGTGGGGCGACGGAGGCAAACAACCTCGCATTGAAGGGTGTTTTGGCTGGGGCAGTGGACCGCCGTGGACTCGTGACTGTGGCCACCGAACACCGGTCGGTTCTCGACCCGGCCCGACGCCTGGCCCGCGCTGGGCATCCCGTCACGATCCTTCCGGTTAATGGCCGGGGGCATGTGGATCTTTCACAACTGGAAGAGGCGATCACTCCCCAGACGGCATTAGTCTTGGTGATGTGGGCCAACAACGAGGTCGGGACGATTGCCCCGATGAAGGAGATCGCCGCGATCTGCCGCCGGAAAGGGGGCTGGCTGCACTCGGACGCGACGCAGGCCGTGGGAAAGATTCCGGTCGATCTGCGGTCCACACACGTCGACCTGCTGAGTTTCAGTGCGCACAAGCTCTATGGCCCGCCGGGGATCGGGGCCTTGGTCATTCGTCGAGACCGGGGACGTGTCCCGCTCGTGCCGCAGATTGATGGAGGCGGCCAGCAGACCGGGATTCGAAGCGGGACGTTGCCTCTGGCTCTGATCGTGGGATTCGCTAAGGCATTCGAGTTGTGCGAGCAGGAACGCGAGGCCACCGCAGATCGGTTGGCCGGGCTGCGTGACCGCTTATGGAGTGAGTTGGCCCAACGCATTCCCGGGATCGTGCGACACGGCGATCCATCGCCGAGTGTCGCCTTTTGCTCCGAAAAAGGACGTCCTTTTTCGGAGCAAAAGGCGACAGAGTGGACCGTCCTCCCGCACAACTTGAACGTCGGCATCCCGGACATCGACGGCGATGCCCTGCTGGTCCGGCTGCAGCAGTCCAACCTGTGCGTCAGCTCCGGGGCCGCCTGCTCCTCGACCAACCGCGAGCCGAGTCATGTGCTCACCGCGATCGGCATCCCCGACCGCCTGGCCCGAGCCAGCGTGCGGTTTGGATTGGGGAAAGACACCACTGCGGAGGATGTCACACGGGCAGCGGCGATTCTAGAGGCGATCGTCGGAGAGTACAGAGCAGAAGCCCTTGACTCCCAATCCGTACTGTAATTACGATGTAGTCATGAGAGCCAAAATCGTTCGCATCGGAAACTCACAAGGGGTTCGCATCCCGAAGCCGCTGCTGGAGCGCAGTGGGCTCGGCGAGGATGTCGAAATTGAAGCCGAGGGCGACCAGATCGTCATCCGGCCGATCCGCCGCCCTCGCGAGGGGTGGAGCGAAGTGTTCCAGGCGATGGCTCATGCGGGCGACGATCAGCTGATCGACGGTCACCTGCGGAACCATTCGAACTTCGATGAGGCGGAGTGGTCGTGGTAATCGAACGGTTCGGAGTCTATCTGGTCGCACTCGACCCCACCGTGGGCCGCGAGATTCAAAAAACTCGACCCTGCGTGGTAGTCTCTCCCGACGAGATGAATCGACACATCCGAACAGTGATCGTGGCCCCGATGACCACTTCCGGACAGACCTATCCCAGTCGAGTTGCCTGTACCTTTCAGCGTAAAACGGGGCAGGTCGTCCTCGATCAGATTCGGACCGTCGATAAGACCCGGCTCGTCCGCAGACTGGGGGCCATCGATGCAAAAACTCAACTGCGAATTCTTGATGTGCTGCTTGAGATGTTCGCTCCGTAGTGCCAGCTGTGTTCGAGAACGGTTGGGTGGCCGGGTCTAGAGGCTTTGCGCAAGGCCCGGTCTGCGAGCCAGGACACGCACCCCACGGGGCCATCCGCAAAGCCTCCTGACCCCGCCACCCGTCGCTGGGTTCTATCGTTGAAGAGTTGCGTGCGAATGGGATACAACGCTGATGCTCTCACCGGAGACCGCAAGTCACCGATACCGATGCTTCGGTCGTCCGCATGCTGGACAATCTCAAAGGACATCCTGTGCAGCAATTTGCCGCAGTCCTCTGCCTCCTGCTCTGGGTGTTCTCGATTCTGTCGTCTTCGGCCTCCGCCGAGGTGATCCAGAAACCGGAGTTTTCGCTGACGCTGCCCGAGGGCTGGGTGGAGATTCCGAAGGAGACACTTGAATTAATGACCGCAACTGCCCAGGCGAAGGTTCCTAGTATACAGCTTGCCCCTTATGAATGTGGCTTCCAGTTGGCTTCCGGTAAGTCCGGACTTTCGCCTCCCTACATTCTGGTTCAGTGGACAGGGAAGGGGAAAAGACTCTCAGAGAAGCAACTCAGGTCTATGCAGAAAATCGACATAAAGAAAACTGTAAAAGACAGTGGAATTGATTCGGAATCGATCGTGCCAAACGCAGCGTTGGGTCAGATGAAATACGACGAGGCCAGCAATACCCTTTGGATGGATATGGAAGCGGGATCCGAGGCCGTTGGCATGGGGCGATCCGTGATGGCTGGATTTCCGACAGAAAAAGGATTGCTTCAGGTGACTGGTCACTTCATGTCAGCTGATGCCGACGCTGACCTGCCAGCGTTTCATCAGATTGTTCAATCCATAGTGATCTCCCCGGAGATTGCCTATCGTACTCATTGGTCGGATGACTTGCAGGGAGGATATCAAAATCAGTTTGGACCGAAGCAGGCACTGCTTTGGCTGGGATCTTTGATTGGCTTGTTGGTGGTGATCAGATGGAGGCAGCGAGCGATGTCCGGTACCAACACGACTCTCAAATAGACAGCGATTGATCTTTCGAAACTCAATCGGGTTTGTGGTGTTTCACTCCTCGTCCGTCCCTCTCAAGTCAATCGAGACAATGAATGTTCACTCGCCACATAATCCACGTTACCCTGCTGTTTGCATGTCTCGTGACATGCTCCGTTTGCCAAGCCCAGCCCGATTCCAAAGCCCTCGAGGGCCTCAAACCCATCGGCGGGTTCTGGTACGTTATGCCCGGCGAGCCTGCGGTCTACTTCTACAAGGACGCCGCCCGCTACCTCGATCTGTTCACCTACCACGCCAAGGACTCCAACAAGGACGGCATCCCGAATCTCAAGCTGAGCCATGATGAGCGCTGCCTCATCATCGAGAGCCAGGGCTACCCGAATCACCCCACAGCTGTGTTTCCGAACAGCGGCAATCCGAACTCGATGAAGGTGCAGCAGTTCGTGTTTCGGCTGCCGCTGGTGCCGCAGAAAGCGAACCGCATCATCACCGTGCCGATGGGGGCCATCGGAATGGCGCTCAATGGCGTCGTGTTCTTCAACCCCTTCGAGATGGGTGGCATGAACGCCGTGGAAGGCTACTCCGAGGTGTGGCTCGACTCCTGCTGCGGGCATCCCCAGCAGACCGGCATCTACCACTACCACAAGTACCCCAGCTGTGTAAAATCGCCGTTCCCGGATGATGGCAAGCAGCACTCGCCGGTGATCGGGTTCGCGTGGGACGGGTACCCGATGTACGGGCCGTATGAGGGGGCCGGTGAGATGGCTCGCGACTTGAAGGGAGACACGGCCCTGGATGTCTGCAACGGCCATACGGATGCGGTGCGAGGCTACCATTACCATGTGACGCCGGGACGGTTCCCGTACATCATCGGCGGGTACGCCGGGGTGGTCGAGGCGGCCAACAACCGGGGTTTGCACCGGGCGGGGACTGGAGCCATCGAGAACAACGCCGAGCCGGGCACGCGGATAGAAGCGGTCATCACCTCGGTCCGGCCGGGCACGCTGGCACGCGGAAAGACTCATCAGGTCCAAATCGAACTCGACCCGAAAGCGGCAGCACGCCGACCCGTACCCGCCGGCATTCCGACCTGGGCCCAGATCGGCCCGTTCGAGGCGACGAAGATGACTCGCATCGGAAACATCCTCTCGGTCGAGTTGGAGATCCCCGAGGACTCCCCTGTCGGCGTCTTGTTCGATTGCCACATTGAGTTCGGGGAACGCCCCCCGACCGTATTCAAGAAGAACGACGTGTTGCGAGTCGGGGAGTAGACGACTCGTCGGTGATGCCATCCCACGTGACGATTGACTGAGGGTGCTGACGACTGTGATTCCCCCCGCCCGATCTGTGAATCGACGCCGACTTCTGCGCTGGATCGCAGCTGTGACCAGCGGGGGAGTCGTGTTCTTGGGCCTCTCCGCCTGGATTGTCGGTGGCGCACTGCTGGCCCCGGCGAATCGCGAGGTGGGACCCGCTCCGGCGGACTTCCCGGTAGCCGAGACGACCATTGAAAGTGAGTCGGGTTCAAGGCTCGCCACCTGGTACGCGGAAGCCGATCATTCGACAGCGACGGTCGTTCTGCTCCACGGTCTGCGAGCCAATCGGGAGTCGATGCTTGATCGAGCCCGACTGCTCCGCCGAGCCGGATACTCGATCGTCATGATTGATCTGCAGGCTCACGGAGAAAGCCCCGGCGAGCATATCACGGTCGGTCGCCTCGAACGTCTCGATGCCCAGGCTGCCGTGCTTTACGCACGCACTCGAAATCCCGATCACAAGATCGGCGTCATCGGGTGTTCGCTGGGAGGAGCTGCGGCATTGCTCGGTTCGCCGCTCGACGTGGATGCAATGGTCATCGAGTCGGTCTATCCCACCGTCACCGAGGCCGTGCATGATCGAGTATCGGCCCAGGTCGGCCCGCTGAGCCACATCCTGGCACCGCTGCTGCTCTGTCAGCTGCAACCGAGATTGGGGGTGTCCACGGATGCTCTGCGCCCGATTGATAGAATCGACGAGGTCGAGTGCCCGTTACTCATCGCGAATGGAGATGAGGACCATCACACGACGCTTGCTGAAACTCAACGGATGTTTGAGAGGGCCAAGACACCGAAGCAGTTGGTGATCTTTACTGGTGCCGCACATGTCGACCTGCTGGCACATGATCCAGAGAAGTATGCACAAGAGGTCATTCCGTTTCTGAAAATACACCTGTTGAATCGCTCGGATCGATAGATTGCATCGGTGCGATTACGTTCCCAAATGACTCGCAGCCGACTCAATCCCTCAGTTCCTCTCGTTTCCAGTCTCTCGGAAGGCTAGAATGACGTTAGTCGTGGTCCCGTGGGGCCGTCGACATCCCCCCCACCGCAGCCCCTCCCTCCTTGCTGCCATTCATGTCTCAACTCTCCCTGATCATTGGAACTCTGGCGCTGGCGGCTGTCATGGTCGTTGCGATAGCTGTTCCAGTTCGCGCCGCTGACCCGACTCCGGAACAACTGAAATTCTTTGAAGAGAAGATTCGCCCGCTGCTGGTCGAGCGCTGTTACGAGTGCCACACGGCGGCCAAGCACCAGGGAGATGTGCGGCTTGACCTGCGAGAGGCGGTGTTTCCGCATCTGATCGTCCCGGGCCAGCCCGACCAGAGCCGGTTGATTCAAGTGCTGAGGTATGACCCCAACGACACGCAGATGCCGCCCAAGGGGAAGCTGCCTCCGGCTCAGTTGGAACTGTTGACCGAGTGGGTGAAGCAGGGAGCCCCGTGGCCCGCCGATGCTCTGGCAGGGGCCAAGCCCGTGGCTGCGTTTCCCCGTCGCGAGAATGGGGACATTGACTTTCACGCGGCGGCGCAGACGCACTGGGCCTACCGGGCGATCTCAAAGCCCGTGCCGCCGCCGGTCGCGACTCTGAATCGGTTGAAGACCCCGGTCGACGCCTTCGTACTCGCGAAACTGGAGGCGCAGCAACTTGTCCTCTCGCCCGAGGCCGACCGGGCGACGTTGATCCGCCGCCTGTATGCCGATCTGCTCGGCATCCGTCCGAACTATGATGAGGTCGAAGCGTATGTCGCCGACTCGTCGCTGACAGCGGACGAAGACCTCGTGGATCGGTTGCTCGCCTCGCCGCGCTTCGGCGAGAAGTGGGGCCGCCTGTGGCTCGACATCGCGCGGTATGCCGACACCAAAGGGTACGTCTTCACCGAGGAACGGCGCTACCCGTTCTCGTATACCTACCGCGACTATGTCGTCAACGCTTTCAACAGTGACAAGCCGTATGACCGGTTCTTGATCGAGCAACTCGCCGCTGACAAACTCGACTTGCCGCCGGGCGATCCCGCTCTGGCGGCGATGGGGTTCCTCACTGTCGGGCCACGATTCCTGAACGACACCCACTCAATCATTGACGACCGCATTGATGTGGTCACGCGCGGGGTGATGGGGATGACGCTCGGCTGTGCCCGCTGTCACGACCACAAGTACGACCCGCTGCCGACGCAGGATTATTACTCGCTCTACGGGGTCTTCGCCAGCAGTCGCGAGCCGCAGGAGTTGCCACAGGTGGGCACCGCCGACACCTCGGCACCCGAGTACCAGCAGTTTGCCGCAGAACTCGCCCAGCGAGAGAAAGCCGTCGCGGACTATTTTGATACCGTCCACGCGGAGATGACAACGCAGGCCCGCAACCGTGTTGGCGATTTTCTGCTCACCATCGCTCAGCGGGAAAAATTGGTGCCCGCCGGAGTCGAAGTGAAGATCGAGCCTCCGCTGCGGGAGAAGTTGATCGATCAGTGGGAGCGTTACGTCCAGCAGCAGGCCAAGCCCGAGAACCGCGTCTGGTTCGCCCTCGTGAAGATGAGGGAACTGCCCGCTGATGGCTTTCCGGCGGCGGCTCTGGAGCGAATCAACAGCTGGTCGCCGGAGCAGTGCCACCCCGCGCTGCTGAAGGCCCTCAAGGATCAGCCGCCTCAGAACATCATTGATGTCGTGCGCATCTATGGTCGCGTCCTCAATGAGGTCCGTGAGCGCTGGGATCGCGAGAAGGCCGCCGCTCCTGAACTGGCCGCTCTCCCCGAGGCCGACGCGGAACAGCTGCGGCAGGTACTCTATGGAGCAGCTTCGCCGGGAGCGATCCCGCGTGACCAGATCGAGCGGATTGTGGATCGAGATCAGCGAGATCACGGCAAAGAACTGAAGAAGAAGGTGGCCGAGTGGATGGTGACATCGCTCGGTTCGCCGCCGCATGGCATGGTGCTGGTCGACAACGACAGTCCGATGGAGCCGGTCGTCTTCGAACGCGGCAATCCCGGTCGGCATGGTCCGCGTGTGCCTCGGCGGATGCCGCGTATTATTGCGGGGAATGAGAGCCCCGCCTTCGTGCAAGGGAGCGGTCGGCTCGAACTCGCTCGCTCAATCGCCAGCCCCGACAACCCTCTGACGGCCCGCGTCTTCGTGAATCGTGTGTGGC
>JAYSUV010000153.1:0-5550 GCA_043718945.1 Planctomycetota bacterium
ACATACTTCTTGTTCATGAGCACCTCCTTGTGCCCCCGAAGTCTCACCGATATCGGCCAGCCCTCCTACCCCAGTTCTTAGCTTGGCGGGGGCACTAGGCGACTTCGCCACTCTGCATCTACGACACCGACCGGGGACGGACATCGCGCTGCTGAACGGGATCATGCACTTGATCCTGAAGCATGGCTGGCAGGACCGGGAGTTCATCGCCAGTCGCTGCGAAAACTTCGCGGCGGTCGAGGATGCAGTGGCCGCGTACACGCCGGAGCGCGTGGCCCGGATCACTGGCGTGGCCATCGCTGAACTCGAACAGGCTGCGGAACTGCTGGGCCCCCAGCGACCCACAGCCGCCATCTGGGCGATGGGAATCACACAGCACATTTCCGGCGTAATGAACGTCCTCGCACTGGCCAATCTGCAGCTCATGCTCGGGAACTTCGGCGTCCCCGGCAGCGGAGTCAATCCGTTGCGAGGCCAGAACAATGTGCAGGGAGCCTGCGACATGAGGGCTCTGCCGAATGTGTTTCCGGGGTATCAGAATGTGGTCGACTCACTCGTGCGAGAGAAGTATGCGCGAGCTTGGGAAGTTGCGAGCACGCCGGTCGAACTCCCTCCACAACCGGGACTCACGCTGACCGAGATGATTCAGCACGCCGGAACGCGGAAGCTGCGGGGCCTGTTCCTCATGGGCGAGAACCCGGTCCTCACTGATCCCGACTCGGCCCATGTGCGCGCGTGCCTCGCCGCTGCCGAGTTCGTGGTCCTGCACGAAATCTTTCCGTCGGCAACTTCGGCGTTCGCGGATGTGCTGCTGCCGGGGACGACGTTCGCTGAGCGCGATGGGACGTTCACCAACACCGAGCGCCGCGTGCAATTGGTCCGCTAGGCGATCCCGCCGGTGGGTGAATCGCGACCCGAATGGCAGGTGCTGGCTGAACTGGGAAACGCGGTGTTTGGCGCTTCAAGGTCGCACGCCGTGAGGACCTGTAGCGGGTTATGACTACGCCAGCCCCTCGCAGATCATGGATGAGATTCGCACGCTGACACCATCCTATGCAGGCGTGTCATATGACCGACTCCAGCGAGGCGACCGGCTCCAATGGCCAATGCCGGACCTCGATTCACCGGGGACTCCGATCCTGCACCGCGAGAAGTTCCCGATCGGCAAAGGCCGGTTCCATCCGGTCGAGCATCTCGATCCGCATGAGCTGCCGGATGCCGAGTACCCGCTGCTGCTCACGACGGGCCGCGTACTGTACCACTGGCACGCGGGCGAGATGACACATCGCAGCTTGGGCTTGGAAACGGCCTGCCCCGAGCTGCTGGTCGAAGTCTCTCTCGCCGACTCGCACCGTCTCGGGATCGAATCCGGTCAGGCGATCCAACGGGAGTCCCGTCGAGGCCGGATCACCGCCACGGCCCATGTGACTGACCGAGTGGCCGAGGGGGGGGTGTTCGCGAACTTCCACTTCGCCGTGCCGCACAATGCCAACGAGTTGACGCACTCCATCTTGGACCCCGTGGCCAAGATTCCGGAGTACAAGGTTACCGCGGTGCGGGTGGTTTAGGCTCGACTTCGCCAGCGTGGGGTTTCCGATGAGGGATCTACTGCTTCGACACAATGGATTTCTATTCTTGAAACCCCTGCCAAGTGAGGCTGAAGGCGGTCACACGGCATTGGGAACCAGCAGATCGAAGAGGGGATTTTAACGCAAAGCCGCCAAGGCGCAAGGACGCAAAGGGGGGATGGATGTCTGATCTGTGGATCACACTTTCCGGCTCTGTCCTTGGCATCCTTGCGCCTTGGCGTCTTGGCGTTGAAATCTTGGATAATGTGGAGAGGGTCAGATGATGCATTGGGCACATAATTTGCCATATCTCACGACACTTCCGCAGAACATCGTCCCAAAACGGATACACTGTGCGGCGATGTGTGGGAGTGTGCGGAAACGGACCATCACTCCGCCAGTCACGCACTCCGGTCGACTGTGACAGATGAGGACAACATGACGACTTGGATTCTGATCGCCGACCGTGGACGGGCACGGGTCTTCTCAAGAGTTCCAGATAAAGAGCGCTGGACCAAGGTCGAGAGCTTCGACTTCCCCGAGGGACGACTGCGCGAGGGAGAGACCCGCACAGAACGACCCACGATGTTCAGCATCGGAGATGGCCGGTCCACGCCAGAACCGCACGCCGATTTCCGCCACACGACAGCTGCGACCTTCAGCAAGGAGTTGGTGGGCTACCTAGAGAAGGCAAAGCTGGAGAAGCGGTTCGACTTCTTGTGGGTCGTGGCCCCGCCGTTGTTTCTGGGTGAGTGGCGGGATCATCTCCCGAACACGCTGAGCCCGCAGGTGAAGCGGGAATGGCACAAGGATCTGACCAAGCACCCCGACTCGCAGATTCAGACGGAGATCGAGCAACTCGTCACGCAAGATGACGCGAAGTAGCTCGCCCGGCCTCGAGGGATGCCCCAGACGCTGCTTTGAGCGTCTGGGTTGTGCAACAATAAGAGGTGACAGGAGGGCACGTACGCCTTTCAATCCCTCTTGTGCCTGTGACTCGCCTGAATCCCAGCGGTTGCCATCGCTGGGCTTTTATCATGGTCCAATGCAATGGAGTGTGCCATGGCCGACAAACCGACTGTCATCGGACGTGGGTCCGGTTTGCGACCTCCCAATCGCTTTGGCGAGATCCATGCGGAGTTGGATCTGGAACAGGTCGAGCATGACGCGGAGTACCTCGCCACGCTAGCCAAGGTGCCCACGACCTACCTGCCCGATGACTCCCGCTCGATCATCTCCGAAAACGACAGCCCCGACCTCTTCTTCCGCTACAGCCTCAACCCCTATCGAGGCTGCCTGCACGGGTGCAGCTACTGTTACGCCCGTCCGACGCACGAGTATCTGGGGCTGAATGCCGGGATCGATTTCGAGACGAAGCTGTTTTATAAGCCGCAGGCAGCTGCGCTGTTTCGCGAGTGGCTGAACCGGGCCAAGTACGAGCCGGGGCCGATCATGGTCTCGGGAGTCACCGACTGCTATCAGCCCGGCGAGCGCGAGTACCGGTTGACTCGGGCTTGCTTGGAGGTGGCTCTCGAAGCTCGACAACCGATGTCGATCGTCACCAAGAACGCTTTGGTGCTGCGCGATCTCGATCTGCTGCAAGAGATGGCCCAGCATCGGATCATCTCGGTGGCGATCAGCGTGACGACTCTCGACCCGGCATTGACCCGCGTCCTCGAACCTCGAAGCAGCACCCCCGAAGCACGGCTGCGAGCGATCCGCACACTGAGCGAACACGGCATCCCCACGCGGGCGATGCTCGCTCCGATCATCCCCGGCCTGACCGATCACGAGCTGCCGAATCTGATTGAAGCGGTGGCCGACGCCGGTGCGGAATCCGCCGGGATGATCCTGCTGCGGCTCCCGCTGACCGTCCAGCCGGTGTTCCTCGACTGGCTCCAAACGCACGCCCCCGAGAAGCGGGAGAAGATCGAATCGCTGATCCGCGCGACCCGCGACGGCCAACTCAACCAATCCCAGTTCGGCCAAAGGTTTCGCGGCACCGGCGCGATCGCCGACCAGATCCAGCAGACCTTCCGCGTCTTCGCCAAGAAGTCCAAACTCGACGGCCCCGGCACCCCGCTTGACTTCACCCACTTCCAACCGCCAAGACCGAAGTCCGGCCAGTTGCGACTGTTTTGATCCGCCCGTTGAGCTGCGACGCGAAGTCTTCGAAGCGGAGTAAGCGTCACGCCCCCGACTCACGTATCGGCAGCGAGCGTTGGACGTCAGTCCATCGTGCCGGGCGGTGCGGCATCGCTCGCCAACCCACTGTTCGGTCGGAGCGCGTCGCTCGAACACGGGGGCCGTAACGTCCGCCCGCTCGCTGCGGATTGGCACGCGGGGCGAAGCGGAGCTTCGGGGACATGCGGACCCAAGCGGAGCTTGGGTCCGAGGGGAAAGCCCTCGCCAGTGGCACCGATTGGATCGTCAGCGTGCGGAAAGCTTCGGGCGCTGACGCTTCCGGCTCGGGGGAGAGGGGTCGTCAGATATCCAGATCCTTGACCTCGAGCGCGTGCTTCTCGATGAACTCGCGGCGCGGTTCGACTTGCTCGCCCATCAGCACGCGGAAGATTTCTTCGGCGGCGGCCGCATCTTCGAGGGCGACTCGTTTCAGAATCCGGTTCATGGGGTCCATGGCGGTTTCGTAGAGTTCGTCCGGGTTCATTTCGCCCAGTCCTTTGAACCGGGTATAGATCAGGCCGCGTTCGCCGATCGTCCGGATCGCACTGACCATTTCGCGAAGGCTCATCAGTTTGCGCGGCGTGACCTCATGGTCGAGGTAGTACGGGTAGACCGGTTCTCCGTTGACTGGAGGTGACACGATCAGATCGTTGAGCGTCAGACCGTAGTCAGCCTTGAGCTTTTTGACCGTCTCGTTGATCGTCCGGATTTCGTGCAGATCCTGGACCTGAAGCGAACTGGGCGCGGGGGCTGCGGCTTCGGCTCCTTCCTCAGCGGGTTTCGCGAGCGGCTCATCGGCGATCTTCAGTTCGCCGCCCGCTTTTTTCTCGGCCTCAGCCAGGAAGGCATCCAAGTCGGGCTTGGTGATGAACCAGTGCTGGGCTGCCCCGAGGAAGACGCGGTAACGCGGCAAAAGGCCATCCGGGCTGACTTGATGCATCGAGAGAGTCCGCAGTTCAATCCCCCGCCGTTCCAGCGTTTCGAGTTGGACCTCCACGGAATCGAGCAAGTCGGCCAGCTTCTTGAGCTGCTCTCCGGCGATCTCGAACGGTTCGGCAGCGGGCTTTTTCTCGCCGTAGCGGGCTGCGAGCAGATTGGCCCGCGGCTTGACGATCAGTTTGGTCCCCTCGAGTCCCAAGCCGAGGAGTTCCGACATCATCGCCTGGTGCGTTTGCACGTAGCGCGGCTTCTGGTTGCGGCGTGTCTTGGACAACACGCGGTAGAGCGGCGGCTGGGCGACGTAGACACAGCCTTGCTTGACCAGCTCTCGCATGTGCCGGAAGAAGAAGGTCAGCAGCAGCGTGCGGATGTGCGAACCGTCGACATCGGCGTCGGTCATCAGAATGATCTTGCCGTAGCGCCGCTTCATGATGTCGATCTCTTCGGCCATCGGCGCAATGCCGATCGCTTTGAAGAGGGAGGCGACTTCGGTGTTGGCCAGGACCTTGACGAGCTGGGCCTTTTCGACGTTGATGATCTTGCCGCGCAGGGGCAGGATCGCCTGGTTCCCGGAGTCGCGCCCGGTGTCCGCAGAACCACCGGCGGAGTCTCCTTCCACCAGATAGAGTTCGGAGATTTTCAGATCATGGTTGCGGCAGTCGCGGAGTTTTTCCGGGAGTCCGCCGCCGGAGACCTTGCTCTTATCGCGAGCCAGGTCGCGAGCTCGTTTGGCGGCCTCGCGGGCTTCGGCAGCGCGCTGGCCCTTCTGGGCGATCATCTTGGCGGTGGCGGGGTTCTCTTCGAAGAACTTGGCGAGGCCATCGCCGATGACCGAGTTCACGGCCCCTTCGACTTCGGG
>JAYSUV010000154.1:0-16840 GCA_043718945.1 Planctomycetota bacterium
CTCAAGAAACGCAAAAGGGACAGATTCTCCCCTTTTGCGTTTCTTGAGTTCTTTGCGGCCACTCCCCGACTCGGCGTTCATTTGATCGGGACTCAGACGGCCCCAGCCAGCGGTTCGTCACAACCGGATTGACCGGTTCTTCAGGGCGGTTCCCTCCATTCCCCGGAATCCCGAAAGTGTCACTCACCTTGACACAGAAATGAAGGTTGATATGTTCGATAGGTGAATGGAATCGGCAGGCTCTGCCCGAGAGGGGGAGATTGTCGATCATTCGGCTCAAATCGGCTGAGACTGCTGTGTGGATACACGGCGGTCTCGGGGAGTACACGATGCGAATGTTGCACAAAACACTGGTGATTCTCCCACTCCTGCTGGTGGGATTGGTCCCCTCCTTCGCCCAGGCTCTCGATCTGGGACCGGTCGAGTCCTTGAAGTTCGAGACCTTGCCGGGGCAGTTCACTCTGCGCGGGCCGGACGCTCGCTTGCAGGTGCTGGTCACCGGCGTCCATGCCAATGGACGGCTTTCGGATGCCACGCGAACCGTCACCTACTCGGCGGAACCGGCGGGGATCGTCTCCATCGACCCAGCTGGAGTGGTCAAGCCAGCGGGCGACGGCACCGCCAAAATCACCGCCAAGACAGCGGATGGCAAGACCGCTGAGGTCGCCATTGATGTCAAGGACTACACGCACCCAGCCGACATCAGCTTCCCCAACCAAATCACTCCGATCTTCACCAAGCTCGGGTGCAACAGTGGTGGCTGCCACGGCAAGGCCACCGGCCAGAACGGGTTCAAGCTATCACTGCTGGGGTTCTATCCCGAAGACGACTTCGAGTTCCTCAAGAACGAGGCGCGCGGTCGCCGCACAAACGTCTCCTCCCCGGCTCGCAGCCTCCTGCTCACCAAGCCGGTCGGCCAGTCGCCACACGGCGGCGGCAAGCGGATGGATGTCGATAGCGATGAGTACCGGCTCCTCGCCCGCTGGGTGGGGCAGGGGATGCCGTGGGGCGACAAGGCCGCTCCGACCGTGGCTGGGATTGCCTGCTTGCCCGCAGCTCGACTGATGGAGCCCAAACAAGATCAGCAGATCGCCTGCTTCGCGACCTATACGGACGGGACCGTCGAGGACGTGACCCGCATGGCCCTCTACGAGCCGAACGATCCGGAACTCGCCGAGAGTGCCAAATCCGGGCTGGTCCACACGCTCGACCTCACCGGTGAAGTCGCGATCATGGCCCGCTATCAGGGGCAGGTCTCGACCTTCCGAGCCACCGTGCCGCTGGGGATCGAGGTCGCCAAGCTCCCTCCGGTGCGGAATTTCATCGACGAGGCGGTCTTCAACAAGCTCAAGCTGTTGGGACTCCCCCCGTCCGAACTCTGTGATGACAGCACGTTCCTGCGTCGGGTGTCGATCGACATCGCCGGGCGGATGCCGACCGAGGACGAGGTCCGCCAGTTCCGCGAGGACACCGACCCGGCCAAACGCGACAAACTGATTGACCGCCTGCTCGACAGCCCCGGCTATGCCGACTACTTCGCAAACAAGTGGAACATGGTCCTCCGCAACAAGCGGAAGCAAGCGGGTGATGAAGATGGCACATATGCCTTCCGCCAGTGGCTCTGGGATTCGCTGTATGACAACAAGCCCTACAACCAGATCGTCGACGAACTACTGACCGCCTCCGGCGACTCCAGCTTTAACCCGCCGGTCATCTGGTTCCGCGAGGTCACCCAAGTCAACGAAGAGGTCGAGGATGTCGCCCAGCTGTTCATGGGGGTCCGCATCCAGTGTGCCCGCTGCCACCACCACCCGTTCGAGAAGTGGAGCCAGAACGACTACTACGGTCTGTCGGCCTTCTTCAGCCGGGTCGGTCGCAAGGAACGCATGGCCGGGATGAATACCCAGGCTCGTGAGAAGCGAGTCTTCCACAACGAAGGGGTCGCGACCGCGAACAATCCCCGCAATGGCCAGAACCTGAAGCCGACCGGCCTGGGCAGCCCGGCTCTGGAGATCGCTCCCGATGTCGATCCCCGGCACCAACTGGTCGGGTGGCTGACCGCGAAGGACAACGCGTTCTTCTCGCGAGCACTGGTCAACCGGTACTGGAAGCACTTCTTTGATCGCGGCATCGTCGAGCCGGAAGACGACATGCGGGAGACCAATCCGCCGTCGAACCCGGAACTGCTGGCGGGATTGGCCAAGCACTTCGGAGACACGAACTACGACCTCAAGGCTCTGGTGCGGACGATCTGCCAGTCTTCGACGTACCAACTGAGTGCGCTGCCGAACGAGCATAATCAAAAGGACAAGAAGAACTTCGCTCGCTACTACCCCAAGCGGCTCACTGCGGAAGTCCTCTACGATGGGTTCCATCAGGTGACCAATACCACCGAACGCTTCAACGGCATGCCGGAAGGGACGCTGGCGATTCAGTTGCCCGATGCAACCGTGGCCCCGTACTTCCTGAAGGTCTTCGGCCAGCCACAGGGGGACAGTGCCTGCGAATGTGAGCGCTCACAAGAGGCGAACCTCGCCCAGAGCCTGCACCTCCTGAACAGTGCCGAGGTCCAGAACAAAGTCAGCTCCGGCAACGGCCGCGCCGCCAAACTGGCCAATGAGAAGGAACGCCCGAACGAGGAAAAGATCCGCGAACTCTACCGCTGGGTCTATTCCCGTGATCCCGATTCGGACGAACTGGGCATCGCTCTCGCTCACATCGAGAAGCACAAGGACAAGCCACAGATCGCCTTCGAAGACATCGTCTGGGCTCTGGTGAATACGAAGGAGTTTCTGTTCAATCATTGATGCGAAAGTAGGACGGGCCCTTTGGCCCGTCCTACCGATTGTTGAGCGAAGCGAAATCCATCGAAGGAGTGCCTAGGCATGCCCGTACGCCGCACACCACCACTCTTCAAAGGTTTCGACAAGAACGGACCGTTCACTTCCTACCACCGCCATTTACCACACTGGAGACAGCCAGGTGCGACTTATTTCGTCACGTTCCGCTTAGTCGATTCAATCCCACAGAGCGTGCTGACGTACCTCCAGAAACTACGTAGGGAGATTGAACTGCAACAGAATCATCCCCGTGCGAAATCACTCAATGAAGAGTACGAGCGAGCCGTGTTTCAAAAAATGGAAGGGACTCTCGACGAAGGTCATGGGGCCTGCATGCTTCGCGATCCGGAGAATGTCAAGATCGTCCGAAAGCACTTGGCACATGGTCAGGGAACTCAACATTTTATGGGTTGCGGTGTTGTGATGCCGAACCACTGCCACATCGTGATTCGCCCATTCGATGGCTATGACTTGGAAACTGTTGTTGGCCAAGCTAAGGCTTTCGCCGCGAAATGGATCAACCGTCGACTGGGGACAACGGGACAATTGTGGCAAGAGGAAAGTCACGACCGCATTATCCGTGACGAAGAGCATTTGTATCGCATCATCCAGTACATCGGTCGCAATCCGGCTAAGTGTGGTATCTCCGATCTGGATGTCCTTCGGTGGGTACATCCGGAGTGGGTCGATGCGGGTTGGAACTTTGAGGACTTGGTGACTCCCCCAAGTGCCACCGGGTAGACGGACGGACCAATTGGGCCCGTCCTACATTTGCATACCCCATCCTACCTCCCGCCCACCTCATCATGACCCACCGCACCCTCCTCCTCGCGGCGATTCTCTTCCCGGCCATCGCCCAGGCCCAACTCCCGCAACCCCGGCTCTACTCCGTCTACCCCGCTGGGGTCCAGGCGGGGCAGGCTGTCGAGGTCACGATCACCGGCGGTGACGATCTCGAAGAAATCAACTCGCTGCTGTTCGACCACCCCGGTCTGACTGCGGTCCCAAAGGTCAACGAACAGCAGCAACCGGTCGACAAGGTCTTCACGGTCACCGCAGCTGCCGATGTCCCAGCTGGGCCGCATGAGATTCGCTGCAAGGGGTTGTGGGGAGTGAGCAATGCTCGGCGATTCTTCGTCGGGTCACGGCCGCAGACGAATGAAGTCGAACCGAACAACGCCCTCGACAAGGCCATGCCGCTGACCATCGGCACCGCGATTCAGGGCCGTATGGATGGGGCCTCGGATGTTGACCTCTTCAAGTTCACGGGAACAGCTGGGCAACGACTGGTCATTGAAGTGGACGCCGACCGGCTCGACTCGCGGATGAAGCCGAATCTGGAGGTCCACGACGGGCTGGCAAGACGGCGGCTGGCCTCGTTGCGTGGAGACGGCAACTCTGATCCGGCTCTGGTCTTCGACGTTCCCGCGAATGGCGATTACCTGATTAAGCTCCACGACGGAGCGTTCCGCGGTGGACCGGAATACTTCTACCGCCTCGACGTGCATCAGGCTCCGTACGTGGCCTTCGTCTTCCCGCCATCGGGGGTCGCGGGGCAGACGGCAAAGTTCTCTCTCTACGGCTACAACCTGCCGGGCGGACAGAAGATCAGCCTCGCCGGGTTCAAATCACAAATCGAGAAACTCGATGTCGACATCGCGATCCCGGGGGATGCGGCGTCTCTTCTTTTAGAAGATCGCACGACCTCGCTGATGGCGGCGATCGATGCGTTCAGCTACCGCCTGCCGAGTCCTGCGGGACCGAGTAACTCCGTCTCGATCGGGATCGCGCAGACGCCCGTCGTTTTCGAGGTCGAACCGAATAACGACCCGACCAAGGTTCAGGTTGTCCCGGTCCCCTGCGAGATCGTCGGTCAGTTCGCCGAGGTGCGGGACATCGACACCTTCACCATCGAAGTGAAGGCTAAGGATGTCCTCTACATCGAAGCTTACGGTCAACGGCTGGGCCAAACGATCGACCCCTACTTCACGATTGATCGTATTGAGGTCGATGCTCAAGGAGTCGAGAAGCTCCAGCGAGTGGCTGCCCCCGATGACGAGCCGACCAACCCGCTGCCGAACGTGTACGATGTCCGATCGGATGACCCCGTGCAGCGGCTGGAAGTCCCCACCGATGGCAAGTACCGCATCACCCTCCGCGATCGGTTTGGCGAATCGCGAGGCTCGGCGGCCAACGTCTATCGCTTGAGCATCCGCCAGGAGACGCCGGACTTCCGTCTGGTTGCCTTGCCCGCTTCGCCCACAGCTGGGGCCGCTTGGTCGATGGCCATGCGTAAGGGCGACAACTACGCGATGCAAGTGATCGCGTTCCGCCGTGATGGCTTCAACGGCCCGATCGATGTGACGGCTCTCGACCTGCCCGCTGGCGTCGAGTGCAGTGGGACGACGATCCCCGATGGAGTGCCGCTGGGACTGCTGACCTTCCGTACGAAGGCCGATGCCACCGAGGGTTGGCACAAGTTCCGCATCGAGGGCAAGGCGAAGGTCGAAGACCCGCGTCTGGCCCGCGCAGTCGTCGCTGCCAACGCCGCGATCCCGGAGGCCGAGAAGCCACTGCCGAACCTGCAAAAGGTCATCGAGGAAGCCGCCAAGAAGACCCCGCCCGCACAAGAGGCTCTCAACAAAGCGGAAGAAGCCCTTAAGGCGAAGACCGATGATGCGAACCTGATTCAGCAGCGAGACAAAGCCAAGGTCGCGCTCGATGCCGCCCTCGCTGCCGAGCAGAAGGCCAACGACGATCTGGCTGCTGCGAACACCAAGATCACCGAACTGAAAGCCGCTGCCGCGCAAGCAACCCAAGCCAGCACAGCTGCGATTCGAGAGGTGGCTCATGCTGGTCGTGCGGGGGAGATTGCCTGGACGGGTGCCAACAACATTCCGGCGGTGGGGCGGGTGCGACGAGAGTTTGCGATCTCGATCCTCGCGGAAGCCGCCCCATTCCAGCTGATGGCCGATCCGATCAAGATCGAGGTCGTGCAAGGCCGTCAGATTCTGGTTCCGGTCAAGCTCGAAAAGCGAGATGGCTTCAATGATAAAGTCACGCTCAACGCCGCCGGGATGAAACCCAACGCCAACATCGATGCCCCCAACGTGGCCATCGAGAAGGACCAAGCCGAAACGATTTGGCGACTCTATGTGAAGGACAACGCCCTGCCGGGGACGCACATGATGTGGCTCACCTCAACGGCGGCTGTGCCGTATCGCCGCAACCCGGCTAAGGCCGACCGCCTCAAGGCCGAGTTCGATGCCGTCGTCGTCACAGCCAAGACCGCAGCTGACTTGGTGCCACCCGCGACGACCGCCAAGAACGAAGCCGTGACGAAGGCCACGCAAATGACCGAGGCCCTCAAGAAGGCGACCGCCGAGCAAGTCGTCGCCAAGAAGGGTGCCGATGATGGGAAAGTCGCCTCCGACAAAGCGGTCGCCGCCCAAGCGGAAGCCGAGAAGCAGGCGACCGCCGCCGCCGATGTGGTGAAGACCGCCCAGACTGCGTTCGATGCCGCTAAGGTTGCCTCCGATGCGGATGCTGCGAACGAGGAACTCAAGAAGGCACTGGCCGCTGCGGAAGAGGCTCTCAACAAAGCGAAGACTGCCGCCGAAGCTGCGGAGAAGGTCAAAGTCGATGCGACCAAGACTGCGACCGATGCCGCGACTGCACTGGCCACCGCGACCGAGAAGCTCAAGCTGGCAGATGAACTGGTCGTGAAGTCGACCGCCGATGACAAGGCAGCTCAAGAGGCTAAGACCGCCGCTGAGGCCGACGAGAAGGCCAAGACCGAAGCTGCCAAGGCTCTGGAAGAGAAGCGCAAAGCCGCTGAGAAAGCCTCGACCGACCAGGCGAACGCCTCGAAGGCCAACAACATCAACTTCACTCCGCCCGCCGTGCCAGTGATTCTGATCGTGAGAGCGGCCCCGCTCAAGCTGGCCCCTAACGTGCCCAATAGCGGGAACATCAAGAAGGGGGACAAGCTGGAAGTGAAGGTCGGCATCACCCGCCAGAATGGGTTCACCGGACCGGTCGTGTTGTCGCTCCCGCTGCCTCCCGGAGTGGTGGGACTGGCCGCTGGTGAAGTGACCATCCCCGCCGACATGAATGAAGGACTGCTGACGATCACAGCTGCCGGAGACGCCAAGGACGGAGCCCAAGCGAACATGGTGGTGCGGGCCAAGGCCGACTTCAGCGGGGAGGCCCTCGTGGAAGTGCCGGTGACGCTTAACGTGCAGCCGTAGGCGAGCTGTCAGCGATCAGCTTTCAGCAGTCAGCCAGAACAACGATCCCGGAGGGATCACAGACATTAGCCGGTGGTTGAGCGAAGCGACACCACCGATTCGCTCTTCGGAAACACACACTCATGATGCTCACGAAGTTCACAGACTTCTTTACTCCCAGACGTGGCTGGCATCCCTCCAGGATGCATTTGGTCGCGGGGGGCGTGTGTCCGGTGGTGTCGCTTCGCTCAACCACCGGCTAATAGCTGCAACCCCTCCGGGGTATCCTGAAACAGTGCTTTCCGTCACCGCCATCGAACACCAGAACACGTCGGGCAAGTCCGACGGCTAACACTCTCCAGACTCCACTATGACATCAAAAACTCTCTTCACTGCCCTCCTCGCCTCATCCCTGGCAGTGTCCGCGTCCGCTGCTGACACGGCGATTGCCCCGGCCGACCCGGCGTTGGGCCGACCGGTCGAGTTCTATACGGATGTGTTCCCGATCCTCGAAGCGAAGTGCCTCGCGTGTCACAACGTCTCGACGAAGGAGAGCGATCTCGTCCTCGAAAACGTGGCGGCGATCCTCAAGGGGGGAGCCAGTGGCCCGTCAGTTGTGGCAGGCAAACCGGACGAGAGCTTGCTCTACAAGTCGGCCTCGCGTAGTGCCGACCCCGCGATGCCTCCCCTGCCCAACAAGGCCGAAGCCAAGCCACTCACCCCGCGCGAGGTCGGCATCTTCCGCAAGTGGATCGAAGAAGGAGCCACAGCTGGCACCGCAGCCCCGCCCAGCGGCGACATTGCGTGGCGAGCGATTCCCGAAACGATCACCTCGATTTACAGCGTGGCTGTCTCGCCCGACAAGCGGTTCGTCGCCGCCGGTCGCGCGAACCGCGTCTTCCTCTACGACCTGCCTCAACAAAAAGAAGTGGCCCGCCTGACCGACACGAAGCTGTTGTCGATTGTGCAGGACGGCCAGCCGCTCTACGGTCCCGGCACGGCGCATCGAGACTTCGTGCATTCGATGGCGTTCAGCCCCGATGGTAATCTGCTGGCGACTGGGAGTTTCCGCGAGATCAAATTGTGGGAGCGCGTCGCGACGGCACCGACCGCGAAGTTCGAGCCCGGCGCACCGATTCTTTCGACGACCACATCCGCTGATGATGCGCTGGCGGCGTTTACGCTCAATAACAACACGGTGCGGCTGTTCAATCTGCAGAACGCCCAACCCGGTGCCACGCTGACCGGCCACACCGCTGCGATCAAGGCGACCGCCTTCTCTCCCGATGGCAAGGTCATCGCCACCGGATCCGACGACGGCACGCTCCGCACCTGGAACTCCGAGAACGGCCAGCTGATCGCTCAGATGCCGGTCCCGTCCCCGGTCACTTCACTCGTGATGAACAAGGACGGCACCCAGCTGATCGCCGGGCATGCCGACAACACCATTCGCATTTGGGCGCTACCCGTGGCCCCGGCTGCGGATGCCACGGAGCCGCCTCCGGCTCCGATGCCAGTCAAGGAACTCAAAGGGCACGGCGGTCCGGTGACTTCACTGGTGTTACTGGCTGCTTCGAGTGAAGTCGCTTCGGGAAGTACGGACGGAACGGTCCGGATTTGGAACCTCGACAACGGCTCGGCGGGGTTCAACCAAAACCTCGGCTCGCCGGTCACGGGGATCGCGATCTCTGCCGATGGACAGACGATCGCCGGTTCGGGCGAAGGGAACCTCGCCCGCGTCTGGCTACGCAACGGGCAGATGAAGTGCGAGGTGAAGGGCGACCCGAACCTCGAGACTCAGGTGCTCTTCCTGACCGATGAAGTGACGGTCGCCAAGAACAAGGTGACGCTCAATGACAACGCGGCGAAAGAGGGAGAGAAGGACATCACCGGTCGCGAGGACTCGCTGAAGAAGGCCAACGAAGCCAAGCCGAAGGCCGAGATGGCCGTCGTCGAACAGCAGAAGAAGGTCACCGAAGCCGAGACCAAGGCCAAGGCGGCGACCGATGCTCTGGCGGCGAAGGCTGATGACGCGGGGCTCAAGAAGGCCAAGGAAGACGCCGATGCGGCACTGAAGAAAGAGAACGATGCTCTCCAGCAGACCAAGGACGGCGTCGTCTCCGCTGATCGCGCGATCGTGCTCTCGCAGCAGTCGCTCGACAACTCGAAGAAGCGGCTCGAAGAACTGAAGGCCAGCCTCGTCGTTCGCCAGGCCGAAGCTGCCAAGGCTGACGAGACCCTCAATGCTGCTAAGACGCTAGCTCAGATGTCGCCCAAGCCGCAGCGCTCGGGCGCTCTGTCGCCTGATGGTCAGGTGCTGGTGACTGCCGGGGATGACAACGCGATTCGTCTGTGGCATGCCCAGTCGGGAACGCCGCTGCAAACCTTGACCGGGCACACCGCTCCGGCCTCGACGCTGCGGTTCCTCGGCAGTGGAGCCTTGCTATCAAGCGGTGCGGACCAGACCGCACTCGTGTGGGATCTCAAGCCGCAGTGGAAGCTGGTCGCCACGCTCGGCTCCAAGCCTGACAACTCGCTCGACCTCAGTGCCTCGCCGCATGCCGACCGGGTGCTGTGCCTCGCCTTCAGTCCGGACGGCAAGTTGCTCGCCAGTGGCGGCGGCGATCCGTCGCGCTCGGGAGAGTTGATCCTCTGGAACGTCGCAGGCCGCTCGGTCGAGCGCGTCATCGCCGATGCCCATAGCGACACGGTCTATGATGTGGAGTTCTCGCGCGACGGCCAACTGCTCGTCTCGGGAGCAGCTGACAAGTTCGTCAAGGTGTTCGAGGTTGCGAGCGGAAAGTTCGTGCGGTCGTTCGAGGGGCACACGAACCATGTTCTTGGCGTCTCGTTTAAGTCGGACGGCAGCAACCTCGTCAGTGCGGGTGCCGACAACGCGATCAAGGTCTGGAACTTCGAGACCGGGGAACAGATCCGCACGATCGCGAACTCCACCAAACAGGTCACCGGCGTCAACTACATCGGTGTCACCGACAACATCGTCAGCAGCAGCGGAGACAAGAACGTCCGCTTCCATACTGCCAGCAATGGCAGCAACTACCGCAACTTCGCGGGAGCGACCGACTACCTCTATGCGGTCTACGCCTCGGGGGATGAGGCGATTGTCGTCTCCGCTGGTGAGGACGGCGTCGTTCGCGTCTGGAACGGCAAGAACGGCCAAGAAGTGGCGAAGTTCGTCCATCCAGTGCCGCCGACTGAGACCGCTGCGAAGTAGTGCGACGAGTGTGCGACTCGTTTCACAACTGAGAATCGGTGCCATTGTCCGACTCACGGCGAGTCTGGATTGCCCACGGGTCTTGAAAGTCGGTACTTTACTGAGGTGGAGTGAGCGCGGCCCGGTTGCCGCGACACTCTCCCTTCGGAGTTTGAACCATGTCCCTGTTCGATCAGTACCGTCAGAACGTCACGCGTCGTTTCCTCTTCAGCCAGGGTTCGCATCTCCTGGGGACTGCGGCCTTGGCGAGCCTGATGGGCGGGGCGTTCACTGGCTCGGCGGCGGCAAAGGAAGGGGCCGAAGCGCTCGGTCACACGGGGGCGGTGGCTCCCCATTTTGCGCCCAAGGCCAAGCGCGTGATCTATCTGCACATGGTCGGGGGACCGCCGCAGATGGACCTGTTTGATTACAAACCGGTCATGAACGACTACTACGATAAAGATTTGCCCGAGTCCGTCCGCATGGGGCAGCGGCTGACAACGATGACCTCGGGGCAGAAGCGGTTTCCGATTGCGCCGTCGAAGTTCAAGTTCGCTCAGCACGGCGAGAATGGCATGTGGCTGAGCGAACTCTTGCCGTGGAAGGCCAAGGCCGTGGGTGACATGGCCTTCATCCGCTCGATGCATACCGAGGCGATCAACCACGAACCCGCCATCAGCTTCATGCAGACTGGCAATCAGATCACTGGACGGCCTTGCCTGGGCGCGTGGGCGTCGTATGGCCTGGGGTCGATGAACGACAATTTACCGACCTTCGTCGTGATGATCGCCAAGCCGACCAACACCGAACAAGTGCAGGCCATCTCCGCACGCCTGTGGAATTCGGGCTACCTCTCCGGCGAACACGCAGCTGTGGCTCTTCGGTCTGCGGGTGACCCGATTCTTTTTATTAACAACCCACAGGGGGTCTCAACTGATGTACGCCGCAAGACTCTCGATGGGTTGCGAAAGCTCAATGAGATCACGGCCGAGCAACTCGGCGACCCGGAGACTCGCACGCGGATTCAGCAGTACGAACTCGCCTTCCGCATGCAGTCGAGCGTTCCCGAGCTGACCGACCTGTCGCAGGAGTCCGAAGCGACCTACAACATGTATGGAGAGGCTGCAAAGAAGCCCGGCACGTTCGCGAACACGATCCTGCTGGCCCGACGGATGATGGAGCGCGGGGTCCGGTTCGTGCAGATCTACCACAACAACTGGGACACCCACGGCAACGTGGCCGGTCGATTGCCGGATCAGTGCCGTGATGTCGACCAGCCGTGCCACGCCTTGATTCAAGATCTGAAGTCGCGCGGGATGTTCGACGACACGCTGATCATCTGGGGCGGCGAGTTCGGTCGCACGATCTACTCGCAAGGCGGCGTGTCGAAAGAGAACTACGGTCGCGACCACCACCCGCGCTGCTTCACCATGTGGATGGCGGGCGGGGGCAGCAAGGCCGGGACGGTGTACGGCGAGACCGATGACTTCTCGTACAACATCGCCAAAGACCCGGTCAGCGTCCATGACTTCCACGCGACCGTGCTGCAACTGCTGGGGTATGACCACGAGCGTCTGACGTACTCGCATCTGGGGCTGGAGAATCGACTGACGGGCGTGGAACCGGCGAAGGTCATTCCGGAATTGCTGGCGTAGTTCTCAAAGCCCTGGGGTTGCAACCCCAGGGCTTGTTTCTTCTCACTGGGAATCACTCGCCATGAGCCATTGCGGATCGAATCTGTTACGCATGGCACTGGTCGGCTTCGGACTCTTCGTCTCCTCCACATTCGCTGACGACGGGACCGAGTATCTGACTCGCATCAAGCCAGTTCTCAAGGAACGATGCTACGCCTGTCACGGGGCACTCAAGCAGGAGGCGAACCTGCGGCTCGATACGGTTCATGCAGCCCTCAAGGGTGGCGATGACGGAGCCGCGATCAAGCCCGGTGATGTGGCAGCCAGTCCCCTGGTGGCTCGCATCACGTCGACCGATTTGGCGTTCCGCATGCCGCCGGAAGGCGAGCCGCTCAAGCCGGACCAGATCGAGGCCATTCGCCAGTGGATCGCCAACGGAGCGAAGAGGCCCGACACTGAAACTCCTGAGACCGACCCACGCGAGCACTGGGCCTTTCAGTCGCCGGTCCGCCCGCCGGTTCCAGTGGTTGCGAACCCCGATTGGAGCCGCAACCCGATCGATGCCTTCATCGCGGCCCAGCACGCGGAGCAGGGCCTCACCCCGCAACCTCTGGCCGACAAGCGGGTCTGGCTCCGGCGGGTGTCTCTCGACTTGATTGGGCTTCCACCGACGCTGGCGGAGCAGGAGGCGTTCCTCGCCGATACTTCTCCCGAAGCAGATGCCACCGTCGTGAATCGCCTGCTCGAATCGCCGCAGTACGGCGAGCGTTGGGGCCGCCACTGGATGGACATCTGGCGGTACAGCGACTGGTGGGGACTGGGGGCCGAGGTCCGCAATTCGCAGAAGCACATCTGGCACTGGCGCGACTGGATCATCGAATCGCTCAACGCCGACAAGGGCTACGACCAGATGCTCCGCGAGATGCTCGCAGCTGACGAACTCTACCCCAACGACCTCGACAAGCTGCGAGGGAGTGGGTTCCTGGCTCGGCAGTATTTCAAGTTCAATCGCACGAGTTGGCTCGATGAGACGGTGGAGCATACGTCGAAGGCCATGCTCGGCCTGACGTTCAACTGCTGCAAGTGCCACGACCACAAGTACGACCCGCTCTCGCATGTGAACTACTATCAGATGCGGGCGATCTTCGAGCCGTATCAAGTGCGGACCGATGCGGTGCCGGGCGAGATCGACTTCGAGAAGGACGGGATCCCGAGGCCGTTCGACTGTCATCTCGATGCGCAGACGTTCGTCCATCTGCGCGGGGACGATCGGAACCCCGACAAGACGCGAGTGATCGAACCGGCAGTGCCGGAGTTTTTGTCGTTCGGTGAGATGAAGTTCGAGGCGGTGACGTTGCCCGTGGAGGCATACCTGCCGGGGTCACGGTCGTTCGTGATCGAGGCGCATCGCACAGTCGCAGAAGCGCGCGTGGTCGCAGCCAAGTCCACCATTGAGGTCGAACGCAAGAAGCTGGTCGAGGCTGAGAAGAAGGGAGCCGAGAAGCCGCCGGTGCCAGTGACGGACGCCGAGCCGAAGGTTCTCGCCACCGACAACTTCGCCGAGCTGAAGCCCGACTTGTGGGAGCAGCGGGACGGTGAGTGGACCTACGAAAACGGCAAGCTCAAGCAGTCGAAGATCGGAGCAACTCGCACCGCGCTGCGGCTTAAACAGCTCCCTCCGACCGACTTCGAAGCCGTACTGAAGTACATCCCGACTGGCGGCGTGATGTGGAAGTCGATCGGGATCACGTTCGATGTCCAGGCATCGGGCCATGAAGTCCTGGCCTACATGAGCAGCTACGACGGCGGTCCGAAGTCGCAGGTCGCCTACAAACATGGGGCCGACTACGTCTACCCGGCGGACGGAGCGCAGGCACGCCAGATCGACCTCAATCAGCCGCACGAGATGATCCTCCGCGTGCGGGGGACGCTCGTGAACGTGACCGTCGATGGGGAGCCATCGATCGCCTATCGACTCCCGATTCCGCGACAACCGGGACCGCTCGAACTCATTACATTTGATGCCCAGGCGGAGTTCGTCTCGTTCGAGCTGCGCGAGCTATTGCCGTCGTTCAAACTGATAGAGGCGAAGAACGCTCCGAACACGCCGGATGGTGTGGTCCCAGTGGAACAGGCTCAACTCGCTGTCGTGATCGCCGAGAAGGGACTCCTCACTGCCGAGGCCCAGTTGGTCTCTCTCAATGCCCGCGCCATGGCCGACCAAGCCCGCACTCAACAGCCGCCTGCAGCGAACTTAATCGACCTTATGAAGGCGGCGGCCCTCGTCGAGAAGCAAGCGGGAGCAGCCCAAGCGCAACAGGAGATGAGCCGGGCGGAACTCGCCTTGATGCGAGCCACCACGGAGCAGAAGGCCGACCGCGAGGCGATGTTCACCGCCGCGAAGACCGCACTCGATGTGGCCACGAAAGCCATCGAGATGCCGGGTGAGACGTACACCTCGCTCCCCGGCGCGCTGAAGACGTTGGAGAACAATCTGGAGACGGAAGACTCCCGCCGCCAGCCGTTCCCGACCACCAGCAGCGGTCGGCGGTCGGCACTCGCGAAGTGGATCACCGACCGTCGCCACCCGCTCCCGGCCCGCGTGGCCGTGAACCATATCTGGGCTCGGCACATGGGGCGTCCGCTCGTGCCGACTGTGTTCGATTTTGGTCGCAAGGGAACGCCGCCGGTGAATCAGGAGTTGCTCGATTGGCTGGCGGTCGAACTGGTGGAGAGCGGGTGGAGTATGAAGCACCTGCACCGGCTGATCGTGACTTCAAGAGCCTACCGATTGAGTTCGTCGAACCGTGGGGCCGCCGCCATGAACTTGAGCCACGACCCCGAGAACAAGTTTCACTGGCGAGCGAACCCCATCCGCATGGAGGCCCAGACCGTCCGCGACAGCTTGCTGCACCTGGCCGGGGAACTCGACCTCACGAGGGGTGGCCCGTCGATCCCGGTCAGCGACGAAGCTTCGCGTCGCAGGAGCCTGTACTTCGTCCACTCGCACAACGAGCATCAAAAGTTCCTCTCCATGTTCGACGACGCCAGCGTCCTCGACTGCTATCGCCGCACCGAGAGCATCGTCCCGCAGCAAGCCCTCGCCCTGGAGAACAGCGCCCTCGCCAGTGCAATGGCCGAGAAGATCGCCGCTCGCATCACTGCCACTCAACCCGGCTTGAACGACAGCGACTGGGTGCGCGTGGCGTTCCTGACCGTACTCGCCTGCGAGCCGACTCCGGAAGAATTGGCCATCTCCGTCGAGGCCCTCGCTCGACTCCAGCCACTCGCGTCAGCGGCCAACGTTCGAGAGCAGTTCATCCTCGCGCTGCTCAATCACAACGACTTCGTCACCGTGAGGTAAGGCCGGGTAGCTACGTTCGCCAGAACGTGGGTGGCCACCGACTCGCGATCATCGCAGCCAGTTGTCTCTGACTCTGACGCCCACACCAAGTCGCCCACCTTCTGGCGAAGGTAGCTACAAGAACCACCCATCATGCTCCACACCAACTGCCGCACCCACCGCCGGTCGTTCCTCGCCGACCTCGGGATGGGCTTCACCGGGCTCGCTCTCGGGGCGATGCTCAACCGCGATGGCGTCGTCCGCGCGAACGATGCCGAAACGTGGCAGCCGCCGACCGGTCAGCCGCACTTCACCCCGAAGGCCAAGAGCGTCATCTGGTTGTTCATGAACGGCGGGGTGTCGCACATGGAGAGCTTCGACCCCAAGCCGGAGCTGACCAAGTTCGCGGGCAAGTCGATCAACGAGACGCCGTACGCCGAGACCCAGAACCCCGAAAAACTCAAGCTGGCCCGCGTGACGGTGATCAACGACGCCAACGGGCAGCAGCGGAACAAGCTCTATCCTCTCCAGATTGGGTACAAGAAATACGGCGAGGCGGGGATCGAGCTGAGTGACTGGGTGCCGCACATGGGGAGCTGTGTCGATGACCTGGCGATCGTGCGGTCGATGTGGACGACGGACGACAACCACGGGGCCCAGACGCAGTTCCATTCCGGGCGGCACATGCTGGATGGGGAGTACCCGACACTGGGGGCCTGGGCGCATTACGGGCTGGGGTCGCTGAATGACAATCTGCCGCAGTTCATCTCGATGGGGAACCGCGAGTATTGGAACGCCAAGGACGGCCACTACCTCGGCCCCGCTCACGATGCGGTCCCGCTGCGAGTCGACCCGAACAACCCGCTCGACTTCGGCAAGCCGGCGCGGAACCTGACCGACGAGCAACAGCGGGTCGCCTTCGATCTGGTCGGTCGCCTCAACCAGCAGCGGTCGGTCGAGTACCCGGATGACCCGGCTCTGGCCGCTCGGATCAAGGCGTATGAGCTGGCCTTCCGCATGCAGACCTCCGTCCCCGAGACCCTCAACTTCGCCAGCGAGACCGAGGCCACGCAGCAGCTGTATGGCCTGGATGACCCGGCGACGAAGGAGTTCGGGATGCAGATGCTGGCGAGTCGGCGGCTGGTCGAGCGCGGGGTGCGGTTCATCCAGGTGCAGCACGGAGCTGGCGGGGCCGGGGTATGGGATGCGCACGGCGGGTTGAAGGCGAACCACGAACGCAACTTCAAGGCCGTCGACAAGCCGGTCGCAGGGTTGCTCAAGGACCTCAAGCAGCGAGGTCTGCTGGAGGAGACCCTGGTGATCTTTGCCAGCGAGTTCGGCCGCACCCCCGGCACCCAAGGCTCCGATGGCCGCGACCACCACATCTTCGGGTTCAGCGTCTGGATGGCTGGCGGCGGCCTGAAGGGCGGCATCGTCCACGGCTCGACCGACGAGATCGGCTTCCACGCCGTCGAGAACCGCCACTACGTCACCGACATCCACGCCACGATCCTGAAGCAACTGGGGCTGGACTCACGCAAGCTGGAGGTGCCGGGTCGGAAGCGGCTGGACATCGATCA
>JAYSUV010000155.1:0-5530 GCA_043718945.1 Planctomycetota bacterium
CGTCCGCCAATCGCACTTTCGCCAGTTTCATCCGCTCAGCTTTCGATAGGTCCGCAGGGCTTCCAGAGTCAGCTGCATGTCGGGGGGAAGTTCGGCCTCGAACACCATGGGTCGGTCAGTGACCGGGTGCCGAATCTGAAGCCGAAAGGCATGCAGTGCCTGCCGATTGATGAGCGTATCATCTCCGCCCTCGATTGTCTCTGGAGCCGCCAACTCGCCGCGCGTCACCTGCTCATGACCGGCGTACAACCGATCGGCCATGATCGGACATTTGAGGTGCTGCATATGCACTCGCAGCTGATGCGTGCGGCCCGTCTCGGGGAGCAGTTGGATGTATGTGAATCCGCGAAACCGCTCCAACACCTGGTAGAAGGTGACGGCCTCGCGCGCCCCGTGTTCGCCCTCGTCGCAGACGAGCATCTTCTCGTGGCTCTTGGGGTGGACCTTGACCCAGGTGCGGATGTAGTCGGAGTCGCGCAACAGAGTTCCGCGCACAATCGCCCGGTACTCCTTCTTGACCTCGCGCTGTTCGAACTGAGAACTCAGGCGGCTGTGAACCGAGTTGTCCTTGGCGATGACGATCACGCCTGTGGTGTCGCGGTCCAGCCGATGCACGATCCCTGGCCTGAGCTGTCCCGCGACCGAGCTGAGCTTGTCGAAGTGAAACTGCACGGCTGCTGCAAGGGTGCCCTTGAAGTTCCCCTTGCCGGGGTGCGTGACCATGTTGGCGGGCTTGTTGATGATGGCAAAGGAATCGTCCTCGAAGACGATCTCGATCGGCAGGTCTTCCGGCTGGAGGGTGTTGTCGGGCATTTCCGGCAGCTGGACCGAAAGCCGGTCGTTCACCCGAACTCGCTTCGACGCCTTCACCGGCAGGCCGTTGAGTTGGACCGAGGATTGCTCGATCGCCTTCTGAAACAGTTCGCGGCTGTAGTTGGGGTACAGCCGAGCGAGGTAGTGGTCAACCCGCCAGCCATGAGCGCGGGCCTCCACGGTGACGGAGACGGGCTCGCTGGCCGAGAGCGGAGGGCGTTCGACCTCTTCGAGAGGCGATTCATCGGCGGGGTCGAGATCGGGGTCCACGGGGTTGGTCTACTTGCTTGAGTGTGGTGGCAGAAATGCGAGTCGCGGAGCGACATCGCCGACGTAGCTCATGTCGCTCCGCGACTGAGATTCCGGTCGCAGTACGACGTTGGAAACTGACAGACCGACCCCGGAGGGGTCACAGCCATTAGCCGGTGGTCGAGCGAAGCGATACCACCGGTTTTTGATCTTGCGCCATTTGTATCCCGGAGGGATTCCAGCAGCCTTCGCCGATTGAGCGATTGGAATGGCTTCAATCCCTTCGGGATAGGCGGCCTGGAGGCGTCCTTTCCGGTGGTGTCGCTTCGCTCAACCACCGGCTATGGGCTGATATCCCTCCGGGATGGGGAGATGTGTCGAGGTCTCGGTCTGGGTGGTCGCTGCATTCGCCCACTTTCTGGCGAAAGTCGCTACGACAGGGGGCAGCCACATCGACTGCCGGGCCGGATCAGGCATCTTGCTCTTCCAGTGGAACCACCTGATCTCCATCCAGATCGAACGCCGTAAGACCCCGCTGCGAGGGCTGCCAGCCGCGAGCAATTGCGGTCAAGACGATCTCTCGGACCACGCCGGGTGTGATTGAACGACGTTGGCCAACAATGCGAGACATTCCCGCATTCTCTGGTTCATAATTGTCGTGATAGCAAAAGCATGCCCTCAGCCGCTGACCGTTCTCGTCAGCCGCCTCCACGACCAAAAACATGAACCCATCATTCGCTGATACGACCCAGCGATAGGACATGTCTTCTACGATGATGAGGGAGCTGCCCTTCTTTGCCAAGGCCATTAGGCTTCCTCATCTGAATGAAATCATGCCGTTACGGCTGGGGAGCCTCGGCGGCTGGCTCGGCGGGTATCTTCGTGGCGGCTTCGGCAGGCTTGTTGGCCTCCGCAGCAGGGGCTTCTGCTGCGGGAGCCTCAGCGGGCTTTTCAGTTGCTGGTTCAGCAGGCTTCTCGGCTGCGGAAGCCTCGGGGGCTGCTGGCGTCTCAGTTGCTGGGGCGTCCGGCTTGGCGGGGGTTCCCTCAGCTGCTGGAGCTTCCGGGGCCGGAGTCGAACCCTCAACCGGATTGGTCTCGGGAGTCGCAGGCTTCGCTCCCGAACTGCTCGGTGGCAGTGGATCGCCTTCATCCGGGGTCAGCTTGATGTTTGGCAGGTCGCTGGGCTTCACGTCTTGTGGTTTCGGACGATCGGGTGGGGCGGGCTTGGCCTTCCGGAACCACGCGTAGAACTCCCCGGTGGACGGCTTCTTGAGTTCCTCGAGGCGGTGCTTGGCCCAGTTCGCGTAGTGGGATTCGGGGAACTTCTTCAGCAACTCGTCGTAGGCCTCGACGACCGGCTTCACGTCGCCGTCGCAGAGTGATTCCAGGCACACGGCCTTCTGAGAAAGAGCCTGCTCGCGGACTTCATCCGGGGTGGTCGTGGACTTCAGCAGCTTGTCCAGCTGGGTGTTGCCGTTTTCCAGGCTCTCGTCGCTGGCCTTGCGATTGGTCATCGACAGCATGACGCCCGTCTGGATGTAATTCCGGGCGGCTTCCAGTCGGGACCACGCCTCGACAGGTGTTCCGGCATGATCGTCGGCGACCTCTTTGAAGTCGTCCGCCGTCGCACAAGCAGCGTACTTGCTCCACGCTTCCGAGGTTTTGGCAGCTGCCGACTTAGCGAACACCTGATAGGCCACGATCCCGAGAGTGCCCAGGATGATGGCCAGGATGATCTTGTTGGTGTGTGGTTCGATCTTCCTCTGGAAGTTGACAAACCAGTGGGCGAGTTCGTTCTGTTGCGGGTCCGCGTGCTGCGGGATTTGAGTGCTCATGGTCGGAACGGAATCTCTCCGGGTTCAGTCAAGTGCCGCGATCCATCGCCCTTCGGCCGCAGCGGAAAGTCGCCTGACAAATGACACAAGTTCCGGTAAGAACAGGGCCTCAGACGATCACCAATCCGCCGAGTATAGGCCCCCCCCGCCAGAGGGTCAACGTCTTGCGCTAGCTCGCCATCGGGCAACTGTTTCACAGTGGGCCAGTTTTCAGTCGTCAGTTCTCAGTCTTCAGTCAGCAGTAGAGTTCCCAAAGTGAAACAGTGCGTTGCCGTATGGCTCGCCCCACGGCCAGAGGGAGGGGACGCCCCCTAGGATGGCATCTCAGTCTCAGGTTCATCCACGGCGTTGGCCGCTTCCGCATTCTTGCACATCCGATAGAAACTCACTCCGAAGATCGTGAAGATCGTGGGCGGCATCGAAAGCATGAACAGGATGCTGTACATGTACGCCTTGGGGCGCAGATTGGCGGTCTCGTCGGGCTGATCGGCTTCGTTGGCGTATTTGCACATCGGGCACGCTTGCGCGACCGTGGCGGCGGAACCGAACAGGGCCAAGCCAAGGATCGTCGATGTCAGGAATCGCTTCATGGAAATCACCTTGCATTGAAGGGTACGCACGAGTTCAGGCCACCTACGTTCTGGCGAACGCGGCTACCCACTCACATGGTACAACATCGCGTAAATGATAACGCCCGTCACCGACACGTATAGCCAAATCGGGAACGTCACCTTGGCCCAGCGGCGATGACTCTCCCAATTTGCCTTCAGTCCCTTCCAGATCGTCATCGACGCCAGCACCGGCACAGCTGTGGCCAGAATCACATGGGTGATGAGGATGGTGTAGTAAACTTTGCTGAGACCGGGAGTTCCAATGAACTTCTTGCCATGTTCGCCGGTGTACCTGTGCAAGGCAAAGTGGTATGTCAAGTAGCAGCCGAGGAAGGCCACCGAGACCGCGAATGCGAAGAGCATCAGTCGTTTGTGGAGGCTGACATTTTTGGCCTTGATGGCCACGAACCCCGTGAGGAGCAGCATGGTCGCGAGGGCGTTGAGGGCCGCGTTGGTGCGGGGGAGGCGTTTGGCCCACTCGGGGAGTTTGGCCAGAGGGTCGAGCCGGTCGGCCCCCAGATTCGGCGTCACGGAGGTGGCGTCCACAGCGGCCAGTTCATTAGGCAGCAGTGTGCCTCGTAAGGCGGGTTGGTGCCGTCTGGGGGTTTCGATCTTGCCGGTTAAGACCCGCTGAAGCGTGTACAGATCCTGATCGTTCATGCTCTCATACCGACCGAGGATTTTGCCGGTCTCGTCGACGTGAATCAGGTGCATGCTGTGGGCGAACTGCATTCCCGGGAGACGGTCCGACCCGAAGTTCTCCCAAGCGGCCACCTTGAATCCGTGGCGAATCAGCTCGTAGATCGGCTCTTTCTCGCCGGTCAGGAACAGCCACTCCTCTGGTTTGGCTTCATAGATTCCGGCAAACTCTTTGATGAGCTGCAGGGAGTCGTGAGCCGGGTCGACTGTGATCGTGACGAACCGGACGGGATTCGGATTCGCCGGGTCTTGGTTCAAAACCTGGATCAGGTCGCGAATCTTACGACACATCGTGGGGCACTCGTACACACAGCGCGTGAAGATGAAGTTCGCCACCCACGGGCGGCCCTTCAAGTCGTTGAGCGTGACCGTCTTGCCGTCTTGGTCGATGAGCGAGAAGTCGTCCACATGTTCGGGATCCCAGACCCTCCGCTCGTTCTTGCTGAGGGAAAAGGTGGGCGTGACATCCGGCATCTCGCCCGCGTAGGCCCCAGTCTCCGGAGGAGTTGCCCCTTCTGTGAACGGTGCCGTCGGAACTTGAGCCCCCAGAGGAGCAGCCAGCCCCCCCACCATCCCACAGGCCAATGCAATCCACATCCGCATGGTCAAACTTCCCACCAGCCAGCCACGAGTCCGTCGACCCATTGTGCGAGATCATAGACGGTTCGCCACCACGCAATCGCCCGCTTCTCGCCAGCGGGAAGCGTTTCCCCGAAACGGACGCGAACCCATCTGGCGGACGCGAGGCGCTCGCCCAAGTCTGAACTCGCTCTATTCTGGGTTGACATCCGTTCTGGCACGCGTGAAGATCGTGTCAGGCACTTTGCTGGGGAATTAACGTTCCGTTGATCCCCAGCCCTCCGTTCCAGGGCGCGGGACTTGATCCTTCGCCAATCAAGATTCTATCGGGATTCCCAACATGGCGGCCCCAGCCGGTCAGCGTCGCTTGGACATCGAAGAAGTCGGCGATGTCACCGTCGCTCGATTCGTCGACAAGAAGATCTTGGATGAAAACAACATCCAGATGATCGGCAACCAACTGTTTGGTCTCGTCGACCAGGACAAGCGGAAGAAGATTGTCCTCGACTTCACCAACGTCGAATATCTGTCGAGTGCCGCACTCGGCAAGCTCATCACCATGAATAACAAGGTGAAGACCTCCGGTGGCAAACTGCGTCTGTGTTCGATTCGTCCGGACATCTACGAAGTCTTCGCCATCACCAAACTCAACAAGCTGTTTGACATCAAGGATGATCAGGCAGCTGCCCTCGCTGGCATCTAATTGTCGAGACGTCAATGAGTGACGCGGTTCGGCTGGATGTG
>JAYSUV010000156.1:0-16801 GCA_043718945.1 Planctomycetota bacterium
GCCGCCCCGTCGCGCACCGGGGAAAGGGGAAAACCAAGGATACGTGGAAAACCATCAATAAAATCAACAGGCCGGTGAGCCTGCCGTGCTGTTTAGCGCTGTGCTGCCCCCGACCTCGTTCTGTTGGTCAGCGTCGCCCTGGCACGATGAAACGGCGCTTGCCGCACTGCCGGATTCGTGAATCGCCCGTGCCCCCGCGACACATTTCACGAGGCCGACTCCGCGCATCGCGGCCCAGCCAGCCAAGCACCGCCCCCTCATCCCGAGTCTCGATAGTCGCAGCCCAGTCTCTTCAATCTGTGAAAATCTGCGCAATCTGTGGACAAACTCCCCGCTCTGAAAGGGCTCGACTCAATGGGAAATAAGTCCACAGATTGCGCAGATTTTCACAGATTAAAGCACTCCATATTCGCACGGTTTAAGGTTGTGCGACGAGGGAGAGTGACTCACTAAACGGCATTCATCGAGTCACACCTAGCTGCCCAGTATTCGCTCGTGCCATCAGGGCAGCGTCGCCCTGGCACGGGGGACTGACGTCCGCCGCTCGCTGTCGTTCGGCAGGGCGAACTGGCCTCTTACCGTTTGCGAGCGACTGCCGCTTCCGGAGCGAGCGGGACGGACTTCTTAGATTGGCTCATGCGGGCGACCAGGCCTTCGGCGGAAATGCAGTACACGACACGCTGGGACAGGTCGTCAATCTCGGCCACCAGAGCGTCGATGCGTCCGCAAAAATAGATGTACATGGTCAGCGCCGGGATCGAGATCAAGAGCCCTGCCACCGTCGTCACTAAGGCGAGCGCGATACCAGCTGCTAGCTGATCGGTCTTGCCCATGGCTCCGGCGGTGGAGATCAAGGAAAAGGATTCAAGCATCCCGAACACGGTGCCCAGCAGACCGAGCATCGGCGTGATCGTATGTACGCCCATCAGCACGCGGAGGTTTCGCCGCAGGTCGGTGACCTGCCGCTCGCCGCCATCGATGATGGCCTGCTCGACTTCGACAGCGGATTTGCCCCACTTGCGGACCGCGTGGGCGAAGACACTGGCGACTGGGCTGTGATTTTCGAGGCAGACCTCGAGCGCTTCGTCCTGCTCCAGTTCGCCCGCCTCCAACAGACGTAGAAACCGCTGCACGAACGGGCGGGGGATCACTCGACCGCGGCGCAGCACGACCAAACGGTCGACCGTAAACCACAAAAAGATGATTGAGGCGATGGCGAAGGGGATATTCCAGACCCCCAGTGAATTGATCATGTCGATGATGTTGGTCGAGATCTTTCCGACCCGTTCATCTTTCGCCTTGGCCGGAGCCTCTGCTGCGGGAGCCTTTGTCGGTGGAACCTCAGTGGCTTCCACCGGGACGGGTTCCACCGGGACGTCCTGGGCTGGCAGCGAACCGTCCGCCCCTAGGCATCCAATCGCGAGGCAGGTAACAGCAAGAACTCGACGCAGCCATGCCCATCGGTTCAGGGGACGGTCCGAAATGAGAGTGGGTTGTGGTGCTGCTGAGGGTTTCATTCCGTGTCCTGACCGAACGTCTGGCGTGGAGTTCCGTTCCGAGCGTGGATTCTAGCGGCGAACAGTCCAGTCCGGTAAGACCGTCTCGCCCAGATGCCAGCAGTCTCCAGGAATTCTCAGCCGATTAAGGCGTTCCACTGGCGGGGAGGTGCTTCTGAACCACGATCAAATCCTGGGCTGCGGCCTGGGCTTCGGGTGACTGCGGAAACTCCTTGATCAGCGTGTCGAGCGTCGACTTCGCGTCGGCCCACTGCTTCGTGGCCATGTCACACGCTGCCATCTGCAACAGGGCGGGAGCCTGGAACTCGGGCAGGGGGTAGTTCACGTAGACCTTGTTGTAGGCGGGAATGGCCTTGTCGTATTTTTTCTCCGTCAGGTACGAATCCGCAATCGCCATCTGCGCCTTGGCAGCCAGTACGCTCTTGGTGCTGGCGGGAGAGTTCGTGACGATATCGAGGTGCATCCGGGCCTCTTCAAAGCGGGCCTCGCGCAGGTCAGCCCGCCCCAGGATCTCGTGAGCCTGGTCAGCCTGCACCGGAGCAGGCGTACTCGCCAGAAACGTCGCCAACGATGTTCGTACTGCGGCATAGTCCTTCAGACCGATCTGCGACTCGGCCCACAGCAATTCCAGCTGGGGCTTCCACGCGACAGCGGGCAATGCGGGATCACTCCGGAGGGCGGTCAACGTCTGCGAGGCATTCGCATATTCGCCACGCTGGACCTGCGCCTCGCCGACGCGGAAGCGCGCGTCAAAGGCGACCGGGCTGGTGCCGAAGGCTTTGACGATCTCCATGGCAATGCGCTCACTCTCGGCCCAGTTCTCGACACGAGCTTCAAGGTTCATCCAACTGACGAGTGCATCCTGCTTGGTCGCGGGGGCCGCTTGGAGATCGGACTCGAATGCCTGAAAGAGCTGGCGGGCCTCGGGAACCCGACCCGCCTGGTCATGCCCCTGTGCCACATACAGCCGGGCATCGTCGGCATACTCACTCTTGGGGTGGGTTTGATAGAGCTGCGTAAACAGCTCATCCGCCCGGGCAGGGTTGCCCGAGTTGAAATGGCTTCCGGCCCATTCGTAGAGCAAGGCATCTGCTCGCTCCTGCTCCTGGTCGGCGGGTTGCAGCTTCTCGATCTGGTCGTAAGTCAGCTGCCAAAGTTTGTCGGCCTCGTCCATCTGCTTGAGTTTGACGTAGATTGAGGCAGCGCGGCGGGCGCACTTGCTGGCTTGAACGGCGACCTTCTGCTCGATCGCATCGGGGAGTTTCTTCTCCGGGGGGATGGCGAAGCGATTGGCTCCCTGAGCGAGAGCCGCAGCTGCAGCGGCGAGCTTGGTCGGGTCATCCTGGGCGTCCTGCTCTAAGCAGAAGCCCAGATTGAAGGACGAGGTCGACAGCACCACGGCATCGGTCGTATTCGAACTCAGCAGCTTGCGGTAGGTCTCCGCTGCCAAGGCGTATTCCTTTTGCTCCGCCAGGACGGTCCCGAGATCCGCCAGGGCCGTCACGTAGCGGGGGTTGCTCTCTCCTAGGGCCACGACTCGTTCCAGCAACTTTTGAGCGGTGCCCCATTGCTTCTTCGTGATCGCCCGATCCGCGTTCGCGTAGGCCGACTGAGCCAGCATCTGGCCGTCTTGGTCGACTTTGGCCAACTCATCGAGTGTTTCAAACATCTCGGGCCAGTGGTCCTGTGCCGCACGAACTTCGGCGATCTTCATGAGAGTGGGCCGCCGATCCGCTGTGGCCGGGAGAGACTGCAGCGCTTGTGTCAGCACAGCTTCCGCCTCGCCGACCTTCCCGACATCGAGCAGCGCCTCACCCAGCATCGGCAGGGAATCAGCGTAGTCACCGCTGCCCGCATCGCCCTTGCGGATTGCCTCTGCGAGGGGGGTCAGAGCCTCGATCACTTTGTCCGAATGGTTGAGACGTTTCTCCGCGCGGGCCAACTGGATGCGGGCCTGCCAGGTGGTGCGAGGGGCCGTACTGGTGGCGACGACATTCTGGAAGAGCTGCGCCGCCTTCTGAAAATCGGCCTGCGCGTTGGCGAGGTCGGCAGCGGGGGTCTCATCCCCGCGAGCGACCAGCGCCCTCCCCAGGAGCATCTCGTTGAGGGGCCGCAGGGGACTGTTCCCGAATTGAGTCGGAAACTTTTCGGCGAGTTGAATGGCCTCGGCCACCTTCTTCCCCCGCAGCGCCGAGTCCGCAGCAGAGTAGAAGCTGTCGTCCGCGAGAGCGGAACTGGGCCACTTCTCAACGAGTGCCAGAAAGAGCTTCTGAGCGTCCGCGTAATTGTCCCGATGCGACTCGCAATCGGCCCAGTGGTAGCTCGTCTTCTCAGCATAGTCGCCCGGCGGCACCTTGGCGGCGAGGGCAGCAAACACCTCAATCGCTCCCGCCCAGTCTTGGCGAGACTTGCGGCACATTCCCTTCCAGAACGTCGCCGTAATTGTATTGGCGGGGGTCAGGGAGGCACGTTCAAAGTGCGCCTCGGCCCCCACGAAATCACTGAGTTGATAGCGAGAAAATCCCGCGTTCAGCTCGGCGGTGGGGACCAGAGCGTGCTTCGTAAATCGCGTGCTCAGTTCTTCAAAGGTCTTCGCCGCCGCTTCGTATCGCTCCGCTTGGTACTCGGACGAGGCGATGCCGAACAGGGCCTCGGCAGCACGCGGATGGTTGGCGGTGGAGACCTCCTTGTAAAGGGCGTCCGCCTTCTCGTCCTGCTTCAGGGCCTCATACGCCTTGGCGAGGAAAAACTTCGCCTCGACTTGCTCAGCCACGTCAGTCTTGAGCTTTAACACCACTTCGAACGCTTGCACCGCACCGTTCGCATCGTCTAGCTGAAGCCGCGTCTCACCAAGATACTGCCAGCCCCACACGGCCAGATCATGGTTCGGGTAGGTCTTGACGAACGACTCCAGCTCTGTGCCCGCCGCCTTGAAATCGCCCAGAAAATAACTGCTCTCCCCAATGCGGTAAGCGGCCAGCGGGGCGTCGGTATGCTGGGGATGAGCGGTGAGGAACTTGCGGAACACCGCCCGCGCGGCGTCGTACTTCTGCGAGTGGGTCAGGGCCTGCCCCATGTACAGCTGAGCCAGCGGCACCTTCGGATGCGTCGGGGCTTTCTTGAGAAACTCTTCAAACCCAGCGGAGGCAAAGTCCCACCGCTTCTGCTCATAGAATTTCAGCGCCGAGTTGTAGTCATCGAGCGGCTCAGCCTGCGCGTGCGGAGTCCACAGACCCAGCACGGTCGCCAAGATCATCAGAAGCGTGGACCAGCGGTTGCTCAGCATGCTCATTCCGTCCCACCCGACTCAACGGGCCTTCCCATCCACGGCACTCGGCGTGAGGCGCGCGTGACTCCAGCCCGCGAACCTAGGGTCGCAGAACCGATCTCTGAAAACTCTACCCCCCTTGACTTCATTCCTTCAAGGGGGGAAGCGGAAAACCGCGAGGAAGAATCGAGATAATGAGGGTTTATGTCGCTCAGGAAAGCTGGAGTGGTGCTGGTTGACCAAGAAATGCTGACCAGATGAGTTCTGACAGTCGGAATCGTCCAGTCTCGTTGCAACCGCTGTCAACGGCATCACTGGAACCGTTTTCCCTGGGGGAGGGGGCGCAACTGAAACCCCGGACAGTGCCCCGTGCTAACTTTTCGTGGGAGAGGCTTCCAGTCTGTCATCTGCACACCATTTCGACGGGCTGGAAGCCTCTCCCACTGTTCCATCCTTGCGGAGTGATGCGTGTCCCCTGTGGCTCTGATTTTCTGGTTGTCGCTGGCTCTGCTGGCGTACATCTACGCTGGATATCCGCTCTTGGTCTGGCTGCTAGGGCGGGTGCGCCCGTTGACTGTGCGACGAGAGACTTATTCCGGGCAGATGTCGGTGGTGATCGCCGGGTACAACGAGGGCGGTCGGCTGGCCAGGAAGCTGGAGAGCCTGTTCGCCTCGGACTGTGCCAGTCAAATTGTGGAGGTGCTCATCGGCTCCGACGGGTCAGATGATAACACGGTCGAGGTCATCGCCGCCTTGGGCGACCCCCGAGTTCGTCTGGTGGCCTTCGAGGAGCGGCGCGGCAAGCCCGCTGTACTCAACGATCTGGTGCCGCAGTGCCGGACCGAACTCGTGATGCTCATGGACGCCCGGCAGGCCCTCGAACCCTCCGCCCTCTCCCGACTCGCCGCCTGCTTCGCCGATGAGCGCGTCGGCGTCGTCTCCGGAGAACTCGTCTTCCGCTCCGAAAACGCCGACAGCACAGCTGCCGAGGGGATCGGAGCCTACTGGAAGTACGAGAAGTTCATCCGCAAAAGCGAGTCGCGATTCCGTTCGGTGCCGGGAGCCACGGGGGCTTTGTACGCGATCCGCAAGTCGCTCTTCCGACCAATTCCCGAGCAGACGCTGCTCGATGATGTTGTGATCCCGATGCAGGCCATCGAGCAGGGCTACCGCTGCCTGATCGAGCCGGGGGCGATCGCCTACGACACGCCGTCTCAGTCGACGCAGCAGGAGTCGGTCCGTAAGCGCCGCACGATCGCCGGGGCGGCTCAACTCATCATCAATCAGCCGCGCTGGTTGCTGCCGTGGAAGAACCCGATCTGGATCGAGTTCTTGTCGCACAAGATCGCGCGCCTCTGTTCGCCAGCACTACTGCTCGTCGCCGCTGGGACGAACATCGCCCTTGCGGGACAGCCGCTGTACTGCTTCATGCTGACTTTGCAGTTCTGCTTCTACGCAGCTGCGGGGGTCGGATATCTCTTCCAGCGGCAGGGGAAGAAGTCGTCGCTGTTCGGACTGCCGCTGATGTTCGTGTCGCTTAACACGACGACGACCGGAGCGCTGTGGGACGCTCTGCGCGGAAGGTTCCGGGCGACTTGGCAGCGGTCGGCGTAGGAGATGTCAGACCACTCTCCCGTTGAGCTGCGACGCGGAGTCTTCGAAGCGGAGCATTTCCGACCACCAGATCGAGTCATCTGGCACGCGCCCGCAAGTCATTGGAAATCCAGAGGATGACCATTCTCGTCGACGGCGGTAGAATGAATCGAAGTCGAGGAGACTCCGCATGAACATTCAACTCAACTTGCCCGCCGAGTATGAGCAAGCCCTGCAGCAGCAAGCCGCCGCCCACGGTCGCGATGTCGACACCTATGTCAAAGACCTCGTGACCGAGAGCTTGGCCGACGAGGTCGAGACTCGCAAGAAGCGTGCTACCAGACGAGGTACATTTGCTGAACGTCTTGACGCTTGGATCGCGCGTCATCCCGTGTTGGACCATCCGGTCGACGACAGCCGGGAATCGATTTATGAGGGTCGGGGTGAATGAAGATCCTCGTCGACGCGAACGTCCTGTTGCGCCTCGCCCAAGCATCCAACCCGCAACAATCGGAAGCTCACTCAGTCCTGTTGCTGTTGGAGGAAACGGGATTCGAGTTGTGTCTCGTGCCGCAGATTCTCTATGAGTATTGGGTCGTGGCGACACGACCAATCCCCGTGAACGGTCTCGGACTGGCTCCCTCCGAAGTCGACAGATTGCTACTGGCCTTGCTAGACGACTATTCGCTCCTCAAAGACGAACGTGGCGTGTTCACCCGCTGGCACGAACTTGTGGCCACTCATTCCATCAAGGGCAAAGTCGCCCATGATGCCCGCATCGCTGCCGCCATGTTGCGGCACGGGCTGACGAATCTGCTGACATTCAACAAGCCCGACTTTGAGCGGTTCACGGGCATTGAGGTGTTCACGCCCGCCGAAATCCTCGCGGGCAGTCTGCCGAAGTAGGCCGGTCGGTTCCGAGCGACGTGGCAGCGGTCGGCCTAGAACTCCCCGACCTGCTCGCCGCCATTGGGCGTGGCTAATGCCTTGAGAACGCTGGGGTCGACCGTCTCGGACACGAACCGCACCGCTCCATCCGTCATTAGAAAGTGGGTTCCCCCGCGATAGGGGCTGCCGAACTTGTCGGGGGCCTTGCCAATTCCCAAGCCGGGATCGCGGACGTTGGTCGGGTCTCCCCACTGTTTAAAGCCGGCGGAGACATCTCCGAAAGCGATCGTGTTGGACAATCCATCCGTAACGTCCCGGAACCTCCAGCACTTGTTGATCTCAAACAGGTGCGAGTTCCCGGCATAGTGGCAGGCTCCCGGGCCGGTCGGCTCCGTGATCCCAGGATTTGTCAATGTGACGATCGATTGCGAAAAGATCGCCTGATTCTGAGGGCTCTTCCACCCGAAGTCAGCGTTGATCCGGGTGTAGAGCGGAGCCTGATCCAGGAACGGAAGCATACTCGCCGCCCAGCTCATCATCTCGGTGCCATCTTCCCGGACGATCCCACCGGGAGGAAGCAAGTTGTACACGTCATGATAATTGTGCATCGCCAACCCAATCTGCTTCAGGTTGTTCTTATCTTGCGACCGCCGCGCGGCCTCGCGGGCCTGCTGCACAGCGGGCAGCATGAGCGCGGTCCCAATGCCGCCACAAACGATGAGAAACCCAAATAGCACACCGCCCACAATCAACAGGATGGTCCCCGTCGACATCCCACTGCTGCTGCTCTTCCCCTTCTTCCGCCGTGGACGATCGTCCTCATCGTCGTCGTCTTCGTAACGTGCCATCATGTGCCCTTCGCTGTTAGGGCAGCACCACGGGTCAAACCCAGGGGCTGCATGCCTCACGGATGTCTGTGGAGAAGTATGCACGAACCGGAAAGAGCATGCAATTCGATCGGGGAGTAGGTGACTCGCGTGGCGTCGGGAATGTCCATCCGATTCGTAGGCGATGTCGCTCCGCGACTCGCATTTCACCCACAGGAGCAGACCGCCTGCAATTGGGATCTCAGTCGCGGAGCGACATGAGCTACGAGGTTCGCCTCACAAATTCCATACCGAACAGAACATCACATCCGGTCCAGCGAATCAATCCACAGCACCAACTGCTGGACCGTTGCCTCATCCAGACCATCGCCCTCCGGAGCGGCCAGCTCTAGCGTCGGCAGCTTCTTCTCATTGAAGTTCTTCAAAGTGTTCTTCGTCGCCCGCAACCGGGAGGAGCCGACACGGGGCAGGATGACGAATTGCTGCCGCTTCCCAACATCGTTGTCCGGAGGAGCCACTCCCAAGCCGGAGTCAATCGCGATCCCAGCCCGGAACTCGTCTTTCAGCTTCAGCGCGGCGAGCAAGGCGAACTCGCCTCCCTCTTGCTCACCCATGATGACCACGCGCTGGCGATCGATCGCATACTTCGCCATCAGTCGTTCCAGCATGGCTTTCAGCAACGGGCCATCTCCGCCCGACCAGCTGCCATCGGCCAGCAGACCCGCGAAGATCAGCCCGCGTTCCTCACACGCACTCCGCCAGAGCTTCAGCTGTTCGGCTTCTCCGGTGCGGCCTTCGGGGTGAATCCAGACGACCAGACCGTATTCCTTCGGCTGTGAGGTCTCTGGGACGTAGACCCAGTACTTGCGGCCCTCGGTGCCGGGGAGTGTCTCGTCGAGGCGGCCCGTCTTGGCGGGAACTTTCTCCTTCTCCGCAACTGGTCCCGTGTCCGCAGCAAGATCGAGAGGAGCTGTGGGGGTCAGGACGGCCAGTTCCAGTGTGACTTCTTCGGTAGCTCCTGCTTTCCGGCGGACGGTGACCTTGGTGGAGGCACCAACCCGCAGTGCCTCGACGAGCCCGGACAACTGAGTCGTCGAGGTAATCTCCGTCCCGTTGAATGTCTCGATGATGTCTCCCGCGACCAGCTTGGCTTGAGCCGCTGGCGAGTCGGCGAAGACATGCCGCAGCGTGACTCCCTTCGCGTCCTTGGCCACCGTTCGCGCGGGGAGTACCCCTAGCATGGGCAGTTCCAGCGGCGCGATCTCCGCCGCCAAGGTCAGTGACAGCGGCAGCTCCTTGTCATCCCGCTTCACCACCAGTTTCAGTTCGCTCCCAGCTGCCAGTGGACCGAGGATCGTCTTGAGTTGCGGAATGCTGGCGATCGGTTTTCCGTTGGCCTGGGTAATGAGGTCGCCCGCCTTGAGCCCGGCCTTCTCGGCGGGGGAGTTCGGTCGCACCTCGCCCGCGATGGCGGCTCCCGAGACCGGCCCCTTGTCGGCGAACATCACCCCCATGCGACCGGGGCGGATGTTCTCGCCCTTCCGCAGCGTGTCGAGCTGCAGCAGGATCTCTTCGAGCGGCACCGCGAACCCGATCCCCGCGTCGTACCACTCGACCCCCGCCGCTTCGTCGTCCCCTTGCGGCGACATCGGCACCAGGATGCCGATGCCGCGACCTTGCAGATCGATCAGCGGACCACCGTAGTTGGCGGGCGAAATCTTGGCATCGGTCTGGACCGCCTTGCCCCAGATGCGGTTGAGGGCACTGAGGATCCCCACCGACAGATTCGGGAACGACACGTCATAGGTCCGCCCCAGCGCGATCGTCCACTGCCCGACCTGCAGCTCCTTGCGAGGAGCGGGGACCAGCGGGGTCAGGCCGGTCTGCTTGATCTTGATCAGCGTGACCTGCCGCACCAGATCGGAGGCGACGACATCCGCCGGGAACTTTCGCCCGTCCGAGAGAGTCACGATGATCGAACTGGGCTTCGACGCGAAGTTGAACGAACTGGTGATGATCTCCCCATCGGTTGAGACGACGACACCCGTCGTCGGCCCGGTCCCCGCGATCAGCTCACCGACGACATCGAGCCCGCCGATGGTCTGGATCTGTACGATCGAGGGGTCGGCGATCGCGGTCGCCGCCTTGAAGGCTTCCTCTTCGAGTGCCTCGACATCCGCAGCCTGTGCATGGGCCAGCGTGGCCACCCCGCCCAGTAGCATCATCATGCAGAGGATGAGCTGAGCCAGCAGCGATCGCCGGGAGGAAGAGAAACTCTGGCAGATGGAGATCAGCTTGTTCACGATGGGTTCCTTCATCCTCGGCCTCCCTCGCTGGAGAGATAACCGCAGCGAAGATTCTATCAGTGTTCGAAGAATATGGGATGTGTCCCAGCTTGATCGGATTAAACCCAGAGCTTTTCTACGATCCAGAGAAGCGTCGAGGGGGAAATCGGACTGCGGAAACAACCACTCCTGTTGTGTGAATCGAATCACAGTCGGGTGGTGTTCTCCAGACCTTGCTCCAACAAACGTCGGGCCTTGACGGCCTCCGGATAGAAGCCTGACGCAGTGAGGACTATGCCAAAGAAAAACATCCCAACCGGAACGCACACGGTTCGGAAGCTGCTCTGTGGGGACTTGAGGACAAGAAATGCGACGAAACCGACAGGCACATGCCAGAACAGCATGAAAACAAAGACAACCGGATGAAGATGCATCGTCAGGAATACCGTTGAACCACTTGATAATGGTACGACGGAGCCACGAATTCTGGGCAAGAACGAGTTGCGATAGCGAATGTCTCTCTGTATTTGAAATGTCTTTCCGACAACGGTCCCGATGAAAGGAGGGGATGATTCTGTGTGGCTCCTAAAAGACTCTTTGATCGACTGGATCAAGCCCGGAGTTTTACGCACCATGCCTCGAACGCGAAGTAGTACGGCTTCATTCGAGAGCGGCGACTCAATCTGGCAACGGTAGAATGGCATTTTTCTGGCACCGGACAAGTGGTCAAATCGGACTGAACTCTACCTGGCGAGAGCCAACGGCCCGACCGCGCAGCGCTCACTTGTGTCTGACTGGGGAGATCCCCAGTTGCTGCACAATCCCCCTCAAAATCTCCCGGTCACTCTCCGGGCGAGTGGGACTCTGCGGGTGCGTCAGATCGGTCTCAATCCACCCCCTCAGTTTCAAGAACATCGCAGCTGAGTGCTTATAGGCCGGGACCGGATCGCGAAACGCCAGGCACCCGAGGTACTGCAACTTGTCGTTGAGTTCATAGAACCGCGAATCGCCCGACTCCCACCACGCATCCCGCTGAGCGAACAAGTCCGGGGCGAAGGCACTGAGTCCGAGTAGATAGTCACTGCCGTACATCACCATGTCGATGGCCAGATCGTTGCCGGTGAGGACGCGAAAATTGGGTCGCACCTGATCTCGCAGCACGAGCCGCTCCCACTCCAATTGTCGGCTGAGCGAGGAGTGCTTGGCCCCCAGGCACTGCGGGATGCCCATCAGTCCGCGATAGAGATCGAGTGAGTAAATGCGGCCAAACGGGGCGAACATCGTGCCAAGTTCGAACCCGATGAACTGGTCGCAGCGCTGACCGATCTGGCGATACGCGGCGACAATCTCTTCGTCCCCCTGCCCGGTCAGACCATACGATTGGAAGATCACCGGCGTGGCCCCGGCCTCGCTGATCCACTCCATCTGCTGTGCATAGGTGTCGAGATCGAATCGGCTGCCGGGGGTGTCACCGACAAAGGCTCCGGCCACGAACGGGCCGTTGCCCAGAACCTGGCGTGTGGCGGTCAGCACTCTCCGCCGCGTCGCATCGTCAATCAGGTTCGCGTACCCGGTGTCCATGTTCACAGCGGGAACCAGACCATACGAAGCGGTGCGGGCCACCTGACTACGAAGTGAGCCCCAATCGATCTCACCGGTCGAGAGAAACGGCAGCAGCACCGCCGACATGCCGAGTATTTTGCGACGGGGTCGGATCAGGGAGAGGGGGTCAAGCGGTGTGGTCATCGGCTCGTTCTCCCGGTGAGGTGATGCCGCAACAAGTCGCTCGCCACTTTGGCGGTGCGGCTGCGTTGGATGGCGGGGTTGCCGGAGAGGACGACCCGCTCTTCGAGCACTTCTTGCGGCGTCGCCAGAGCGACCCAAGCCTCGACCGGAACGGCGTTGAGTGTCTTGGGCAGTGGAGGAAACGGCGAGACCACGAGAGCGAAATCGGCACTCATGCGCTCGCGAGCGTCTCGTGCTACCTTGCGAGTCTGAGCGTCGATCGGACCGCTCGTCTGCCAGCGCGACGCGGGCCATACTTCACCGCCGAGGTAACACGTCGAATCCGCATCGATCCACCGCTCCGCCAAGTCCCCCGCTGTCCCGGTCTCGATCGTCACCACCGTCTGCCCCGCAGCTTCCAGCTCGCGCGAGACGACATGCTCGAGTTCTTCGTCCTCGACCCCATACACGAACTTTCCCAGTCGCTCGCGGATCAACCGATCGGTGAGCGCGATCTTCGCCCGACAGTCCTCGGCCGTGTTCCCGTGGGCGATGATCCGCAGCGTGATGGTCGCATCGTGAGCAGTGATGCCGACCTCGGGGTCGCGGTCGCGCGCGGTCAAATCGCCGAGCAGTTCTTCCGCCTGCGACTCGCCGCAGCCGAAGCAGTTGATCCGTGTCTTGAGGATCACGCGGTCCTGCCCCGGCAGTCGTGGCACGACCTGGTCATGGAACATGCGGTACATCTCGCTCGGCACACCGGGCAAGGCGGCAATCAAACACGCGGCCCGACCCGTGCGCGGCACCGCCAGCCACACACCGGGAGCAGTCCCCACTGGATTCGCCAGCGGCTGACCACTGCGCGGGAAGTAGGCCTGGATCCGGTTCCGCTCTGGCATTGGTCGGCCACGTTTCAAGAAGTAGCCCTCAATGAACTCCAGTGACGCCGGATCGAGGACCAGTTCCTCCCCGATCAGTTGAGCCATGGCTTCCCGCGTCAGGTCATCCAGCGTCGGCCCCAAACCCCCGGTGATGACCACTAGATCGGCCCGCTCCACCGCCAGCTTCAACGCCGCCACATTGATCGCCAGATCGTCCGTAATCGTCGTATGCCACCCCGTCACGATCCCCTGATCGGAGAGCTGAACGCTGAGCCACTGCGAGTTCGTATTCAGCTTGGCCCCCGAGGTCAGCTCGGCCCCGACAGCAATAATTTCAGCCAGACGCAAGGGCGAAGCGGACATGGGCAGGCAGTCTCTCGGAGGGTGAGGGAAGTCGGCGGGCATCATACGCACCACAGTTGACAGCAACCACGTAGGCGATGTCGCTCCGCGACTCGCATACCGCCAGTCTCACCCGACGCCACTCCTGGAATTTCAGTCGCGGAGCGACGTGAGCTACAGGCGAATTGCCCGAGGATACCCGTTCTGGAATAATCCCCGCTGACATCCCACCATCCAGGAGACGTGTGTGTATCAATCCGAACTGCTCCCGAATCAGCTTCAGCGTCTCAACCAGATGCTCGACGAACTGCGGGGCAGGAACCCATTCTGGTCGACTCGTCTCACCGCAGCGGGGCTGGGCCAGGGCGAGGTCGCATCACTCTCTCAATGGCAGACACTTCCGCTGCTGACGAAAGCGGACCTCGTCGCGGACCAGTCAGCTCATCCCCGGTATGGGTCGAACCTCACCTATCCGGTGACGCGGTATACGAGGCTGCATCAGACCTCTGGCACGACCGGTCGACCGATGTACTGGCTCGACACGAAGGAGAGCTGGAACTGGTTCATGGAGTGCTGGGGGCAGATCTACCGGCACGTCGGGTTGCGGCCCGAGGACATCCTCGCGTTTCCGTTTTCGTTCGGGCCGTTCATCGGGTTCTGGGCAGCGTTTGAAGGGGCGGTGCGGCAGGGGAATCTCTGTCTGGCAATGGGCGGGCTGAGCAGCGAGACCCGGTTGCGGCAGATCGTCGAGCATGCGTGTACGGTCGTGTGTTGCACTCCGACATACGCCTTGCGACTCGCTGAGGTCGCCAAGACCGAGGGGATTGATCTGGCGGGTTCTGCGGTGCGGGCCCTCATCGTCGCGGGCGAACCGGGTGGTGCAGTGCCGGGGATTCGGTCGCGGATCGAAGCCGAGTGGGGAGCGCGCGTGTTTGACCACTGGGGGATGACCGACCTGGGCTCACTCGGTATCGAGCCGGAGAACGCTCCCGGCAGCTTGCTCATCTTGGAGACCGAGTCGATCGCGGAGATCGTTGACCCCGCCACCGGGGCCCCCGCGACTCCCGGTGAGATTGGTGAACTGGTGATGACCAACCTCGGACGCTGGGGACAGCCGGTCTTGCGCTACCGGACAGGCGACCTCGTTCGGGCAGCACTCGAGATCGGAAACGGTGGGGCTGGCCAACTGCGATTGGAGGGCGGCGTCTTGGGTCGCTCCGACGACATGCTGGTCATCCGTGGCAACAATGTCTTCCCCAGCAGTGTGGAAGCTGTCCTTCGTGAATTCTCTGAAGTGACCGAATTCCGTCTGGCCGTCGTCACCCGACAAGAGATGCTTCAGCTGCAAATCGAATTCGAAGCCACTCCGGGGATCTCTCAAAACAGAAAGTCTCTCGACCAACTGATGGATCGCATGACCCGCAAGATCACCGACCGCCTGGCCTTCTCACCAGAGCTGATTCCGGTGCCAGCCGACAGTCTGCCGAGATCGGAGTTCAAGAGACGACGCGTGTTAGGATGAAGGGTCCGCCAGTGTCGCCTTTCGCTCCGCGAAAGGACGTTCTTTGCCGGAGCGAAATACGCACTCAACCTCGATCAAGGCTGCGCTCGTAGCGACCGCGAGTGAACGTCAATTCAAACAGCGCCTGGTAGTCGAGACTCAGGTCCGGATCGGGTGCCCGCAACGGGACTGGCCAGTGAGGGAATGTATCGCCATAGCGTCCGGTGTAGACTTGGCAGGTGTATCGCAACTCCAGCCGAGAGATCAGGCAATAGAAGTCCCCCACGGGCAGCGGGGCTCCGAACGGCAAGCGTTTGCCCCCTTGCAAGAAGTCCAGCTCCACGAGATGCACCGGGGACTCCAACAGCGACTGCCGCTTGGCGAGATACCGCGCCCGTCCCGGCTCCGCTTTGTTGGATGGGGAGAGCAACTCCAGCACCGTGACTAACGACCGATCAGACCGGTGAATGATCTCCAGAAACGGTTGCCGAACCTCTTCGTGAATCTCCGCCAGCGGGATAGTGACTGGTTCGAGCAGCGCCACGCCCCCCGCGTCCCGAGGTGCAGGTTCAGAGCGTCGAAAGGGTGACGCCTCCCCCGGTCGGACGAGCAGGGCGACATCCGGCCCAAACCGCCGGACTGGCTCCTCGTACTCGTACAGATTGACTTGCTCCCCGACCCGCGCCTCGTACTCGCGGGGCAGCGCCTCAGCCAGTGCCTCTCGCCAGTAGTTGATAAAAGTCGAGTGAAAGTCGGGCCACAACCCGGCTTCTTCGAGGTCTAGTAAATGTGCGGTGGTCAGGGGCATGGCGATTCCTCCGACGCAATTGTACCAACGACTGCCGAAATGGAGGACTGTCCCTGTGGACCGCCCGGCCACCGCAAGTTCGACCGGCTACTTCGTGGAGTACAGCAACCGGTCGCAAGACGAGCAGAACGTCGGAGTTCCCGTATCGATCTGCACCGCGATCTGCGGGGTCAGACTGACGTAGCAATGGGTACACATGCCGTTGTCGATGGCGGCCATCCCGTCGGCTCCATAGGCATCGACCAGTCGGCGGTAGTGGGCCTTGATTGTTTCGGGAATCGCGGATTCAGCGGTGGTCACATGGGTCTTGAGTTCGATCTCCTGCTTCCGAAGTTCGACGGAGCGTTTTTCGAACTGAGCGGCAAACTGATGGCGTTCGGCTTCGAGTTTGACCCGGCGTTCTCCGATTCCGACAATCTCGGCCTGAATCCGATCAACCTTGTCGAGGAACTCCAGGATCTCGTCCTGCAACACAGCGTTGGACGCCTTGTCAGCGGCGATTTGACCTCGCAGAATGTCGAATTCGCGGTTCGAGGCGGCTTCATTCTGCTTGCGGTCGAGATCCTTGAGCTTGGCTTCGCTACTCTTCAGATCGAGGTTTTTCCGGTCTGTGGCCGCGCGGGTCTGCTTGAGTTCCTCTTCCTTGGCCTTGCGATCCGCATCGAGCTGGCCCAGCTGATTGTCTCGCGCCCGGACCTGCCGAGGTCCACGCGCCAACTCGTCCTGAACACTCTTCAAGGCGAGGTGGTGGCGATGCAGAGCGGACAGATCTACGGGGGACGCCATGCAGTGGAACTCCTGAGAACACTCGCCAATCTCGGCACCGGCGAGCTTGCAACGCCTCGCCGGGACTGAGCATAATACGCTTTACCGGTCGCGGGCGTAACTCAGTTGGTAGAGTGACAGCTTCCCAAGCTGTATGTCGAGGGTTCGAATCCCTTCGCCCGCTTTTTGTCTCCATGGCTCGAAAACCCGGAGAATGGAGAGCTTTTCAGTGATTTCACTTGGTTTTCAGCATCGTCGGCAGTGAATCCCATCGCGGAGTCTACCGCCGTTTGAATGACGGGCAGTGACAGCTTGTGACTCGTTTTCCCGCTGGTTACTGCAACCGTTACTGCAACCAAACTTCGTTTCGGATCGGCAGTCAAGGGCAAAGCCGGGAGCGA
>JAYSUV010000157.1:0-16719 GCA_043718945.1 Planctomycetota bacterium
CAGGGCGCAGCCCTCATCTTTACCCACATCGTAGTGGAGTTGAATCAAGGGCGCGAAGGCAGGGGAGGAGGGTTTCGAGGCCGCGTTAGAGGGTTTGCCAGCTGGGTTCGCCGTCGCACTTGCGACCGAGGAAGCCGCCCAGGCTGGCCAGGGCGCGGAAGTAGTCGCGGACGGTGTCGAGGGGGCGTGGGCGTTTCAGGATGGTGCGGAGCCCGTCGATCCAGCGCGGCGGTACGACCTCACAGGCGGGTCGATCGGGAGTGGCGCGAGCGACGAGTTTCATGTGCAGCAGTCGCACCCCCAGCACACTCGAGCGGTTTCAGAATCTGTCTTCAGTTCGCACAGACAGGAATGTCTGTGCCACTGACCAGTGGAGCAGACATTCCTGTCTGCCTTTCCTGATAACCACTTCTGAATCTGCTCTAAGAGCGGCTGGGCTGAGACGAGTTCGTCGAGGGACTGTTCCTCTCCCGCGAGATTGTGGACCCGGCGCTGCAGTTGAGCAGCGCGGCTCACCCCCCCGGCTGGCCAGTGTGTCACACTGCGGCGAAATGCCATTGAAAGAGGATTCTCACACCAAGGCACCAAGGCACGAAGAGGGGATCAATTCGCTCCATCCGGTGATCGATAGACTTCACTTTGTGCCTTTGTGCCTTTGTGTGAGACATCCCTGCCAGAGTCAAAGTGACAAACTCGCCAACCGCGAAATGGAGGCCGGTGGGCCTCTTCTTGCATCCTGCGTTCGGCTAGAATAGAGTCGAGGTTCGCTCCGGACTGCCGGAGTGCCCAGATCACTCTCACCCTCCGCTGGAGAGTGGGGAAAATCTGTTCGATTCGGATCGGAACATGACCATGCGGCGTCGAGTTGTTGTCACGGGAATGGGCTGCGTTACGCCCATCGGCAAGTCGGTCGACACGATGTGGAGTGCTCTGCAAAAAGGCACCAGTGGGATTGACCGTATCACCCACTTTGATGCCTCCCACTTCCCCACCAAGTTCGCCGCTGAGGTCAAAGGCTTTGACCTCGCCGAATACGTCGACGATACCGCCCGCTTTCAGCACACGGGGCGGAATATCCGCTACGCCATCGGGGCCGCTGTGCAGGCCGTCCAGCAGTCGGGCATTGGCGATCTGTCGGACCCGACTCGGTTTGGCGTTTATCTGGGGGCCGGGGAAGGTCAGCAAGATTTCTACCTGTTCATGCGGCTGATCGCGCTGGCTCAGCGTGATGGCGCGTTCGACATGGAGCAGTTCACGAAGTACGGCTTGCAGTACCTGAATGCCAATGAGGAGATGGAGCAGGAGCCGAACATGCCGGCGGGCCATCTCGCCAGCCTCTTCAATGCCCAGGGGCCAAACCTGAACTGCCTCACCGCATGTGCTGCCAGCAGCCAGGCGATCGGCGAAGCCTCCGAGATCATCCGCCAAGGCGAAGCTGACATCATGCTCTCGGGCGGGGCTCACAGCATGATCCATCCGTTCGGCCTGACGGGGTTTAACCTGCTCACCGCGCTGTCGACGAACAACGACCACCCGCAGCAGGCCTCCCGTCCCTTTGACCGCGACCGCGATGGATTCGTCCTCGGCGAGGGTGCGGCCATGCTGATCCTGGAGGAGCTGGAACACGCCAAGCAGCGCGGGGCCCAGATCTTCGGCGAGGTCGCGGGCTACGGTTCGACCGCCGACGCCTACCGCATCACCGACATCCATCCCGAGGGACGCGGAGCCACTGCCTGCATCCGCCTGGCACTCAAGGACGCCGGACTCAACTACGACCAGATCGACTACGTCAACGCCCACGGCACGAGTACCGCCGTCAATGACAAGGTCGAGACCCGCGCCATCAAGCAGGCCCTCGAATCCGCCGCCTACAAAACCCCCGTCTCCAGCACTAAGAGCATGATGGGCCATCTCATCGCAGCTGCGGGCAGTGCCGAGGCGATTGTGTGTCTGATGTCGATGCGGGACGGCCTGCTGCCGCCCACGATCAACTATGTGAATCCCGATCCGGATTGCGATCTCGACTACGTCCCGAATCATGTGCGCGAAGGCAAAGTCGAGACCACACTGTCCAACAGCTTCGGGTTCGGTGGCCAGAATGTGTCGTTGATCTTCACGACCTTCCGCGGGTAGTGGCTCGTTTCACGAAATCCCATCGGTTGCAACCGGTGGGATTTTCTCAACGCTCATACTCGACAGCACTCCATCAATGAGCGACCAGCCCCCCGTCCCGCGTCGACACCCGACTGTTCCTTGGGGGACGCTCATGGGCCGGGCCTTGCGACTCAAGTGCCCCCGCTGTGGTCAGGGGAACATGTTCAGCGGACCGTTTTCGACGCTGGAACGCTGCCCCCATTGCCACTTGAAGTACGAGCGCGAGCCGGGCTATTTCCTCGGTTCGATCTACATCAACTACGGCCTGACGGGCCTCTCGATCATTATCCTCTACGTCGTGCTGCACGTCGGCTTCCGCTGGACGAACACCCAACTGGCCTTTCCGTTGGCTGGGTTCTGCTGTGTCTTTCCGGCGCTGGCGTTTCGACACACGCGCGCCCTGTGGCTGGCGATGGACTGCCACTGGGATGAGTCCCTGATGGATGTGGATGACGCTTCTTCGGCTGACTGATAACTCGTGACTGACGACTGACAACTACTCCGTATACTTGGCCAGGATCGTCGATCCGCCCTGCACCGCATCCCCGAGCTTCGCCACGATCTCCAGACCCGGCTCATCCGGCAGGACCAGTTCCGTTCGCGAACCGAACTTGATCATCCCGAACAGGCTCCCGCTCAGCTGTTCTTCGCCGGGCCGGACCCAGCAGACGATGCGGCGGGCGATGGCTCCGGCGATCTGGCGGACGATCATCGGACGGAAGGGGGCCTGCGTTCCCTGGATGCTCAGTTCGAGTTTCTCGTTGACCTTCGCCGATTCGGGCTTGAGGGCATTAAGGTACTTTCCCTTGAAGTAGGCGATCTTCACCACGCGGCTGGCGATCGGCGTGCGGTTCGTATGCACGTTGAAGATCGACAGGAAGATCCCGAACTTCACAGCTGGGCCGCCGATGTAGTCATCGTGTGCGACGCGCTCGATCAAGACGAGCTTGCCATCAGCGGGCGAGACGACCAAATGGTCCCCCTCGGGGATTCGTCGCTGCGGATTGCGGAAGAACCACACGATGAGTAACCCGATCACCGTCAGTGTTGCGACCAGTAGCCACCCCAAAATCCCGAGCCAGGGGGAATAGGGGAACCGCACCAGTACAAAAGCCGTAATCCCCGCCCAGCCGAACGTGAGGAATGAATAGATCAACAGTTCCGCCAGTCCGGGCCGAGCGAACGGGATGTTGTCCCGCCAGGCGAACGGGTCGTCCTTGCGGTCCCACGAGTACCCGCCGAGGTTGCGGTAATACTTCATGTCGCGAGGGTCGAGCACCTCATGCGGGGCGGTGTTCGTGGTCCCGCGCCGCACGCGGGCCATCTCCTCGACGTAGCTCTTGCGGAACGTCTTCAAGTACCACCGCCGCACTCGCCCCCACGCCAGTTCGACCTCCATCACATCCCCGCCCCCCGGCTGGATCGAAGTGATCGAAGGGTCGAGAGGTTCGGCGGGCTTGATCGGGTAGTTGGAAGGCATCGTGGAGTGGAGTCAGAGGAGGGGGAAGGAAAATCAACACGGCCATCAAGCGATGTCACCGGGACTCATCTGATTCCTAATCTGTGTTGATCTGTGCAATCTGTGTCCAAAACTTTCTGGTCTCTATACGAAGAAGCCAGAGTGCTGGTACACAGATTTCACAGATTGACACAGATCAGAAGACGAGAACATCCGCAGCGATCCCGGTTTGAAATGGGGTTTGTACGATGTCCGTTTCGAGTTTCGGATTTCGTGCTTCGAGTTTCACCCATGAGCGGCCGCCACCATCGTCGCCGCGTACTCGCCCGTCCGGCGCAGCACGTCGGCCACATTCGCTCCCGGATGGGACAGTGCCTCCAGGTGCCGCACAATCGCCGACCCGACGATGGCTCCATCGGCCAAGCCCTTGATCGGCTCCAGCTGTTCCGGCTTGCTCAGTCCGAACCCGACCGCCAGTGGGAGGTTCGTTTCCCGCTTGAGCCAAGTGAGTTGCTCGACCAGCGGGGCGGCGAGTGACTCCCGCACCCCGGTCGTGCCCGCGACCGCGATGCAGTAGACGAAGCCGGAGCTGTGCTGGACGATCTGGCGGACTCGTTCGGGCGGGGTCGTGGGAGCGACGAGTTGAATCAGGTCGAGCCCGGCACCCGTCACGAGGGCGTGCATCTCACCGGCCTCATCCCCCGGCAGATCGGGGATGATGAACCCCGCGAACCCGGCCTCTTTGGCTTGCTGAACGAACTTAACAGTCCCCATGCGGAAGACGATGGCATACGACACCATCGCCACCAACGGCGGCAGATTCGCGGTGTCGAGCGACGCGATCTCGTGAAAGATCTGCTGAACGGTCAGCTTCTTATTCAAGGCCCGCGTGTACGACGACTGGATCACCGGCCCGTCGGCGATCGGGTCGCTATACGGGAACCCGACCTCAATCAGGTCCACCCCGCGCGAGGCCAGTTCGCGAATCAACGCCCCCGTCGTGGGCATGTCGGGATCGCCCGCAGTCACAAACGGCATGAACGCCATCTGGCCAGCAGCACGCAGAGCGGAAAACGTTAGATCAATGCGAGTTGGCACGAGGACCACCAACGGAAGTGTGCAGGGGACCGACCACTCGGCCAGCCACAGGACCAACACTGTAGCAGCATTCGCGGGCACTGCCACGTCGGACGGCATTGAGGCACGACCAAGTGCAAATCTCGCGGATTTCACGCGAACAGCATGTTGTGGCAGTGGGACGACAGATTGAGTAGAACTCCTTTTGAACTTTGCAGTCTGGTTGTCGGACGACCCCCTTGTGCTGACAGCTACCCACCACAGCAAAGCGACTGGGAACACTCTGCGAGTCGATCAAGATGCTCACTCATCTCCAACTGAAAAACTTCAAAGGCTGGAAAGACACGACTTCGATCCGGATGGCACCGCTGACCGTCTTTTTTGGCACGAACAGTTCCGGCAAGAGTAGTATCGAGCAGTTCCTATTGATGCTTAAACAGACTGTGGATTCGTCGGACCGTAAGATGGTCATCTTCCCCGGCGACGTGAACACGCCAGTGAATTTGGGATCATTCGAGGAATTGGTCTTTGGCCGCGACCCGAAGAATAAGTTGGAGTTCAGTTTTGAGTGGGGACTGCCAAAGCCGCTCACGGTGAAAGACCCTCGCTCAAAGTTTGCTTGCTCTGGCGACCAGATGCGTTTTGAAGCGGAAATCGGGACGGTCGGAGAGAAGCATGCGACTCCAGTAGTGAATCGATTCGAGTACCAACTTAAGAAGGATGATGTCGAAACGATGCGGGTCTCGGTCGAACGCACGCCGGGCGCTAAGGTCGAGCACAAGCTTAAAGCTAGTCCATATGTACTCACCCGCAACCCAGGTCGCAGGTGGCCGCTAGGCTCCCCCACAAAGTTCTACGGTTTCCCGGAACAAATCCTAGCCTATTACCAGAATGCCGACTTCGTGCAGGATTTCAGCCTTCAAATGGAACGGCTACTGCGGTCAGTAAGCTATCTCGGGCCGCTGCGATCCAAGGGCGAGCGACTCTATAACTGGGCGGGCGGTGAACCAGAGAGTGTCGGCTATTCCGGCGAGAACACGATCAGTGCATTGTTAGCTGCCAAAGGACGGCAACTCAACGCTGGGAAAAATAAACGAAGGCGACCGTTCCAGCAGTTTATCGCGGAGAAGCTCCAGCAACTGGAGTTAATTGATGAATTCAAGGTACAGCAGATTTCTGACAATCGCAAAGAATATGAGGTGAAGGTCAGAACGCCCGGCTCATCGCTGTTCGTGGACCTTCCCGATGTGGGATTTGGGATTTCGCAGGTTCTTCCAGTGATTGTGCAGTGCTTCTATGCGCCTGCAGGTTCGATCCTCTTCATTGAACAGCCGGAACTTCATCTGCACCCGCGAGCGCAGGCACACCTCGCCGATTTGTTCATTGACGTGCTTACGTCCCGTGAGGATAGCAAGGAACGAAACATCCAGCTGATTGTGGAAACACATTCCGAGCATTTCCTAAATCGTCTCCAGCGTCGAATCGCGGAGGCCGATGAGGAACATTCGATTTCGACGGATCAAGTGGCTGCATATTTTGCCCACACCACTGGGAACGAATCGAAACTCGAAACGCTGCAATTCAATGAGGAAGGAGACATCCTCAACTGGCCGGACAAGTTCTTTGGCGACAGCATGGGCGATCTGTTTGCAAAGTCAACGGCGGCTGCGAGCTGGCGTCAGAAAGCTCGTCAAGCGGAGGTCGGGCAATGACCGCCATCGTCATTGATACCAATGTGCTGCTTGTTGCCGATGGCAAGGCACCGCAGATGAGCGACGCATGCCGAACCATGTGCGAGGATCGTCTGAGACGAGTACAGGCGAAAGAACAAGTGGTTTTGGATTCAGATCAATTCATCTTGAGCGAATACTACAACAAGCTGTCACCCTACAAATCGCCGACTTACGGGAGTGCGTACCTGAAATGGCTACTAGAGGTTCAAGGCGATATCAGGCATGTTGCATGGGTCACGATTACGCCCACGAATGCAGAGAAGACCAAGTTCAATGAGTTTCCGCAGGACGCAGCACTCGAAGCGGCGTTTGATCCAGCCGACCGAAAGTTTGTCGCTGCGGCCAATGCTCACTCAGAAAAGCCGCCGATCCTCGAAGCTGCGGACAGCAAGTGGCTTGGGTGGGAGGATCAACTCAAGAAGCATGGCATCCGGGTTGAGTTCCTCTGCCGTGGTGAGTTGGAAGCGATCCGGGAACGCAAGACAAAGAAGAAGCGATGAGTGCAGACTTTGTGAAATTCCCGACGACGCCTCATCTGATTTGGCTGGGGACCACTCCTGCTAGGGCGGACAAAGTCTTGTCACGCGATGAAGCCGAGTCGTTCCTGCGTCAGTCCGTGATCGTCGAAGAGAAAGTCGATGGAGCCAATCTCGGCATCTCCTTCGACTCGCACGGGAATCTGCTGGCCCAAAATCGCGGCAATTTGTTGCAACGCGGAATCAAAGACCAATTCACTCCGCTGTGGGCTTGGTTATCCGACCGCGAAACACAGCTGTTCGATGCTTTGGTGGATCGTTTCATTCTCTTTGGCGAGTGGTGTTACGCGAGTCACTCCATCCATTACACTCGGCTGCCGGACTATTTCCTGGCCTTCGATGTTTATGACAAGCAAGAAAGACACTTCCTCACCAGCGCCCGACGAGATGAAATCTGTGGTGAACTCCAGTTGGCCACTGTCCCGAAGGTGGGTACAGGCATCTTCCGTCTGTTTGACATTCCACGATTGATTGGCCAGTCGTCACTCTATGACGGACTCATGGAGGGCATCTATCTTCGGCAAGAAAGTGCGTTGTGTCTGATTCAGCGGGCCAAGCTCGTGCGGACTGAATTCGTTCAACTGATTGGGGAGCATTGGTTGAATCACCCCATGGTGGCAAATCGGTTGCTTCCAATCCCTGATAGAAAACATTGAACGTGACTACCGGCAGTACGGGTTCACGCAATCTTCACTAACCCATGGTGAGATCCTCGATTCTAGGGCCTCTTGATAGTCGCCCTTACTCCTCCGGCGGCTTCTTTCGGCTTCGGCGAGCCTTCTCATGGGGCCGTCAAAGCGGCTGATCTGATTTTATGGCTGCACGACGGCCCATCGAAAGGAACGTAACCCCCCTCACTCAAACACAAAATTCGCCTTCAGCACCGGGATCAGGTGTTGCAGGCAGCCGGCCAGCACCTCGGAGGGGAGGCCGCTCGAATCGATCCGCTTGATGAGTGACTCGCCATAGTATTGGAGTACGGGCGTCGTTTCCCGCTCGAAGGTTTCGAGCCGCTTGCGGGTCACCGACTCGCTGGCGTCATCCGGGCGGCCTTCCAGCACAGCGCGGCGGCGGATGCGGTCGACCATGACCTCCAGATCGACGCACTCGAAGTACAGCACCAGTTTCACGTCGATGTACCGCTCGATCAATTGGCACTGGTTGACGGTGCGGGGGATGCCATCGAGCAGGAGCAGATGCTCTCTCGGCTTGAACTTATCGGCAGCACGGCGACCTTCCAGCCAGTTGCGGAAAATCGACACGGTGAGTTCGTCCGGGACGAGTTCCCCTTTCTTACAGAACTCCTTGATCATCTGGGCCTCCTGCATCTGCGGGTCGAGCTTGCGGAAGATGACCCCAGTCGACAGGTGGAAGAAGCCGGGAATACGCGTCAGGATTTCACCCTGCGTCCCTTTGCCCGCACCGGGAGCCCCGAAGATCAGGGCAGCGGGGTAGCGTGATTGGGCTTTTGCCATTGGTCAGGCCTTGGGAAGGAGGAGGAATCCGGCGAGTCGATCCGGGGCTCAACGGACAAGGCACGCCCTTCAGAGCCGGTCGCAAGGTAGCAGATGCAGAGATCAGCTGTCAGGGGCCAGCGGACTGCCAGCGGGCAAGTTGTCAGTTTTCGGTGTTCCGGGGGAGGTGCGGTGACTGGATTTTTCGAATATCCGAGTCTGTTTCGTGAAACCCTACCCTCTTCCTCCCCCGGTCTGGCTTGATTGATCTGGCCGAGTTACGCTTATGTGGGTCGTAACGACATTGGCGATTGTGCCACACAATTTGGTCCAGTGGAGGGAGTCCCGGATGACGGCGATCGTGTTGAAAACCCCAGTCTCGGCGGCCCCACGGGTGGGGGTCTCCTCAGTGGCATCCAAGGGGCGGTTCCTGCTCGCGCGGTCGATCGGGCTGTGCTTCTTGGTGTGGCTCTATTCGCTTCAGGCTCAAGACAAGGACCAGGCCGTCGAACCGACACCTCCGGACGAGGTCGTGTTGCCCGCCCCCACCGCCAAGATCACCCTCGCCCCGAATATCAAAGACTTCGGGGCCGTGGGCGACGGCGTCGCGGACGACACGGTGGCCATTCAGAGAGCCGTCGATGCCGCGCTGAAGCCGCTGGAGTTCCCACCGGGAACGTACCGCATCACGAAGACCATCGAGATCCGCCTCGATAAGACGGGGCCGATTTCAATCATCGGGGATGGGCTCGCGCGGCTGCAAATGGAGGCCGCCGGACCCGCTCTGCGAATCATCGGAACGCACAACGGCACAGCTGACCCCAAGACCGTTCACACCGGAGTCTGGGAGCGTCAGCGGACGCCGATGATTGACGGGATCGAAATCGTCGGCAAGCATGGCGATGCGGGCGGGATCGAACTCTCGGGGACGATGCAGGCCACGCTCAGCCGCCTTTCGATCCGCAACGTCACGCATGCCATCCGGCTGACCACTCGCAACCGCAACGTGCAGATCAGCGAGTGCCATCTGTACGACAATCGCGGCATCGGCGTCTTGATGGATGCGGTCAACCTGCACCAGATCAACATCGCCAACAGCCACATCAGCTACAACCGCCAGGGGGGAATCGTCTGCCGGGCCAGCGAGATTCGCAACCTGCAAATCACCGGTTGTGACATCGAGGGGAACGTCGGCGATGGCCCGCTGGCAGCGAATCTGCTGCTCGATTGCCGGCGGGGTTCGGTGCGCGAGGGGGCCATCACCGGGTGTACATTGCAGCATGAACGCGAGCCGATCGGCTCGGCGAATATCCGGATGCTGGGGGCCTCGAAGGAGAACCCGCTGATGGTCGGGACGTTCGTGATCGGGGATAACGTGCTCAGTGATGTGAAGGTGAACATCCACCTTCAGAACACCCGTGGGGTCATCATCGAAGGGAACACGCTGTGGGAGGGTTTCGACCACAACATCCTGGCCGAGAATTGCTCGCACCTGGTGATCGGCCCGAACCTGTTCGACCGCAACCCGGACCAGAAAGAAGACACGAGCAAGAACGGCATCGAACTGCGGGAGTGCAACGACTGCACGCTGACCGGTCTGCACATGAATGACGTGCATGCGAAAGGTGCCGCCCTGCTGCTGGACCGCTGTACGTGGTGTAACGTCACCAGTTGCCTGATCGTCGACTCCGGGGAGACGCTGGTGGAGTTTCAGAAGTGTGACAACTGCCGGTTGTCGGGGTGTTTGTTTCGAGCGACGAAAGGGTCGGTGTTATCGAGGCGAGTGCTGCTGAATGGGGGAACGAATAATATGATTAGCGATGACACGCGGTAGAAACCGTCGAAGTCGCGTGGGCTTTAGCCCACATTGGGGAAGTCAACACTCCCGCGTGGGCTAAAGCCCACGCTACGGCCCGGTCGGCAGCGATTCAATCTCCAACACCACGGGCCGTCCCATCCCACCGTCGATACCGGGCGGGACGATGCCGTGGGCGAAGACGATCTCCAGCAGATTGCGTTCGGCCAGGGCAGGTGTGATCTCGTAGCGGATCACCGGCATCTCGTCGCTTGCCAACGAGGGAAGTGCTGACAATGCCTGCCCGTTGAGGATCACTGAGCTGGGGCGATGGGGCGTCGTGATCGCCACGCGAACCCGGTCGGTGGGGGTGATTCCCGTCGGAGTATTAAATCGGCGGCGGAACCAGACCGCTCCCTCAATCACCGGCAACCACTCCCACTCATCCGGAAGTCGGACTCGGTTCCAAGTCCACGCCTGGGTGGAGAGGGGCGTTGGCACCGCCCACTCCCACGGACCTTGCAGCCGGATGCGGTGAATCGCGGGATGTGAGGTATCAGTCATCTGGAGACCCACTCAGACCAACCCCCTTCACAGCCGCCCCGTCCTTGGATTGAACACTCGCCCTGTCGATCCATTCGCCCGGTTTCTGAATTGGTGTTCAGAAAAAATACCGATTCCTTCCACTCATTTTCCTGTCTCATGTTTTCCTGTCTTCATTCTTCTCTTGCTCTGTTGTCGACGAGAGGATGACAGGAAAAAAATGGACAGAAAAAATGAAGAGGGTCAGAAGTCCGAAGTCCTGCACACCAATTGTGAAAATGCTCTAGATCCCGGGCACCGGGAAGACGCTTGCGAACTCCGCGATCTCGTGTCGGATCTTGCCCAGAGACGCATCGTCGCTGGCCGCCTTCAGGCAGCGCAGGATCCAAGCCCCGACCTGTTTCATCTCGGCTTCTTTCATGCCGCGAGTCGTCAGAGCTGCGGTGCCGACGCGGACGCCGCTGGGGTCCATCGGTTTCCGCTTGTCGTAGGGGATCATGTTCTTGTTGACGGTGATGCCGGCCTTGTCGAGCGCCTGCTCGGCGATCTTGCCAGAGAGTCCCTCGATCGTGGTCACATCGCACAGCATCAGGTGGTTGTCCGTGCCGCCCGAGACAAGACGAATGCCGCCCGCGACCAGCGTCTGGGCCAGTGTCTTGGCGTTCGAGACCACCTGCTGGGCGTAGACCTTAAATGAGGGTAGCAGAGCCTCCCCAAAGCAGACCGCCTTGGCCGCGACGATGTGCATCAGCGGGCCGCCTTGCAGACCGGGGAAGACGGTCTTGTCGACATCCTTGGCGAACTTTTCCTTGCACATTACGATCCCCGAGCGTGGGCCGCGAAGGGTCTTGTGCGTGGTGGTGGTCACGAAGTCGGCGTACGGCACCGGGCTGTTGTGAACGCCACCGGCGACCAGACCCGCATAGTGCGCCATGTCGACCATGAACAGCGCCCCATGCTCACGGGCGATATCAGAGAACTTCGCATGATCGATCTCGCGTGGATACGCACTCGCCCCGGCCACGATCATCTTGGGCTTGTTCTCTTTGGCCAAGCGAGCCACTTGGTCAAAGTCGATGCGGTGATCCGACTCGCGCACGCCATAGTGCTTGAAGTTGTACAGCTTCCCGGAAAAGTTCAGGCTCATCCCGTGCGTCAGATGGCCCCCGTGAGCCAGATCCATCGCCAGCACCGTGTCCCCCGGCTGGAGGACCGCCATGTACGCCGCCATGTTCGCCTGCGACCCGGCGTGCGGCTGGACGTTGACATGCTCGGCTCCGAACAGTTGCTTCGCCCGGTCGCGGGCGAGGACTTCGACTTCGTCGACAAACTCGCAGCCGCCGTAATACCGCTTGCCGGGGTAACCTTCGGCGTATTTGTTGGTCAGGACGGTCCCGGCCGCTTGCTGAATGGCGGCACTGGTGTAGTTCTCCGAAGCGATCAGCTCCAGGCCTTCTTTCTGGCGATGCTGTTCGCGCTGAACACTTTGCCAGACAAGGGGATCAGACGATTCCAAAGGTGAGCGTGACATCGACAAGACTTTCCGAAAGACGGTCTGCCGCACTCTTGGCCACGCACGGCCAGGGTCAGAGTGCGAGACGAGAATTTATAGCTGGGTTGTGAGTCGGAAGCCACTGTTCGGAATGAACACTGGGCGAGCGGGAAACATCTCGTTTGCCAGCGACTCTCCCGAATGTCATCCGGGGTGGCCCGTTTGTCACATTCACATTTCAGAAAGAGTCTCACACATGGCACAAAGGGGCGCAAAAGCGGCCCCGAGACTCGTCCAGTCCCAGAACTGGATGGCATGAATGGCTGACAGGAATGTCTGCCCCACTGCTGGCAGTTCAGGCCAGTTGGTCATGGGGGACTCTCCGTCCCATAAATTCTGCCGAGCCTCCCTCGCAATCGTGATCCGCCGGGCTGTTCGGATCGTTATGCTGGAATGTGTCTTCAGAAATACTGCATTGCAGCGTTTCGGAAGGCGACTGTCCCTCTGTCTCTGGAGCACTCCGTGAAATCTCTCGCCTACCTCTTCGCTGTGTCTTTGGCCCTCCTTTCGCTGCCCGCATTCGGCCAAGATGTTCTGCCGGAGACGGCTCCCCCAGCTGCCACCTCAGAGACGGAGTCAACCGCAGCTCCCTCGGGCATCTCCACCGCAGGTGCCAAGCAGCAGGCCGAGGCGATCGCTGAGAAAGTCAATCAGGACGCACGGGCCCAGGAAGCCAGTGCTGGCATCCTGAAGCAGATTTATGTGCTGGCTGAGAAAATGGAGTCCCCGTCGTTCCACTGGATGGCGTTCGGACTGATGGTCGCGGGTGTGGTGAGTTTTACTCTGCAGCTGGTGCTGGGAAAACTGTTCGTACTGGCCAAGATGAGTTTGAGTTTGACCGAAATCCTGTCAGACGCCTTGGGACTGGCCATTAGCTTGGTAGGGCTGGTGCTGACTACGCAAGCGGCGGCTCAGAACTCGACCTTCACGACGAGTCCTGCCGCAGTCTTGTCGGCGACCGCTGTCGGGGCCGTGCTGGGCTTCTTCTTCTTTCGCTGGGGAACCGCTCAAGAACTCTCGGCAGCCGATGGTCGAAAGGTCCAGGCGAAGCCAGCGCCAGTCAAGCCGAAGGCATAAGGTGGCTCACCGTCGCCGGACACTGTTTCGCTCAGGATCTGGTCCGAAACAACTTCCCGAAAGTCCTGAAGAGGATTCACCGCAGAGGCTCAAGTGATCTCCGGAATTTCCCTCTGCGAAACTCCGCGTCCTCTGCGGTGAATTCCGAGTACTTGTCTCAAGCCAGTTCCTTAGAGTGTCTCCCCACCTCGCGGACGCTGAACCGCTGGACTCGGGCAGTCCGGCGGTTTTATCGGCTCCCGCAGGGAGTGTCTTGGTAACCAACGCACCTTGAAATTGGAAGTTGCCGTGATCCCACCGTGTATGCCGTAGCGAATTTGACCGAATTTCGAGACACTCATCCCGTCTGGTGTCGTGTTCCCCTGACCAGCGGAGGGTGTCGTGGTTGATCGTCGGGAGTTCCGGTTCGAGTTTCCCTGCCCCGGGTGCCAGGCCAGACTGCGTCTCCAGGATCGCAGCTTGATTGGGACTCGCTGGAACTGTCCGGAGTGCCAAGCTCCACTGGAGATCAAGGATGCGGGGCAAGGCGGCTTGGTGGCGAGCCTCGCCGCCGCCCCGACCGACTCTCCTCTGAAACCCACGGGACAAGGAGTGGCCCCCCGCGCAGCTGCGGCTCTGGTCGCAGTCACTCTGATCGCGGGGGTGGCCGTGTTCGTGTTGTGGCCGCCTGCCGCTCCCTCGCAGCCAGTGACAGAAATTCCGCCGCCGGTGGTTCCCGATCCCGTGGTCCCGCAGCCCCCAGAGATCAACCCGCCCGCTGGGCCAGTCGATCCGGTGAAGGCCCAGTTGACCTCGCTGGGGAAGTGGCTCAACGGGCATCATGAGAAGCACGGGGCCTTTCCGGCAGCTGTGATTGGCGGCGAGCTGCCGGTGGAGGAACGCCTGGGGTGGCAAGCCCTCTACCGTGAGGAGACTGAACAAGGGCAGCGGGTGTCTCCCGACCGCACGAGAGGTTGGAAAGATCCGGCCAATGAAACGTTTGTGCGGCGACGAGCCACGGATCTCCTGAACCCGCGAGTGACCGCTGTGGCGAGTGCTGAGGGGTTCCCGACGTCGCACTATGTCGGAGTGGCCGGAGTCGGGGCGGATGCGGCGGAGTTGCCGAAGTCTCATCCTCGCGCGGGCGTATTCGGGTATGACCGCCGGACGACGCGCGAGGACATTCAAGATGGCACTTCGAACACATTGCTGGTGGTCGGAGTACAGGACCATCCGCCCGCATGGGCCAGTGGGACTGGCAGCGTGCGAGGACTGACAGCTGAGCCGTACCTCGGTGGACCGGATCATCTCGGCACGGGTCAGGCGGACGGGATGCTGGTCCTGATGGCGGACGGGAGCGTGAAGTTCCTGTCGAAGGCGACTGACCCGAAGGTCATGCGACGCATGGCAGCGATGGCCGATGGGTTGCCGCTCGATCCGAAAGTGCCGGGGGAGCCGTCCGATCCGGTGACTAAGCCTGTCACGCCCGATCTCGCTCATGGAGAGCCGCCAGTTCCGGTCCCCGCTGACGTGCCGATCACCGTCGAACTGGTGCCCGAGCGGGTCGGCTATGATGTTGAGCGCGGGCTGGCGGTGAGTGTCACGCGTTTTGAGATCAAGACCCCGATCCCGCTGCGGCTGGTACTGCGGCAGATCGTCGAGATGTCCGCCCTGCCGATCGATACAGGAGAATTGGCCAACGACCCGCGTCTGGATCAACCGGTCGCTCTCGAACTCCAGCAGACCACGATTCGCGGCATCTTAGATGCGGCGCTGAAGCAGGTGCAGTGGGGGTTCACGGAGGATCCGCTGGGGATTCACCTGAAGGTCGCCAGTCCGCCTGCCGCGTCCGCCCCCTGATTCCGTGGGATCGGCTTCCCGCCTGTCATGACGTGGAAGTATCCGACCAGTGAGCGAGCCGCTGGTTTCTGCTCCCTCTCCCCCGCGAGTGACACGGCTTGGGGAGAGGACTTCATTGCGGGGGAGAGGGTTGGGGTGAGGGGGCCACACGGGAACCTTTCGCCCCTCACCCCGGCCCTCTCCCCACAGCCACCATCTCTCCGAAAGCAATGTCGTCAGTGGGGAGAGGGAGCAGAGACGAGCGGATGTCGTCTTTTCTGTTTCCCCTGGCCATGACAGGCGGGAAGCCTATCCCACGAATCGCCCCCCCTATGTTCGCGTCCTCTCCCTCCCTCGTCGGTCGCCTGGCTCCCTCGCCCACCGGGGCGCAGCACATCGGGAACACGCGGACGTACTTGATCGCGTGGTTGTCGCTGCGGTCGCGCGGGGGGCGGGTGCTGTTGCGGATCGAGGACATCGATTCCCCGCGCGTGAAGCCGTGGGCGATGCAGCAAGCGATCGATGATCTGCGGTGGCTGGGACTCGACTGGGACGAAGGGCCGGATGTCGGCGGGCCGCACGCACCGTATGTGCAGACCGAGCGAGTCGCTCTCTACGCCGAGGCCCTGGAGCAGCTGAAACGCGACAACCGGATCTACCCGTGTACCTGCACTCGCACCGACATTGCCGAGGCGGCCAGCGCTCCCCACCTGGGGCAGGAGGGGCCGCTCTACCCCGGCACTTGTGCTCATCGATCACCGCAGGACGCTGAGTCACTCGCCACCGAATACGCCTGGCGGTTCCGCGTCTCCGATCAGATTCGCGAGATCGACGACCGCTTCGCCGGACCGGTCCGCTGCTGCCCGGCGCAGGAGCTCGGCGACTTCGTAATCGGTAAGAAGGACGGCACACCCGCCTATCAGCTCGCCGTCGTGGTCGACGATCACGCGATGGGAGTCACCGAAGTCTGCCGGGGCGATGACCTCCTGCCGAGTGCCTTTCGCCAGCAGGAACTCTACGAGGCGTTCAGCTGGGCGATCCCGCAGTTCGTACATGTTCCACTGGTTGTCGGTCCTGACGGTCGGCGACTGGCCAAGCGCCACGGAGACACGCGGATCTCCGTCTTGCGAGAGCGGGGAGTCCCGCCGGAGCGACTCCTGGGATTGCTGGCGTGGTCCTGCGGCTGGCAGGTGGATACCCGCCCGGTGTGGATGGCCGAGCTGCTCTCACGGTTCGACCTGTCGCTGATCACAGAGACCCCGTTTGTGATGACGGAAGCGATGTGGCGCGACCTGACCCAGATGGTCTGAATCCCGTCGAAGTGCTGCGGGCAATCGCGGGGTGGCCCAAGTTGGGCCTCTGTGGACCCTACCGGGCCGGCGCTCGCCGGAAGAGGTTCTTACTGTGAGGCTGGCCTGCGAGAGAACCTCTTGTGCCGCTGGCACACCGGTAGACCTCTGAGGTTTTTTCAAGTCACATGTTTGGCGATCTCCGGATTTGGTGAGGAGTCTTTGGGGAGGA
>JAYSUV010000158.1:0-16713 GCA_043718945.1 Planctomycetota bacterium
GTCGAGAGCAGATTCCTTGAATCGTAGGTCCGCCCGACCCGCCCCTCTTGTGCCAAGGCACCCAGGTAGGCCCAAAGCGGCCAACCTGGGCCACCCCGCCTTCCCCTTGTCAGGACAAGGTCGGCCACCCAAAAGGATGATTTCGGAGCTCAATACACAGCCCGGCTGTGCCTCTGTGAACGCTTCGACTTGGCGGTTACCCGACAACCCGCATCACTCGAGGCCGAGGTGACTGGCTAAGTCTTCTCTCGTGCGACTCTCTCATTCGCGACTCTCCCCCAGCTTACGCCGGCGCACCCTGACCCCTTTATTGCTCCCCCACCTTTATTGCTCCCCGCCCCGGCCCCGACCCCGATCCCGATCCCCTCATCGCTGCCCCCTGACCACAACTCGCCTCGCCGTCCGCCCCCCCCAATGCCCCGTCACGCACCGGGGGAAGGGGGAAACCCAGGATACGTGGAATACAATCAATAAAATCAACAGGCCGTGACGCGTCGGGTTGGTGGACTGGGGGAGGGCCTGTCGCGGTGTCTGACCGCTTGACTCACGTCACTCTCCGAATCGGCTGATGATCTCGCTATTTCTCAATGCCGGTGGCCAATACTCACGAATCAATCGGCATGCCATCGTATACGCGGGGTCGAAGATGTTTCCCACGTCATAGCGGACGGTTTGCGGGAGCCACAGGTTGGCCCCCACAGCGTCGAGGCCCGCGTCCTGCATCAGCCAGCGCAGCATCTCGGTCGTCGCATGCTGGGTGGCTTGGTCCAGGGGGCGGGCGTTGCCAATCGTGGCGATGCCGTGAGAGTCGATCAGCCTCGGCCAGTTCAATGAGTAGCCCTTCACGAGATGCAGTTCAAAGGTCGTCCGCGTCGAGACCTCGACCCCGTTGCCGCTGATCTCGCCGTCACCTTGGACCGCGTGGGCATCACCGAGAAAGAACAGCCCGCCTGGCTCGGAGACCGGGAACAGCACCACCGCCCCCGCACGGCAGGCTCGGTAGTCCATGTTCCCTCCATAGGGGCCGGATGTCGCCGTCGACAGGGCTTGCTGCCGGGCAGGTGCCACTCCGAAGCACCCCAGCATCAGGTCGAGCGGCAACACCAACTCCGGCATCCCTACGGGGCGAGGAGCGACCATTCGCACGGACTTCGCGGTCGTATCGATCTCCCACTCCACCAGATCATTCGGCGGCAGCGAGGCCACGTACGCCGGGTCGACACAGTGCGCCGCCGTCGAGGCAGTCGTGAAGCCATAGCTGCGACTGGGCACGATCTCGACAATCCGCACCGCCAAAGCATCCCTCGGCTCGGCTCCGTGGACAGCGAACGGTCCAGTCATCGGGTTTCCCCGAACGGCGACCAACTGCCGGTGCTGGTCGAAGCCCCGGGCATCTACGGTGTCGGTGGTGATCGAGTCGCCCGACTCGACCCAGAGCACCGGAGCATGCGATCCGAGGGTGTTGTGGTATGTGGTGGGAGAGAAATTGTGGTGCATGGGGGGGGGCACTTCAGTACGAGGGGGGAGTTAGGAAGCGTAACTGCCATCGAGGGGGCGTGGATACCGAAGCCCGCCGCCATTTCGTTTTGAGTGCGTGGGTCAGAACAACAGGCAGTGACAGAAATTCGTCACAGAGGCGGCAGCGTTGTTCGATTCGGACATTCTGTTCAGACCACTGGCCGAGCAAGATCATGAGAAAACTAGGAGTTGGTGAGCCACAGATGAACGCAGATGAACACGGATAAGAGATGAATTGCGGGCGATAAACGCTTGTTGTTGAGCCTCTTCATCCGCGTTCATCTGCGTTCATCTGCGTTCATCTGCGGCTCACCCCTTAAATCATGTCGCACAGCGAGGGATATTCAGCCGGCATTGCTGATGCACGCAACCTTTTGTGCTCTTCCAAGGGAGTGCGCGTGTCAATTGGGCGGGCAACCGTTATCCTGCTGGCCGCCGTTGCGTTGCCGACTCTGAAGACGACGGTCAGACACTCCGTACAGGAATCCAGGGATGGACCGGTCCCGTTCGCGTTCTACGCCCCCCCCCGCCGACCTCATCGGCACCCAGAAACGGTTCGACGAACTCTGCGATCAGATCGCCGACGCGGGGATCGTGGCCTTTGATACCGAGTTCGTCTCGGAAAGCTATTACAAGCCCCGGCTCTGTTTAGTCCAGCTGGCGACGCCCGATGGGGCCTATCTGGTCGACCCTTTGGCGGTCCCGGATTTAAGCCCGTGGTGGGAGCTGATGGCTGATGATGAAACGACTATCATCGTGCATGGAGGTCGTGAGGAGATCCGGTTTTGCCAGCGGTTCGCGGGTGCCATGCCGCGCCGGTTGATCGATGTGCAGGTGGCCGAGGGCTTGCTCAGTCGCGGCTATCCACTGGCCTACAAAAACATCGTCAGCAAAGTGATGACCAAGACCGTTGGCAGCCACGAAACCCGCTCCGATTGGGAACGTCGGCCCCTCGCCCCCAAGCAGCTGGAATATGCCGTTGAGGATGTGGAATACCTGCTGGAGATCTGGCGGCGGCAGGAACATTCGCTCCAGAAGCTGGGGCGGATCGACTGGGCTTATGCAGAGTTTGAGCGATTGATTGACACGGTGCAGCAGGAGCAAGACCGCGATGGTTGGCGGAAGCTCACCGGCTTCCAGAAGTTCTCGCCGAAAGAACAGATCGTGGCCCGGGCACTCTTTGAGTGGCGCGACCGCACTGCCGAAAGGCACGACCGCCCCGCGCGAGTCATGTTCCGCGATGACATGCTGTTGGAACTGGTCAAGCGCCAGCCCAATTCTGTGCATGAGATGAACCTGACCCGTGGCATGCAGCGGCGGGATTACCAGTCGGTCGCTGAGGAGATCATCCAGGTGATCCGCGAGGCGCAAGCTCTCCCCGCTGACCAGTGGCCGCAGTCCAATTCCAGTCGGTCGAGTGGCTCGATCGACGATGTGCTTTCCAAGCTGTTGAGCTTGGCATTGGCCAATCGGTGCATGGAGATGAACCTCTCGATGTCGCTGGTCGGGACGATGTCCGACATCGACGAATTGATCCGCTGGCATGTCCTGGATGGTCGCCGAGGTCAGCTGCCCAAGCTGCTGGCGGGCTGGCGAGCCGATGTCTGCGGCGACCTGCTGACCGATCTGCTCGATGGCAAGGTCTCGCTGCGCGTCAGCAATCCGCGCTCGGACGCTCCGCTGCGATTTGATCGCCGGGCGGAGTAGCAGTCAGTTTTCAGTCGTCAGTAGTCAGTTGTCAGCCAGACAAAGCCCACCGGTTGCAACCGGTGGGCTTTCCCTCCGTCGATCAACCATCAACCATCAACCCTCCTCACCCCTCAACGGCTTTCTCATGGTCTCCATTCGCCCTGTCCGTCGTGCCCTCGTTCCCGTCAGCTCGGATGCTGCTCAGCGGACCTCAGCTCCCAACTATGATGAGTTCCAGAGCGATGTCGAGATTTGGGACATGCTGCAAGCCCGCCCCGAGAACGTACTGCGGGTGAAGATGCCGCATTGCCATGTGGCGAAGAAAGAAGACATCTACGCCGAGGACGACCCGCGCGCCCTCGATCACGCCGAAGAGCAGTGGAAGTGGTTGCGTGGTAGCGGGCTGTTGAGGGAACAGCCCGGCATACTCTGGGTCTACCAAATCGTCTCGCCCAAGCGGCCACACGCGCCGCAGATGGGCCTCGGTGGGTATGGCAAGACAGCTGAGATTCGCACCCCGAGTACCCCCAGCGGCATCATCATCCGCAATGAAGGCATTCGCCAGGAGAAGGCCGAAGGCCGCGCCCGGCTGATCCGCCGCATCAAGGCGTACATCGGCACCGTCAACCTCGCCGTGCGCGATGACTCCGGGAACTTACTGAAAGCCCTCGAAGCCGCAGCTGCCGCACGCCCCTGCGACTACGAAGCCACCGACGAGGCCCACAACATCCACCGCGTGTGGCTCGTCAAGAACCCCGACGAGATCGCGAAGTTCACCTCGCTCATGGCCGCCGAACCGGCGGCCTATGTGGCTGACGGCAACCATCGCAGTGCCGCAGCAGCGTCGCTGGGCTACGAGGAATTCCTGACGGTGTTCTTCCCGACGAGCCGCCTCGGACTGGAGCCGTACAACCGGCTGCTCCCGTTGAACGGGCTGAGCCGGGACGAGTTCTTGGCCAAGCTGAGCCAGAAGTTCGACATCAAGCCACTCGAAAATGTGGCTCCCTATCGCCCGGCTGCGGTCAACACGCTGGGGTTCTACTGCGGCGGTCAGTGGAGCGTGGTGACTCCGAAGCCGGGGGCATTCAACGCCAGCGACGCCGCCGAGTCGATCGATTCGGACATCGTGCAGCGGCTGATTATCGACGAGATTCTGGGCCTGCCGGACGGACGCGACAAGCGGATCAACTACGTCGGCGGGAACAAGGACGCAGCGTACCTGCAAAGCCGCGTCGACGCCGGGGAGTTTGACTTGGCGATCTCGCTCGCTCCGGTCACAATGGACCAGTTCTGTGCCGTGTGCGAGCAGAATAAATTCATGCCCCCCAAGTCGACCTGGTTCGACCCCAAGATCCGGAGCGGGCTGGTCATGGCGATTCTGGAGTGAGGCACGATCCTCATGTACAAAAGTCTGGCTTGTACCACTGATGCCCGTCGGCCCATGTGTTGCTTTAGGCAGCCGGGGGGCAAAAATAGTCTCCCCGCCACCCCGCTCGTCGGGGTGGTTCCCGCGCTTGTGCGCTACATGAGCGCACAACCACGGGGACAAGACCCAGTGACGGGGAAGTGATTTCTACCCGCCACACTTGTCCTTGTGCCCTAGGCGACCGGGCGCCCGAACGGATCACATGAGGATTCTCTGAGCTCTGGCCCATTTTTGGACAGAATTACACAAACCGGAATCTCCTTGAGTTACCGGGTCAGATCTTATTGACCTGTTCTTTCCTCCTGTGTTACCAAATCCGTTATTGGAATCGGCGGATTCAGCCATTGCTCAGTGGCCAGTCCCATGACCTCCTCCATGGGGCTTTTCGCCTCGCGGCACCCACATCACACACTGTCTTCCCACCCCAGAGAGAATCTGACCGAGCGGCACAGCTTCGCGTCGACTCTTTCTTGTTCTTGTGATCGAAAGTCATCCCATGTGCGGAATCGTCGGCTACGTCGGTCATCGCGACGTGAAGGAATTCCTGCTGGAAGGTCTGCACCGGCTGGAATACCGAGGCTACGACAGCTCGGGAATCGCGGTCCTGGGCAAGGAAGGCTTTGCCGTTCGCAAACGCGTCGGCAAGGTGGTCGAACTCAGCAATCTGCTGGACGCTTCGCCAGTGCATGGCACGACCGGGATCGGGCACACCCGCTGGGCCACACATGGTGAGCCGTCCGATCTGAACTCGCATCCACACACCGGTGGCAACGGTGAGGTCATCATCGTTCACAATGGGGTGATCGAGAACTACCAGACGCTGAAGAACCAGCTGATGGAACTCGGCTACGCCTTCCGCTCGGCCACTGACACGGAAGTCATCGCCCATCTGATCGCTCATCATTACGAAGAGCAGACACGTCTGGGAGAAGACCCGACGGATGTGCGGACCTGCCTGAAGGCGATCGAGGTGTCGCTCCGCAAACTCAAGGGGACGTACGGTCTGGGCGTAATGTTCCGCGACCATCCGGGGCTGCTGATTGGGGCTCGAAATGGCAGCCCGCTGGTGGTGGGAGTCGGTAAGGGAGAACACTTCCTGGCCAGTGACGCCAGCCCGCTGGTCGGCTACACGACCGAGGTGGTCTACCTCTCCGATCACGAGATCGCGGTCCTGACTCCCGAGCGAATCGACTTGCTGCATCGCGACACGGGCCGCATGTCGCCCTCGATCCAGACACTCAATCACGTCTCGACCGACATCGACAAGAACGGCTACGAGCACTACATGCTCAAGGAGATTTTCGAGCAGCCGCAAACCATCGAGAACGCCATCCGTGGTCGGCTCGATGATGACGAGGCCACAGCTCGCTTCGGCGGTCTGAATCTCACCCCCCAACAGCTCAGGCGGATCGACCGAATCGTGCTGACCGCCTGCGGCACCAGTTGGCACGCGGGGATGGTGGGCGAGTATCTGATCGAAGAGTTCGCCCGCTTGCCGGTGGAAGTCGAGTACGCCAGCGAGCTGCGTTACCGCAACCCGCCGATGACTGATCGCACGATGGTGTTTGCGATCACGCAGTCGGGCGAGACAGCTGACACCTTGGCAGCGATGCGGGAGTGCAAGCGGAAGGGGATGCCGACGCTGGCTCTGTGTAATACGGTGGGATCATCGATCGCTCGCGAAGCGGACGGTGGGATCTACCTGCACGCCGGTCCCGAGATCGGTGTCGCCTCGACCAAGGCATTCACCTCGCAGGTCACAGTGCTGACTCTGCTCGCTCTGTTCCTGGGACGGATGCGAAACCTGTCGTTCTCGGCGGGCAAGCGGATCATCGACAACCTGCGCCGCATGCCCGAGTTGGCCGAGAAGGCCCTGCAATGCAACGAAGCGGTTCAGGAAATCGCCGAGAAGTATTACCAGCGCGAGAACTTCCTCTACATGGGACGGCTTTACAACTTCCCGGTCGCACTGGAAGGAGCCCTCAAGCTCAAAGAGATCAGCTACATCCATGCCGAGGGATACCCCGCAGCTGAGATGAAGCACGGGCCGATCGCGCTGATCTCGCCCGAGACACCCAGCGTGTTCGTGGTGCCGAAGTGTGCGATCTACCCGAAGGTCATCAGCAACATCGAAGAGGTCAAAGCCCGCAAGGGTCCGATCATCGCCATCGCTTGCCAGAGTGACGAAACCATCGCCGATCTCGCCGATGACGTGATCTATGTCCCCGATGTCGACGAGTACCTGCAACCTCTCATGACAGCCATCCCGCTCCAGCTGCTCGCCTACCACATCGCCGTCCTGCGGGGCTGCAATGTGGACCGGCCAAGGAATTTGGCGAAGAGCGTGACGGTGGAGTGAGGATAAGTAGCGTGGGCTTCAGCCCACGCTTTCTGAACACTCGCGTGGGCTAAAGCCCACGCTACCTCACCTGCGAAATCCCTTGCCCTCCTCCATCCACCTCCCTGTTCTCCTGCACGAAGTCCTTGATCATCTCGATCTAAGGCCTGGACTGACCGTTGTTGATGGCACGGTCGGAGCCGCAGGGCACAGCTCCAAGATTGCCCCGCAGCTCGCTCCCCACGGTAAGCTCATCGGACTCGACCGTGACCCGATGATGCTGGCCTTCGCGGAAGAGAAGCTGGCTCTCCTCTCACCTCACTCGTCTCTCGTCTCTCTCTTCCAGTCCAGCTACGCCAACCTGCCCGAGGTGCTCAAGTCACACGGACTGACTCAGATCGACCGACTGCTGGTTGACTTGGGACTCTCCTCCGATCAACTCGCCGACCGCGAGCGCGGCTTCGGCTTCGCAGCCGGTGGACCGCTCGACATGCGGTTCGACACGCGGTCGGGGATCTCCGCTGCGGAGTTCCTCCGCGCCGCCAGTGTTGAAGAAATCACCCGCGTCTTTCGAGACTGGGGTGAGGAACCCGCAGCTGGTCCCATCGCTCAAGCCATCGTCGGCAGTCGCAAGTTCGAACCGGTCGAGACAGCTGCCGAGTTGGTGGCCGTCGTCGAAAAGGTTCTCAAGGTCCGCGACTCACAACAGGGCAGCCACCCGGCCACCCGCGTGTTTCAGGCCCTGCGGATTCATGTGAACCGAGAGCTGGACCAGCTGACGAGATTCCTCGACACCGTCCTGCCCAGCGTGCTGCGTCCCGGCGGTCGGGCCGTGGTGATCACGTTTCACTCCCTCGAAGACCGGATCGTCAAACAGGCGTTTCGCGATTCGGAGGTGTGGGAACTCGTGAACAAGAAGCCCGTCGTCGCCAGTCCCACCGAGGTCCGCCTCAACCCGCGTTGCCGCACCGCCAAGCTGCGCTGTGTCATTCGCAAGTAGCAGAATTCGTCAGAATTCTGACGGCTGAAGTCTTACGACTTCCGCTACGACACCAACCATCAGGAGATCGTCATGAACGGATTCATGTCCCCCCGCCCTCATCGAGCCGGAAGCGTCAGCGCCCGGAGTCTTTCCGTACTCGCTCTCGCCCTCGCCGGTTGGCTGAGTGTCGCCGCGACCCCCACTCTCTTCGCCCAAGAGTCCGAAGCCCCGATGGCTCCTCCCGCTCTGCCGAGTGAAGAACCGACCGAGCTGTTTGCGGTCGAGGAGGTCCCCGCCGCGAAGCCAGTGGTGGCTCGCCCAGTGAAGCCCCTCGTCAAGAAGCCACGCCCCATCGGTGTTCGCGCCACTCGTCCGCTGCCGGTCACTCCACGCCCCGCACCGGCGGACTCTGTCTGGGCCGAGCCGATTGAAGAGGAACTCGAAGCTCCCGCTCGTCCGATACGGCAGGTGCAAGCTCTTGTCCCCAGTGAGGGGCTCGAAGTCGATCCGATCGAAGGCACCGAACCGCTGGCCCCGTTGGGCGAAGCTGTCCCCTTCGAACCGGGCCAGACTCCCGCTCCCGAAGAGGCCCCTCTGCTCGAAGAGGCCCCACTGGCAGAGCCCGGATTCGAGGTCACTCCGGATGAACAAGCTCCCCTGATGGAAGAGCCCGAGACCGAACCGGCCCCACTGAAGACTCGCGCCGGGCAGCCACAACGGATGCCCGCCAACAACAACTTCCATCGAACCGCAGCTGCAGAGCTGGTGCCGTACAACGAGCGAGGAGCCGCTCCGCCTGCGGGAGGATTCGGGGCTCAGGACCAGATCCACATTGTCGCCGCTGGCGACAACTTCTGGACGATCTCGAAGAAGCACTACCGACTGGGGCGCTACAGTGCCGCCCTCGCCGAGTACAACAAGAGCCGCATCCCTAAGCCAGACAAGATCAATCCGGGGATGCAGGTCATCATCCCACCCGTCGAAACTCTGGAGCAGAAGTACGAGACGCTGATCTTCGGGGTCTCGGCGAAAGTCTCGAAAGAGGAGGCAGCTGCCCCCGTGAAGTCGGGCTTCTTCGTCGATGCTAATGGCGAGCCGATGTACCGCGTCGGCGAAGGCGATACTCTAAGTACCATTGCCCAGGACCACCTGGGCCGGTCGTCTCGCTATACTCAAATCATTCAGCTGAATCCGGTGGCTCTGAAGAACCCAGACGCGATGAAGCTCGGCATGGTGCTGCGATTGCCTGCGAACGCGAGCGAGGCGATCTCGGGCAAGTAAGGCGTTGTCGAGTGGCCTCATTCGGAAACACTCATGAATTCACCACATATTCCTCGACCGATTCCTCTCCCCGTCACGATCGCCTTCACGGTGTTCGTGGTCGTGCTGGTCGCCAAGTATTGGCCAGCCTACGGGCCGCTGAACTTTCTGTACTTCTGCGACATCGCATTGGTAACCACGCTGATCGCGATGTGGCGGACATGGCCACTGCTGGCCAGCATGGGAGCGGTCGGCATCATGTTGCCGCAGACGCTATGGATGGTTGATTTCATGGTACGGCTGACGACCGGCGGGCATGTCGTTGATCTGACAGAGTATATGTTCGATCCCAAGGAAGAACTGTTCGTACGATTCCTGTCGTTCTTTCACTTCTGGCTACCCATCCTGCTGTTCTGGCTGGTCTGTCGTTGGGGCTACGATCGCCGGGCGTATCGGTATCAATGTGCGCTGGCGTGTCTGGTGCTGGTCGCGTCCTACTTGCTGACCAGTAGTCCGATCTGTCCCGCTGGGAACGTCAACAAGGTCTTCGGCCCCGATGACGGAAAAATGCCGCTGGCGGAACGGGGGCCGGCCCTGGAATTTCTACTGACCCATCGATTCTTATGGGTCTGTGTCCTGATGCTGATCCACTGCTTTCTGATTATTGGGCCCACGCATCTGCTCCTGAAGCGGTTCGTCCGTGCGGCGGATGAATCGCAACCGCCTCAATTGTCGTAACAGTTGAAGGGCTGGCTGGCGATAAACTTCGCGCGGCCAGAAGTGTGGCATTTAGTCGTAGCTAGAGCAGTTTTGAAATTAGCCTTCAGTCGCAAATGTGGAACACTAATCCACGCTAATCAACACTAATCCGGAGCCGAGATTTGGGGTGCTGATCTATCGAAAGGCTCTTTCGGATTAGCGAAGATTAGTGGAAATTAGTGTTCCCCACTCCGGATTGAAGGCCAATTCTCACTGAACACCATATCTAAAAGTGCCCTAGGTTCGCCAGAACGAGGGCGAATTGGCTGGCGTGCCCGCCCTCTGGCGAGGGGCAGCTACGGCTCATTTTGCGCCACTGGCCATAGGTCCATGAAAAACGGCTGTCCGAGAACAGCCGTGAGCGTGTGAGTGTAATCGTGCGAGAGTCAGATCAGGCACCCGGACGAAGACGGCAATACGCCGTGAGAACCTGATACAGGTCGTCCGTCAGTTGAATCTCGTCGTCTTCGAAGTCTCGCAGGAATGACCGCTGCTTGCGGGTCGCTTCCAGCAGGATGGTCGACAACTCCCCGAAGGAGATCTTCACCTTCAGCTGTTCGAGATCTTGATCTTCATCGTCGCCGGTGAATAGCCGCAATCGCTGATGCATGAGAGTTCCTCCTTGAAGCCCAAATCACACTTCCCTTGAGAGATTCCACCTCTGCTAGAGTCATCGGCGAAAGACGCCGGGACTCCACAACGATTCTCGGCCAATCCTGCCGTTGATGCCCACATGCCCTTACAACCGGAAGAGTCTCTCAGCGAGAGTCCCAGGAAGTGGGAGCAAGCAGTGCGTGCGGAAGGTGAGGTGAATCGCAGGGAACGGGGGAGGAGATCGCTCAGGTCGGACGCACTAGCGCAATTCATACGCACCCGGACGCCTCCAGTGGTATCGGCCCAAATGGCTCGGTGACCTTAACAATCTTTCCGATAAAACGGACTGGGTAAAATAGGAGGGCGAGGTTCGACACTTCCGCGTTTAGCTGCGACGCGAAGACTTCGAAGCGGAGCGGTTGCTCGTGAAAACAATACGAAGTGATTCAGGATTTGCGATGTTTATGGTCACAGAAATGCTCCGCTCAGAAAACTTCGCATCGCAGCTAAACGATGTTGGAGTACCGCGGATTGTTTACATGACCATGACGATTCCTTCGAGGGTATGCAGTCGCATGTAGATCGCAATGATGTGGACTGCCGACTCGACCTCGGGTTCGACCGTCACGCTGGTGTGTTTCCCCCCCGCTGAGGCGCGGGTCGTGAACGCCGGCTCCGCGTCCTCGCTGAGTTCCAATTTGACGGCCCCCAGGACTCGTCCGACAAAGCAGTCGGTCGACAGGCCGATCGCCTTGAACGCGAACACGCAGGGGAACTGGTGCGTGGCTTCCAGCAGTTCGACGGAGGGCAGACTTCCGGCCATGGGACGACTCGCGAGACTCGTGGGTGAATGAATCAACAAGAATCAGCGAGCCCTGAACGCCAGACATCAATCGCTGTTCCCACTCCACCGACCCCTGCATTATAGTCCTCCTCTCATGGAATGGTGAAGCTCTCGCCCGAGGACTCGGCCCCTGTGCCCTCCCCCCCTCTGGCTGACCGCTGACAGCTGATGGCTGATCGCTGCCCGCTGAAAGCTCTCCCGAAGGGAATTCGGCATGCAGGTGGCGTACTTTGAGGATTCGCGGGTCGACCAGTTTCGCCCGCTCGCGTGGTTGCGACCGGTGTTCGAACTGGTCTGTGGACACTCGGGCGTCCGCGAGCGGGTCAACCGCTTTCTGGCCCCGTCGCAGTGGGGAGCGTTCGTGCGTCCCTGGCTCGTCGAGGCGTATCAGGAAGATCACCCGACCGCTCACCTCAATCAGCGGGAGTGGCTCCCAGCCGAGCCGACACTGCTCCTCAATGGGCGCTGGCTCCCCGAATTGGCCCAGCTGAGAGAATTGGTTCCCGGAGACGCGGTGTGGGTCGATGGGACGCTGGTCGCGCTGATGCTGGAGCCCGCCGATGTGTCCCAACTCGACCTCGCCGACATCGCGGCGAGTGCCGAGCAGTTGGCCCACTCGCGCCGTGAAATTCGCGCGAGCGGCCACCTGCTCCACTACCCATGGGATCTGGTCCACCGCAACGGATCACAGATTGAACAAGACTCGCGCACGAGGCCGCACGGTCCCTCGAAGGTCACGCTCGGATCGCAAGTGGCCATCCTCGGTCGCGACGAGGATGTCTACATCGACCCCTCGGCCCAGATCGACCCGTTCGTGGTCGTCGACGCCCGCAACGGTCCCGTCTGGATTGAAGCCGGGGTCAAGGTTCAGCCGTTCACTCGCATCGAAGGCCCGTGCTTCATCGGACAAAATTCCCAACTCTTCCGGGCGAATGTGAAGGCGGGCACCACGATCGGACCCGTTTGCCGTGTCGGCGGCGAGATCGAAGAGAGCATCTTCCATGGCTACTCGAACAAGTACCACGACGGGTTCCTCGGCCATAGCTACATCGCCTCGTGGGTGAATCTAGGAGCGCAGACCACGAACAGCGACCTCAAGAATGATTACTCTGCGGTGTCGGTCCCGCTGTGGGGCGAGTCGATTCGGAGCGGCTCGACGAAGGTCGGCTGCTTCATCGCCGATCACTCGAAGACGGCACTGTGCAGCCTGTTCAACACCGGGTCATCGGTCGGCGTGATGAGCATGATTCTGCCCGGCGGCAGGCTTTTGCCCAAACACATCCCGTCGTTCTCGCGTATCTGGCACGGGGCGATCGAGGAGATTCCCGAGGGACTCGACCCGAGTCTGGTCGCTGCCAGAACCGCGATGGGCCGCCGCGACTGCCCGTTCACCCCAGCTGCCGAGCGATTGCTGCGGACGGTCTACGCACTCACCGCCGAGGAGCGTCAGCGGGCCATCGCACGCGGAAAGCCCGGGTTGAGCGATCTAGAGCACTCCACAATTCGGTGAGCGCCCCCCTAGGTCCGGGCGGAACGGACATCCTCGTCCGTCCTTTCTACACCTCTTCATCGCCCAGCTGAATCCGGCGAGATTGACCACGAAAGGCAGGATTTAACGCAAAGACGCCAAGGCGCAGAGACGCAAAGAAAGAAGCAGGCATTTCCCGAGGGTTGATTGACCACGCGACCAGCAGCCAGAGAAATTTGGATGCTGAGAGGCTTCTCGCCTTTACGCGATGTCTTGTCCACTTGGCGACTCTGCGCCTTCGCGTCTTTGCGTTGACCTCCTCCGATTTGTGTAGGAAGGTCAGACCTGGGGGGCCAATCTACTTCTTGTCGCGAATGCAATCGTGGAATGTTCTCGCGTCACGGACTCCGAACGATGGAGAGGATCACTCCGGGAGCTTCCTCTTCCTCGGCCCGAGGAGGAATCGGCTCTCTGTCCCGGACTCGTCCCAGGAAAGCATCGGCCGTCGACAAGATCCACCATCGCAGACCGAATGCGGTGCCCCCATAGAGCAGAACCACGCCCCCAAGTCCCCAGAAGCGAGGCCAGATCTGTTCGGCTTTCACGGGTGACGGGTAGACCTGCTCCAGAAACGTCACCCAGCTTGCGGGGGTCAGGAGCGACAATTGCCGCAGGAGGCTGTCCTCCCGTTGAAGCAGATTGAGCGTGTAATTGAGGATCGGTCCCGACAGCGTCACGAGGACCAGAACGCTGAGCAGAGTCATCACGGCCCGCATCTGAGACTTCGCCCGCATGCCAATCGCCATCCCCATCCACATCACGAGGGGCAGGACGGCGAACACACTGCCAAAGCACAGGACCAGATAACGGACATCGCTGCCGAATCCATGGAACCAATGTTGAAACAGAAAGATCGTGCTGAACGGCACCATCAGGGTCCAGAACAGCCTCTGCACCCCACTCAGCTTGCTGGACAGAATCTGTCGTCCGGAAATCGGCGAGACCAACAGCACGTCCAGAGTCTGCCGCGAACGCTCCGTCGAGACCACACTGGCCGAATGCACCGTCACCAGTAGCAACGCGATCACCCATGTGATGTAGAGCAAGACCGACATTACCGATTCAGTCTGCACCAGATTGACATTCACCATCTGCGAGACGCAGAGGATCGGTAACTCGATGACCACCAGAATGCGAAACAGATAGCGAAACGTCCCCAGCGAGCGCTTGGCGGTTTCCCTCCAACTGATGGGATCATCAGCGGGGTAGGGATCGCCGTCCCGCACCAAGACCACACCGCCCGTGACCGTATTCATTCGATTGAAGAATTGATCGACCGCCTTGAACAGAGTGAGTAAGAGGTTCTTTGGCGGGACGAACGCCCGGTCGTACAGGAACACACACGAAAACAGATACGCCCCCAGCGTGAACGGGGCGAACAGACAACCAGTCGCCACGAGACTGACTGCGATATCCGTTCCTTGAGCCAGGCTGGATAACGCCGGTCCCAGGAAAATGCCGGTCCCCAACAGGCAAAGGTACGTCGCTACGTACGCCTCGACGGTCGTCCGGCAGTAGGTCGAGCACATGATCGCCACACTTCCGACATAAACCGTCAACAGCGTCAGAAACACCAGCGAGAAATACAACTGCGAGGTCTGCACCCCGCCAAAGCTGTAAGCCGTGGCCATCAGCGGAAAGGAGAGTACCACAAACGCCAGCATCGGGATCACCCGGCTGAGCAGCTTCTGGAGGACGATCATGCCGCGCGGGATCGTGGTGAGCAGTAACAGTGACAGGCTCTCCCGCTCCTTCTCTCCCGCAAACGCCCCCGCACAAGTCGCGGGCAACACCAGCAGAATCGCCCCGAGTTGCAGGCGGAACATCTGGTTGAACATCTCCTGGCCCTGGCCCAACTGGGCGACCCCGCCGGTGGCTCCGCGACCATAGATGATGAACAGCCCGGCAGCGAACAACACCGCCGTGTAGAGGAACCGAATGATGTAAGTCCGCGAGCGAGCTGCCTGCTCGGTGAGTTCTTTGGCCAGCAGCGGCATGCCGAGATGTCGACGAATGGCGGCCAGCATGGGTGCCTCGGGAGGGGGAATCGTGCCGTTGAGGATAACAGGCATACGCCGAATCGTCGCGGAGTGTGGGGGGAAATTGAGCGGTCAGCCGTCAGCAATCAGCGGTCAGCCAGAAGAAAGCCCACCGGTTGCAACCGGTGGGCGTTGGCCCTCGATCCTCAACAGCCCTAGCTTGCTGGCTGATTGCTGACTGCTGATTGCTGACTGCTGACTGCTGATGGCTGACAGCTTCCGTTGCCAAAATGCCTCACCCTCCTACAAATCTCCACGACTTCGGGGATTCTCGGCAACAATCTCTGTTCTCGCTCCACCACAGCACTCGGCAGGCTGGTAAGCTGGTGAAGCTTGAAGAGTCTGTTAAGCTGAGTGGACTTTGATGCGTGGGCTTTCGGAATCCCCGGTGCAGGAGATCGTCATGCGGAATTTGATCGCGGTGTGTGGCTTGGCACTCGGGATGGCGTGGGGCGGTGCGACCCCTCTTCGGGCACAAGCACCCGCAGCCCCGGAAAAGCCCAAATTCGACCAGATGATCGAGGGCAAGACCAAGGTCACGGGCATGTGGACGATGTACCACAAGGACCAGTTGCTGCTGGCCGAGATCAAGCCGGAACACATCGGGCGGGATTTTATTGTCCTGCCGACGATTGCTCGCGGGATCAGCCAGATGCCGATCATTGGCGGCATGTCGTGGTCGACCGGTGACGACGACATGCTGTGGAACTTCCGCAAGGTCGACGACAAGCTGATGCTCCAGCGCCGCAACGTGCGGTTCAAGGCCAAGGCCGGTAGCCCCGAAGCCGCAGCCGTCGAGAAGGCGTACTCCGATAGCGTGCTGTTCGCTCTGCCGATCATGGCCACCGGACCGAGCGGGGGGATGCTGGTCGATCTGACCCGTGTCTTCATGAATGACAACCTCGACATTGGGCGCGCAATGGGCGGCTTCCAGTTCATGGGAGACCGCTCGACTTGGGCCAAGATTAAGGGCTTCGACGAAAACGTCGAGATCCAGGTCGCAGCTGTCTATGGCTCAGGCAACCCACTTCAATCGTTCGATACCGTACCGGATACGAAGGGAGCCCAGGTCAACATCCACTACAGCATTAGTTTGCTGCCACCGGTGGGGGCCAATGGCTACAAGCCACGAATCGCCGATGACCGTGTGGGGTACTTCCTGTCGGTGGTCAAGGACTTCTCCGAGAATGGGGACGAAGAACACTTTATCCGCTACGTCAATCGCTGGGATCTCCGCAAGAAGGACGCAGCGATCAAGCTCTCGCCGCCGATCAAGCCGATCAAGTTCTGGATGGAGAAGACGGTCCCCGTTTATCTCCGCCCGACGGTTAAGGCAGGCATTCTGGAGTGGAACAAGGCCTTCCAGAAACTCGGCTACGACGGAGCTGTGGAAGTCGGACAGCAGGGGGACACAGACACCTGGGATCCCGAGGATGTGAACTACAACACGTTCCGCTGGATCACTGCTGAGGCCGGGTTCGCGATGGGGCCATCGCGCGTCGATCCCCGGACCGGGCAGATTCTCGATGCCGACATCATCTTCGACGCCGGGTTCCTCGACTCGTGGAACCACCGCTGGGAGACGTTTAATCCTCCGACGGTCGCGGCTCTGGCTCCGAATGCCACTCCGTTCATGAAGACGCCCGAGCCAGGCAATCCCTTCTCGCACCATCACGGCACCGGACACACTTGCTCCTATTGTCAGGACCAGCAGTGGCAGATGGGCTACGCCGCCT
>JAYSUV010000159.1:0-5485 GCA_043718945.1 Planctomycetota bacterium
CCGCCCCGCAGGCTTTGATCGATGCTCACGACATCCACTCCAACGTGGTCTGGGCCTCGGCAGGTCGCCGACGCAAACGGAATTCGGGCAATGAGTTACAGCTGGGCATCCAATGCCCTCCGCGGTCACTCAATCTCCCCTCGATTCAGGGAAGCGGGACAGGATAGCAAAGCTCTGGCGGCGGTTCAACTTCGGGAGATCGCGTATTTCTAATGTACTCAGACGGGGAATTGCCGGAACTGCCGATCATGGGCAGAGGATTGCATTTCATCTTGTGGAACAGACCGCTTCCGCCCTAACCTCTCGTTGGAATCCCACCTGCCCTCTCTGCATTCGCAGACATAACCCCATCCCCCCACTCGTAATTGAGGCCCAGATGCCGCTCCGGCGTTGGTATGCCGATCTCCTTCTGGTCTGGGCCTGTGGTCTGGTTCTGGCGAGCGGCTGTGCGTCGACACCACTGGGCCGGATGTTTCCCGGGCGTGAGCGCGAGCCGGTGATCTCTGAGAAATCTCAAGCGGTCAGCCGCGAAACCCCCAGTGATCCGGCCCGTGATCGCACCGCAGACCCGCAGGTGAAACCACCCACTCGCGATCGCCCGCCGGCCATCGCGAACAGTTCCTCGGCCAAGCCGCATCCCCTCGACCCGGCGACTCAGATGCTGATCGACTCGGAACTCAAGAGTCTGCCCGCCGAAGAACGAAAGGTCTGGAAGAGCTACCTGGCGTCCGTCGAATCCGACCGCATCCCCCATATTTTGCAGGCCCGTTCCGAGGGAATCGTCCCTCCCGAGATCGCCGCAGCGGCAGAAAGTGCCGATCCCCGAAAAGGTTCGTCGATCTCCCAAAGTACGAGTCGGAAAACTCAGCCCGGCCAGGAAGGTGAGCCTCGCTTCAACCTCGATGACCCGCAATCCGATCTGCAGCAGACCGCCGACGAGAACATCACCTCTCCCGAAAATGGCACCCCCACCATTCAGATGGCTCTGGAGGAGACAATCCCCGTGGGAATCTCTGAGCCTGACTCGGAAGTCCCAGCCGCCGAGAGACACGGCCTCGACGCCATCAAAATCTGGCCGCAAGGCAAACGCGGCGAACGCTCTTTCACAGACCGCCTCTCCTCGGGTCTGCCTCAATTGCCTGGGCCCTGGTCTCGCGACCCCGTCCCGCCCGTATATGACAAGACGGCCATGGCCAACACACCGCCAGTCGCCCCTCCCGTCACTGCTGCTCCCATCGTAGCCCCCGTCAAAACCGACCCCCAGGCCGACTACTGGCAAGATGAACTCACCAAGCTGATCTCCCTCATGGAGGCCGAAGCCTCTCGCCCGCCCGAAGACGACAGCCCCGCCGAACGACAGGCCCACATCCAGCGGCAAGTCTACCTCCGCATGCTCTATCTCATGGCTGCCGAGCCCGAGAAGGCCCAGCTGCCGATCTTCGACGCCGAAGAGGTCGACCAGGAGTTCTGGACCAGCATGTTCTGGGGGATGTCGAACTACTTCGACGACGAACAAACCAGCGACCCCAGTACACGAGCCGCCCAGACCATCGCCCAGCTGAACGCAGCCGCTCGCCAGTTGCAATCAGTCGCTGACCTGGAACTACGCAGTGTCGGCTTCTGTAACCGGATTGACGGGTGGGGACTGTATGAGCGCTTCGACCGCGACGAGTTCGAACCCGGCCAAGCTGTGCTGCTCTATGGCGAGTTGCGGAACTTCAGCACCGAGTCGACGCCGGCGGGGATGTACCGGACGCTGCTCAATTCGTCGATCGAGATCGTCCAGACGGGGCAGGAAGACACCGTGCTGGAACGCAATGACCTGGGCGACACGGAAGACCTGTGCCGGGGACTGCGGACCGATTTCTACAACAGCTACCGCATTGATATCCCCGCACACCTGACACCCGGATCTTATCAGCTACGATTAACCATTGAGGACAAGCTGAGCGGTCGGTTCGCGACTCAGACGCTCGGGTTCACGGTTCGTTAGATGGTCGTGGTGGAGAGCCGGAACCCGCGAGAAGGCGAGCGGGTGGGCGTCAGCCCCCCGAGGTGCCCGCCGACCACCTCAGCGATCTCGGCGGGCTGAGGCGCACCGCTCGCCGTCGTACGGGGAGAACACACCCATGTCGCTGATCGCCAAACACTACCACACCGGGTTGCCGGTTCGAGTAGAACTCTCAGGTGATCGCATCGCCAGCGTGACCCCGGCGTACGGATGCACCCGCGAGGACGACCTGCCGTTCGTCGCTCCCGGCTTCTTTGATCTACAAATCAATGGGTATGGCGGGGTCTGGTTCAGTGACCCGCACCTCACTGAAGACGCGGTGCTGAAGGTGCTGCACCAATACCTTTCGCACGGCGTGACGCGGCTTTGTCCCACGCTCATCACGAACTCGCGCGAGGCCCTCTGTGCCGGTCTCGCTGCGATCCGCCGGGCCTGCGAGCGCGAGGCGTGGGCCAACCAGATGGTCCCCGGTTGCCATGTCGAAGGCCCGTTCATCTCCGCCGAGGACGGCCCGCGCGGTGCCCATCCCCGCGAGCATGTCCGCCCCTGCAACTGGGACGAATTCGAAGCCTGGCAGGCAGCCTCCGGCGGGCGGGTCTGCCTCGTCACGCTCGCTGCCGAAGCGGTCGGTGCCGAGGCGTTCATCCACCGCGCCACACTCAGCGGCCTGACCATTGCCCTCGGCCACTCCGCTGCCAACACCGCTCAGATCTCAGCTGCGGTCCGCGCGGGGGCGAGGCTGAGTACACACCTCGGCAACGGAGCGAGTCCGATGCTCCCCCGGCACCCGAACCTCCTGTGGGACCAACTCGGAGAGAGCCGACTCGCCGCCAGCCTCATCACCGATGGCCACCACATCCCGGCCAGCTTCGTGCGTTCGGTGATCCGAGCCAAGGGGCAGCGGGAGTGTATTATCACTTGCGATGCCTCCGGTCTGGCGGGTTGCCCGCCAGGGCCGTACGAGTCGCACGGCCAAGTGTTCGAGGTCTTATCCAACGGCAAGATCGTCGTCGCCGGTCAGCGGACCCTCCTCGCCGGTTCTGCTCAGACCACTGAACATTGCATCGCCACCAGCATCCAACTCGCCCGGATCACCCTCGGAGCTGCCTGTGACATGGCCGGTGATCACCCCGCTCGCATCCTCCACCGCGAACGAATCTGTTTATCCGCAGGCCACCGCGCCGACCTCGTCCTCTTCCGCCACCACCCTGGAGAGACGCCCCGCCTGGAAATCGAGCAAACAATCCTCGCCGGAACAAACACCACGTAGGGCGGGACCTCCATCTACTGCGCACTCACCATATCCGGTCGCAACCGTTTCGCCTCGCGCAGGTACACGTGCTTCATCGCCAATTGTGGCTGGTCGGTGTTGACGTGCAGGAGGATGCGGATGCAGCGGGGCATGCTGTTCGGCACGGCAATTTCGCTGGCACACAGGAGCGGGACTTGGCTCATGCCCAAGCTGCGGGCGGCTTCGGCGGGGAAGACGGCGTTCACGTCTGGTGTGGTGGTGAAGACTGCCGAGACGATCTCCTCGTACGTGCTAATCCCGTTGGCCAAGAGTAATTCTTGCAGCAGCTCCCGCGTGGCGGCCAAAATCTCGGCGGCCACGTTCTGCTCGACGGTGGTTGCTCCGCGTAGTCCACGCACTGCCATGAGTCTCTATCCTTCGCTGGGAATCATCTGAAAGGGAGTGTATCGCACGATCCGATCGGAATGAAGTTGAACCGTTTCGCCGCGACGCGCAGTCTTCGAAGCGGAGCGCGGTTCGTCGACCGCAACCGGCCACACGCTTCGCTTCGAAGACTGCGCGGCGCGGCTAAACTTCCGAGTGTCTACACTGCACTCGATTGCCGATCCTCCGAAAGCTTGCCGTGTTCAACCCAGTTCAAGACGATGACTCACCGGCCCTGCCCGCCACCGTTCCCACGCGGGCGGAACCGAGTGCCCCCGCGCCCCCAACCGACTCCGGCTGGCAACTCCCCGCCGAGACGATCACGGTTCGTATTCACTGGTTCGGGCTGTGCGTCGGGTATCTGCTAGTCAACGTCCTGGGCCAGCCGCACTACCGGGCGGAACTCAATGGCATCCTGACCCTCGGTGCGGTTTACGCCCTCATCGATACGTGGTGGAGCGCTCGCGGAAAGGTCTTCCTCGAACGCTGGCCGCTGTTCATCTCCATCATGGAGGCGCTCTTCATCGGCCTCCTGTGCCACTTTGACCAAGGCCTCGACAGCCTGTTTCGCCTCTACTATTTCCTGTCGCTGATCATCTGTGCCTTCCGCAATTCCCAGCTCGTCACCTTCTCCACACTCGGACTCCACTTCGTCAGTTACCTGGTCCTCGCCTCCTCGCAGCAAGTGCGCAGTAGCGACCATTTCCAAGCCGTCGCCCTGCAACTGGTGTTCATGGCGTGGGTCGCCTGGGCCAGTACCGCGCTGGCCTCACTCCTCAAAGGTGCCAGTCGACAACTCTTCGTGCTGAACACCCAACTGACCCAGAACCAGACCCTCCTCGAACAGCGCATCGCCCGCCGCACGCAAGAACTGCAACAGTCGCAGGCCCTCCTGGTCCAGCACGAGAAGCAGGCGGCGTTCGGCCTGCTCGCTGCCGGGATCGCTCACGAGGTCGGTAACCCGCTGACCGCCATCAGCAACCTCGTCCAACTCCTCAACCGTCGCCCGCTCGATGCCGATATGCACGAGCGGCTCAACCTCGTCGACGAGCAGCTACGCCGCATCCAGCGGATCTTGCGCGAGCTGGTCGACTTCTCGCGCCCGGCCTCGAACACGCGGACGACATGTGATGTGCATGGGGTCCTCGACTCGGCCCTCAACATCGCGAAGTATTACAAGCGGATGAAGGGGAAGAAGATCGTGACCTCGTACGGGACTGATCTACCACCCGTGAGCATGGTCCGAGATCAGGTGTTGCAGGTGTTTCTGAACCTGATCCTCAATGCCCTCGATGCGACGCAAGAGGGAGCGGTCATCGAACTCACAACGGAGAAGTTCGAAGCAGGCATCCGCATCCTGGTCCGCGATGAAGGAACCGGTATCCCCGCCACTCAACACGATCAGCTGTTCCAGCCGTACTTCACGACCAAGGAGACCGGCACCGGGCTGGGCCTGTTCGTCTGCCGCAACATTTTGACCGAGGCCGGTGGTCGGATCGATCTGGTCTGCTCGACCACCGCCGGGACCACGTTCGCTGTGACACTGCCGGGAGTGGGGTAACGCCCGTGGGACAGACCCAATTGTGGGACGGGCACATTTGCCCGTCCGTCCAGCAGTGCGACAGTGATCGTTAGACGTCAGTCCGCCGTGCTGTGCGACGCGGTCATGCCATCCAGCCCCCGTTCCACAGATCGCGTCATCCGGGCACGGGGGACTCACCGGCCTGTTGTTTTAATTCTCCTCTCGATTACCATTCTGCCCGTCTAGGGAGGCTGGCGGCACAGGGAGGGGTGGGTGA
>JAYSUV010000160.1:0-16616 GCA_043718945.1 Planctomycetota bacterium
ATCCACAAGAATCGGCAGCGGCGGGTCGTAATGCACGGCCAGAGCGATGGCGTCGCTGCCTCGCACAGACTTCCCGTTGACCATTTTTCCCCAACCGGCGAAGATTGCCACTCGGGAGCAGGACTCCCGCTGGCGGACAAGGAGTGTCCGGCAGCTGAACAGCGAGGTCCAAGGAGGGGCGCGAGATGGCAAACCATCGAGATCAACGAGCGGGAATCGCTCGGGGTCTGTTCGCCCTGTTGCTGTTGACGACGCTGGTTCCCAATGGGGCGGCGGGGGCAGACGATTTGCCCTTCGATCCTCTCGCAGCGGAGTCGTCGTTGTCCCGGCCGAGTCCCTTCTACGACGGCGACGAACCCGTCGTGGCTCCGCGAGGCACGCACGCTCAACGCCTTCCGGAGCGGGCGGGCAACACTCCATCCACACGATCAGTCACGAACGAGATCAGCGGACAGCCAGCGGCCACCCGCATCGGCAAGACTCCACTCCCGCCTGCCGACTTTGAGGCCGGAGCCGAGCCCGCATCCCCCTCCCGAGGCCGCTCCGGATTCGGTTCCAGTGTCGCCTGGGCCTTGGGAATCCTCGCAGCTGGTTGGCTCATACGGCAGTTCCTGGCCTCGCGTGGTCCGCTCGCGATGGGGGCTCCAGCGGCCATTGAGCTGCTCTCTCGGCAGTCGATTGGGCCACAGCAGCAATTGGCTCTCGTCAGGTTTGGTCGACGGATTTTGCTGGTCGGAACGACGCCGACTGGCATGTCGACACTGGCGACCGTGGACGATCCAGTCGAGGTGCAGGCGATTGTGGCCGAGCTGCGCCCTTCGACCTCGAAGATGGGGCCGACTCTGCTCGATCTGTTCCGTGGCCAGCGAACCGACACGAGTCGCGACGACTCCGCCCCGGTCTCGGTCTCTCTTTCGACGACCAGCCGCGCTGCTAGCAGCGAGCGACGGTCTATGCCCCCCGTGAATCGTGAGGTGGCCGATGTCTGACTGGACATCCTGGCTCCCCGCCAGTTGGCTCGGGCAGAATGGACTTGGCCCCTCGGTGCAGGTGATGCTGGCGATCAGCATCATCGGGCTGGTGCCATCAATCTTCCTGCTCTCGACCTGCTGGATACGGTTCGTGGTGGTGCTCGGTCTGCTGCGGCAGGCGATCGGCGGGGCTCAAATCCTGCCCAATCAAGTCATCACGGGCCTGAGCCTGATGCTCACCATCGCGATCATGGCCCCCGTGTGGGAGGCGGCTTACCACGAAGGGATCGAACCGTATCAGAACGCCAAGTTCGAGACCGAGGCCGACCAGCGCCAGGCTCTGAGTGACGCCGCCAAACGCACCATTGCCCCACTCCGCCGGTTCATGGTCGCACAGATTCAGGCCGCCGGGAATGAGAACACCGTCTCGCTGTTCCTGCGTGCCCGCGAACGTGCCACGACAGTCGACAGCCCTCGCTATTACGAAGACTTGCCGCTCAGCGTCCTGCTCCCCGCGTTCGTGCTGAGCGAGCTCAAGGTCGCGTTCCTGATTGGGTTGCAGGTGATCCTGCCGTTCTTGGTGATTGATCTGGTGACCTCATCGCTGCTCACCGGGTTGGGGCTGGCGTCGCTGCCGCCGCTCTGGGTGTCGCTGCCACTTAAGCTGTTGGTCTTTGTGTCGATCGATGGTTGGTTCCTGACCGTTGAGATGCTTCTCCAGAGTGTGAGTACCGCTTGATGTCTGGTGATTTCGGATTGGAATCGATGCTCGCCGGCCTGTGGGAGACTCTCACAGTTGCGGGCCCGGTGCTGGCGTGCCTGCTCGCCATGGCCTTCGTCATCAACCTCATGCAGGCGACGACTCAGCTGCAAGACCCGACGTTGTCGATCATACCCAGGCTTCTCGTCGGCGGGGTGGCGTTGCTGTACCTGCTGCCGTGGATGGTGGACCGGCTGGGTGAGTTCACGCGGGAGACGATCCAGCGCGTGGTGACTGGGGTGGGATAGGCTTCCAGCCTGTCATGCGTCGGTGGAAATGCTCCGCTGCGCAAAGCCTTCGCGTCGCAGCTAAACGGGGTGTTTTGTGCCTCGGCAACGAACGTCGCTATGAGCACTCCTTCATGCCCACCTTCCTCCTTGAATTGCTGTCCCTAGATCCCGGCGAACTCGTCGCGGCGGGTCTGGCGGCACTGCGTATCGGTGGAGCGGTCTCCGTGTTGCCGGTGCTGGCGACTGTTCCCTGGCGAGCCCGGATCGCGATCGCGATTGTGCTGGGAGTCGCGCTCGGCGGGACGCATGCGGGCTCGGTTACGACATGGTCCTTGGCCGCAGCGATCAGCGAACTCGTCACCGGAGTCACTCTGGGCATCGGTCTGCGAGTGACACTCTCGGCCCTCCAGACCGCAGGCACCTGGATCGACGAGCAAACCTCCACGGGACTGACTGCGGAGCCAATCCTTCCCGATGCCGACGAGAACAGCTCGGGGAGTGCGCAGGTCCTGACCTGGATGGGAGCGTGGCTGATCCTGACGACTCCTCCGTGGGGAGCCGACTTCACGGTGATGCAACGGGCGATGGAATCGCTGACGGTGATCCCGCTGGGAACGGTCGTGTCCCCGACTCAACTCCCCGAGTGGACCCTCGGGCTATTACGCGGCTGGAGCGAACTGGCGGTTGGAGTTGCTCTCCCGGTCTGCTTGGTCGCGGGCCTCCTTCAAGCGGGATTGGCCATGCTGGGGCGCGGACTGGGTATCGGGATTGGACAGGCCATGTCGCCGATCCGCGCCGCCATGACCTGCGTGCTGCTCGTCATCGTTCTCCCCTGGCAGGCCGAGAAAATCCACGAACACCTGACTGGGAAAGCCGTCAGCGATCAGCTGTCAGCAGTCAGCCAGATGTTGCGGGAGCCTCGCCCATGAGCGACTCCACTCAACCCATCCCGATCAGCAAGCACCGACTCAGCGAAGCCCGCCGCCTCGGTGTTACTCCGCGCAGCCCGGAACTCACCGCTGGAGTCATGCTGTTGACAGCTGCGTGGGTCGGGCATGCGTGTCTTCCGCAGCTAGGTTTCGAATTGCGAGAGTTGGTCGCGGGAGGGTTTCAAGGGGCGAGTTCTCTCCCGTCACCGGTGTCTGTGGAACTCAGCCCGGCGTGCGTGCGAGTCTTTCAAGAGGTTCTTCGCGTCTGGGGTGCCTGCTGGGCTGCGGCGTTGCTGACGGATCTGGCGCAGGTCGGTTTCGTGTGGAGTCCCGTCACGCTCCTGCCGCACGAGGAGCGGATCTCCCCCGCTGCGGGTTTGGCCCGGATAGTGAGCTGGCACGCCTTCGAAAGGTCGAGCCTGTTATCGATCAAGCTCTTCTGCGGAGTATTCGCCGTGGCAGTGGTCGGGGAATTCGCCCTCCGCTCGGCGCTCTCGGCCAGCGAGTCGTCGACGCACCTCGCGCGGGGAGTGACCTGGACTTCAATTCTGTTGGCCTGTGCCGGAACGCTCTGCCTGCTCTTCGGCATCCTCGACGCCTGGCTCCGTCAGACCCGCTGGCGGCAGGCTCTGGAGCAGACCGAAGACGAACGTCGTCGAGGCGAGTGAGTTCATGACTTCGGCTGGCCTGATGAATCGGCTAAGGCTCACTGCCAAGTGGATGAACAATCGGTGTCCCCACCACAACTCACGAGAGCGCTTCGGGCCTCTCCTGCAGCCAAGCCTCTGAAATCTGTGTACAAACTCCCTCCCCTAAAGCAGCTCACTCCAAGGGGAATCGATCCACAGATTTCGCAGATTTGCACAGATTGATTCCTCCGACAATCGCTCGTTTCAAGACCGTCGGGCGAGGGAGGGGTGCCTCACAAAATCGCTTTCACAGAGAAGCCCCGATTTGCACTTAATCGACCAGACTGCAACTCTGCCGCAGGGGTCGCTGAGTCTGCTTTTGCCATCAATCTCCAAAGAGATCGCGACTTGGCTGTCAGGGAGGCGAGATCGTGGCTCCCTCGGCAGTGATCACATACTTCAGTTTCGCCGGATCGCAGATGGCCGACAGAAACTCCTCGGCACTGGCACCCTGCAAATCGATGTTGAGTGGGACCTTGAGGTCGACCCCGGCATCGATCAGGGCTTTCTCGTCCCAGTGAATCGCAGTGCCTTGCTGCTTGAGGCCATTGAGGACATCGATCAGTGAAGCATTCTCCACCTTGAAGGTGAACTTCCGCGTGCGCCAATCACTGGCGGTCTGCTTCGGTCGGGGGAGGGGTTTGATGCCACCCTTGAGCCACAGCTCGAACGTCTCCAGTTCCTCCACGCGCCCGGAGACCCGCCACGACTTACCTTCGGGCACGCTGGCCAAGTCCGGGAACTGCGCCCTTGCCGTCTCGCGCTTCGCATCGGCCAAGGGGATGAGCCGCGACACTGCCACGGGAAGATTCAGAGGGACCAAGGACGCCTTGCCGCCCGACTCCCACTGAAGTTGTAAATCATATTGCCAGGTCAGAACGGTCAGGGTCTCACCCGGTGTCAACCCCACGAGGTCGCCGCTGCCCCACAGATCGTACGGGATCAACTCGGCCCCAGTGAGACTCACCTTCGCCCGCTGAGCCAGCTCGCTGACCAGTAACTTCGGCTCGGCCAATTCATCCCAGTGCAGATTCAGCGGTCGTCCGAGAGATTGCACCAGCTTGGCCGCTCCCGCCTTCGCCAGTAACTCCGTTCGCTGAATCTCTGCCAGCGTCCGCAGCCACTTGATCGACTCTTGCGGACCGATGATGACCGTGTCCCCTACGACCACGCAGTCGGCCTGTATCGTCCGCAGCAGTTCGGGCAGGAACTCCGATAACGGGGCCGCCGCTTCCGGAGTCCACGACACCCCCTGATCAGGATCGAGTCGGCGGTCCACGATCCAGGCGATCTTTGCGGTGAAGCACAGCTGCTGCATGGCCGAGCGGAGCGGCTCTCGATCGAGTCGCGCTCGGACGGGGCTGCTCCATGCCTTGCGGAACTCTCCACCGCGAACAAACACCGGTCGGGCGGTTGCAGCGGAAGCCAGTCTGACACACGGTCCAAGCCATGCCACGCACAGCCAGAGTACGCCAATCCAGCGAGCCATACTTGCCTCTCCTGACCTGCGATTCCCCGCTCAATCGACGGTGGCTGCCACTCCCGGCTGAGCGGCCTCTTCGGCCCGCATTTCATCCATCAGCGGCCAGAGAACATCCACATCGTCCTTGAAGATATCACCAATCAGCACATCTGTCACGAACCCCTTCAGATGCGGATGCTTCTTGACGAAGCGACCGAAGCTGAATCCATCGTAGAATTCGCACACCAGTCGCCGCATGCGATCCATCCCGGCCACGTATCCCGGCTCCCAGCGACCAAGCTGGGCGGCGGAAGTGTCTCCCTTGTCGAGGCCATCCGCGACCGCATCAGCTGCCATCTGGCCCGAGGTCAGAGCGAGCAGCACTCCCGACGAATACAGCGGGTCGAGAAACCCGAACGCATCTCCGACGAGTACCCAGCCGTTGCCCGCCGCCTTTTTCGAGCGGTAGGAGTACTCCTTCTCCGCGCGGAAGATGTCGCAGCGAGTCGCCCCCTCCAACCGAGGTTGCAGTCCTGGACACTTCGCCACTTCCTCAAAGTAGACCTTCTCAAAGTCCTTCGACTCTCGCCCCTGGAACAAGTACTCATGGGCTGCGACGACGCCGACGGACACAATGTCATCGTGCAGCGGAATGTACCAGAACCAGCCCTGCTTCCCCTGGACCTGCATCACGACGGTGGCCCCCTCGTCATGCCCGGTATCGCGGAAGGCCCCCTTCCAATACGTCCACACAGCGGCCTTCTTGAGGATCGGATCCCATTCCCGCAGGCCGAGCTTACTGATCACCATCGACTGCTGGCCGCTGGCATCGACGATGACCTTGGCGCGGATCTCGACGGGGTGGCTTTCCCCCTCACGCTGCACGACTACGCCGACTGCCTGATCGCCCTCGAACAGGACATCGAGGACGCGGGCCCCTTCGTGGACCTCGACGCCATGCTCTCGGGCATTGTCCAGCATCATCTGGTCGAATTCGCTACGGCGGACCTGCCAGGTTTGCGAGGACTCATGCGGTTTGTGGTCGCAGAAGTAGAACGGTTCGGAGAGTCGTCCTCGGGCCGACACGAACTGGACGCTGTACTTCTTGATGTAGTGACTCGACTTCATTTTCGGCAGCATGTTCAACCGCTCCAGCACCCCGTAGGTCTGTGGGATCAGCGATTCGCCAATGTGAAATCGAGGGAAATGATCCCGCTCAAACAGCATGACTCGGTGGCCTCGCTGCGCAATCAACGTGGCCGCCGTGGCCCCCGCTGGCCCGCCGCCAATCACAATCACATCTGCGGTATTCATGCTCTGAATCATGCTCAACTCCCGATGACATGCGGAGCGTCACGGCTCCCGACGCGACACTTGTCCTAACGATAGTCGTTAGAACACCGTTTGTCAATCTCTATCGTCCATTCACGATGTCTTGTGAAGCGGTTTATCGCTTCATACCCCGGGAATCTCCAACCGGCAGCAGCCAAGATTCAGATGCTCACAGGCTTCACCCTTGGCATCGCGTTGCAGAATCTGGTCCGGCAGCTCATAAATGATCTGCTTGCCACTGCGCTGGCTCACCACGAGCCCCGCTCGCCGCAGGACACCCAAATGGTGCGACACATTCGCCAGTTCCAAACCGAGTCGTACTGCCAGGTCCGACACGCAACACGGCCCCGCTCGCAGTGCCTGCACCATGCGCAGACGATCCCTGTCACCCAGTGCCTTAAGCAGTAGGGCACACTGGGTGGCAGAGAGTGGGTCACGTCTTGGCATCAGGGAAACCTTATGGGGCTGAGAGATCGAACCACCGGTCAGATGGCAAGACCGTCAGTTTGTCCTCGTAGCGTGGGCTTTAGCCCACGCTTGTGCGACGGTATTCCACGGCGTGGGCTAAAGCCCACGCTACGGGGCGGACACTCCGTTGCGTTCATTCCAACCAATGTTAGAGTGTATTGGTCCGCCAACCAACCTCGCTGCGACATTTCCATGAGCAAGCCTCTCGAGCCCAGTCTGCGCCGCCAGGTGATCGCCGAGCTGATCGGGACTTACCTCCTGATCTTCTTCGGTTGTGGAGCGGTACATGCCGCTGTCCTGACCGGAGCGCAATCGGGATTGTGGCAGGTCGCGATCGTGTGGGGTGTGGCCATCATGCTCGCGATCTACGCCATTGGGTCCGTCAGTGGAGCCCACATCAACCCGGCCATGACGATTGCCTCGGCAGTCCATCGCGGGTTTCCGTGGCGGAAAGTCATCCCGTATCTCTGCGGGCAACTGCTCGGAGCCTTCCTGGCAGCTGGCACGCTGTTCGTCCTATTCAGTCCGCATCTGACAGCCTTGGAGAAACTCAAAGGAGTCCAGCGCGGCCAGCCTGGCAGCGAAATGACCGCCATGTGCTACGGCGAGTACTACCCCGCCCCTGGCAGCCTCGGCAGCGGGACTGATCCGTACTCACCCGAAAAACATGCGGAACTGACGGCCAAGGGGAGTGAAGGTCAGGCGTTCCTCGCCGAACTGATCGGCACGGCGATTCTGGCCTTCGTGGTCTTTGCGGTCACCGACGATCGAAACGGTGGACGCCCATCGAATGGGCAGGGACCGATCTTCATCGGGCTGACGGTGTCGGTCCTGATCTCGGTACTCGCCCCGCTGACCCAGGCCTGCTTCAACCCGGCTCGCGACTTCGGGCCACGTCTGTTTGCGTACTTCGCTGGATGGGGAAAGATCGCCCTGCCGGGATTCGCCGACACGGGCTGGCTGACGGTCTACATCGTCGCTCCGATCGCCGGGGCACTCCTCGGCGGGGCACTCTACGACCTCGCCGTCCGCCCCGCAGCTGTAAAGAACTGAGGTCGTCATGCTGAGTATAACCTCTGCTTGGCGAGTGAGCGGCACGGCGCTAGCCGCCGGTTCCTCCGCATGCCAACCCGCCCCCGCAGAACCGGCGGCTAGCGCCGTGCCGCTCACTAAGTTACCATCCGGCTTACGCCGGACGCTCGCCCCACTGATCTGCATGCTCTGTCTGTTTGTTGTGTCCCACACGACCGTGCGAGCTGCCGATTCGCTCGTTCCCACCCAACCCTATTCCGCCACCACCTCGAATCCCGTCAGTCACTCCGTCGAGTTCATGGTCACGGTCACGGCCCCGTACAAAACCAAACTCCTCCGCGTCTGGATGCCGATCCCACCGAGCGACAACGTCCAGAGGCTCCTCAGTTCCGAGTTCGACACCTTCCCGGTTTCGGTCACTCCGCAGATTGCCGCCGAGCCAGTCTTCGGCAACAAGTTCGCGTACTTCGAGTTCCCTCATCCACAAGGGGCGATGGTGATTCGTCACAAGCTGCGGATGGAGGTCGCCGAACTTCGCTGGAATCTCGAACCGGACAAAGTGCAGGCCACGACCCACTGGCCCGAGAGCTTTGTCCCCTACCTGCGGAATGAGAGCCAGGCGGTCGTCGCCGATGCCCGCTTCGAGAGGCTCCTCGCCGAGATCGTCCCGCAGCGCAGTAATCCGCTGCTCGACCTGAGCAAGGTCATGAGCTACGCCGACCAGAATTTTAAGTACGACCACGAACAAGCCTCATTGAAGGCGAGTTCGCTGAATGCCTTCGAACTGCGGGCGGGTCATTGCAGCGACTACCACGGCTTCTGTGCCGCAATGGGCAGGCTCATGCAGCAGCCGACGCGCGTGACCTATGGCATTAATACCTTTCCGAAAGCATCACCCTCGCATTGCAAGCTGGAGGCATTCCTCCCGCCCTATGGCTGGGTCAGCTTCGATGTCTCCGAGACGCAGAAGATGGCAGCTGCAATTCGAGCAAACGACACGCTCTCGGACACCGAGCGGGAGACCCTTGTGGCTGCCGCTCATGCCCGGCTGACGAGTGGGTTCCGCGACAACACATGGTTCAAGCAGACGCACGGGACCGACTACGACCTCGTGCCACCGGCCTCGAAGAGGGTCGCTGTCGTGCGCACGATCTACGCCGAGGCCGATGGAGTGGCCCTCCCCGACCCCGACCCGTCCGACGCGAAGCAGTCCAAGTTCGCCTGGATGACCGCTCAAAAGTTCGAGTCCACCCCACCCGTCCAGAACCCGTTCACGAGCATCGAGTCGCTGCGACCGTAGGACGGGCACATTGGCCCGTCCGATGCAGCGAACAGTGGTCGCGAGACACCCACACTTGTCGAGCATCGAATGTCTGATCTGTGGTAATCTGTGAAATCTGTGTACCTCACACCCTTTCGGCGAGGAGGATTTCGGTACACAGATCTCACAGATTTTCACAGATCAGAGGGATCGCAGCTTGATCATGGACGGCTTAGAAAAGCCGTCCTACTCCCTACTCCCTACTCCCTACTCCCTACTCCCTACTCCCTACTCCCTACTCCCTACTCCCTACTCCCTACTCCCATGAACCCACAGTACATCATGATCGGCGGCTTTCTCGGAGCCGGAAAGACCACTACGGTCGGACGGCTCGCCCGGCACTACATGGCCCTGGGCAAGCGAGTCGGGATCGTGACGAATGATCAGACGACCGACCTCGTCGATACGCACTCGCTGCGGTCGCAGGGGTTTGAAGTCGGCGAGGTCGCGGGCTCGTGCTTCTGCTGCAACTTCAACGCCTTGACCGAAACCGTCGAGGGGCTCGGCGAAGCCCAGTTACCCGATGTCATCATCGCCGAGCCGGTCGGGAGTTGTACCGACCTCGTGGCCACGGTCATTCGTCCGCTGATGCAGGTTTACGGCAAGCCGCTCGATGTCTCCCCGTATGGCGTGATCCTCAAGCCGAGCCACGGGCTGAAGATCTTGCGTGGCAGTCAAAGTGGGGCCGACATTCCTGTCGGCCAGTCCGCCCAGCGCGGCTTCTCTCCCAAGGCCGAGTACATCTTCCGCAAACAGCTCGAAGAGGCCGACTTCATCATCATCAACCGGATTGATGAGTTGTCTCCGGAAGAGGTCGATGAACTCGACGCACTACTCCACGCCGAGTTCCCCGAACAGCCGATCCTGCGCGTCTCGGCCCGCACTGGCGAGGGCTTTGAAGCCCTGACCGAGATGCTCGATCAGCGCGGGGCGTTCGGCCAGCGCGTGATGGAAGTGGACTACGACATCTACGCCGAGGGCGAGGCCGAACTCGGCTGGCTCAACAGCCAGGTCAACGTCGAATCGAGCCAGGCGTTCGACCTCGACGCCCTGCTGCTCGACATCATCGGGCGGCTGCATGAGCGATTCGTGGGGACGGGAGCGGAAGCGGCACACCTCAAGACGATCGGCTTGTGTGACGGCAGCTATGCGGTGGCCAACCTCATCAGTAACTCGACCGGACCGGAGTTGTCGCTCGCCTCGAAGACAATGACCAAGTCCGCCAACGTGGTCGTCAACGCCCGCGTCGCGACCGACCCGATCGAGCTGGAGTCCTTCGTGCGATCCGAGGTCGCCGCCGCCTGCCAATCCATCGGGGCCACCCACGAGGTGACCACCCTCCAATGTTTCCGCCCCGGTCGCCCCGTACCGACGCATCGGATCAACGAGAGCGTGTAAGGGGCGAAATGGTCGCTGGATGAAATCATCTCCGTCACGAAGGCGAATCTCATGCGTTGGTTCACAATTCCCCAAGCTCTTGGATTAGCTCTGCTGGTGTTCGGCTACGAGGGGAACGTCCGTCTGGCGGGGGCAGAGGATTTTCACTGGGTGGAATTCGATCCGGCGAGTGTCGGCGTGAGCACTCAACGGCTGGCCATCATCGACGAGATCGTGGAGGAAGGGCTCGGCGACAAGAAGATGCCCGGCGCGGTTGTGCTTGTCGGATTCAAAGGCCAAGTCATCTACCGTAAGGCATTCGGCCAGCGCCAGCTCGAACCGACTCCTGAGCCGATGACGCTCGACACCGTGTTCGACCTCGCCTCGCTCACTAAGCCGATTGCGACCGCGACCAGCATCATGCAACTGGTTGAGGCCGGGAAGATCGGCCTCGATGATCCCGTGGCGAAACACTTGCCCGCGTTCGCGAGTCATGGCAAAGAAGCCATCACGGTGCGACATCTGCTCACACATCAAGGCGGCTTGATCGCCGACAACTCGATGACGGACTTCGCGGACGGACGAGTGAAATCGATGGAGAACTTGCTGAATCTTCAACCACTCGCCGCACCGACTGAGCGGTTTATTTATTCCGATGTGGGGTTCATGGTCCTCGGTGAACTGGTCGCGACCGTCTCGGGTCAGTCACTGAACGAGTACACACGCACGCACCTCTTCGAGCCGCTGGGGATGCACGAGACGATGTACCGACCGACCACGATTCCACCGGTACGCTTCGCCCCGACCGAGCAGCGGGACGGCCACTGGATGCGGGGCGAAGTCCACGACCCCCGAGCGTTTGCCTTGGACGGAGTCGCCGGACACGCGGGCCTGTTCTCCACCGCCGATGACCTCGCCCGCTATGCCCAGGCGATGCTGAGCGGAGGTCTACTCGGCGAGGCCCGCATCCTCCAGCCCGAAACGGTCCAGCTGATGACCTCCTCGCAGCCCATCCCCGGCGGTGGAGTTCGCGGCCTCGGCTGGGACAAGCGGACTGGCTACTCGTCGAATCGTGGAGACCTCATGTCCCCTTCCGCCTGCGGCCACGGCGGCTTCACCGGCACCGCCCTTTGGTTCGACCCGCAGCAAAAGCTGTTCGTGATCTTTCTCAGCAACCGAGTGCATCCCCAGGGGGAGGGGAGCGTCAATTCGCTGATCGGCCGCATCAGCACCGTGGCCGCAGCGGCGGTTCGGGATTTCGAGTAGCGCTGGGGAGTGGAGCTGGGGAGTGGAGCCGGGGGAGGCATTCCTTCAGACTGCATAATCCCCTAGCGTCGAGTCCGAAGAAGCCGCTCCATTCTTCACAGACCGTGCAAAAAGTCAAACTGGCCCGCCGTGGGGGTTCTGATTCAGAGCGGGAGTTCCCTGGTGTGCTTCTCGACATCCTGACTTCGATTCGTCGTCCTTTCCTACGGTCGATCTGGTCCTTACCATAAGCACTTCCCAATCCAAGTGACCATGCCCAAAGGCTGCCATGAGCTCTGAAAACGACACCGCTGTTTCTGCCGAAGAGCTCCGTGAGCGCGAGGCCCAGGCCATTCGGGGTTTGGCGAATGCCTACGCCCGCATGAAGGAGGAGATCGGCAAAGTCATCATCGGCCAGAATGATGTGGTGGACCAATTGCTGCTGGCCATGTTCAGTAAGGGGCACTGCCTGTTGGTCGGCGTCCCCGGCCTCGCCAAGACGCTGCTGGTCAGCACGATCTCCAAGATTCTGCAACTCAGCTTCCGTCGCATCCAGTTCACCCCCGACCTGATGCCCTCGGACATCACCGGAACGGATGTACTCCAGGACGATCCCGAGACCGGTCGCCGCGTGTTCCAGTTCATGCAGGGGCCGATCTTCACGCATGTGCTGCTGGCCGACGAAATCAACCGCACGCCGCCGAAGACGCAGGCGGCTCTGCTCGAAGCGATGCAGGAACGGCACGTCACTGTCGGCACGAGTACCTACCGGTTGCCCGCTCCGTTCTTCGTCCTCGCGACCCAGAACCCGATCGAGCAGGAAGGCACCTACCCCCTCCCCGAAGCCCAGCTCGACCGCTTCATGTTCAACATCGTCTTGAACTATCCAAACGCAGCTGAGGAGCTACGGATTCTGAAGCAGACAACGGGCGGCGACGAGCCAGAACTGAAGCAGGCTCTGACCGGGGCTCAAATTCTCGCCCTGCAGGAAGTGGTGCGCAAGGTGCCAGTCGCCGAACACGTTTTCGAGTATGCCCGCGACATTGTCCGTGCGACCCGACCGAACGAGCCGGGCGCGGACGAGTTCATCAAGAAGTATCTGACCTGGGGAGCCGGACCGCGCGCCGGTCAGTACCTGATCCTCGGAGCCAAGGCCCGCGCAATTCTGGAAGGACGGTTCCACGTCTCCACGGAAGACGTGAAGTCAGTGGCCCACCCTGTGCTGCGGCACCGCATTGTGACCACGTTTCAGGCCAACAGCGAAGGCATCACTTCGGACAAAGTTGTGGACTACCTGTTGGAAAAGACCCCTGTCGATCTCCAGGAGCGCGGCAAGAAGGCGGCCCGGCCCTAGCGTTTCGTCACGGCCAGATCCTTGGGCAGGAGTCTGAATGCGAGTGGGTCAGATTGCGGGGGACAAGGTGGTGCGTCAAGCCCCCGAAGTACTTGGTGCGGCTCACGTATGAAGAGCGAGCAGCATTGAGGGCAGAATCCAAGTGCCTGAAGCCTGAAACCGTGCGCGACAGATTGAGTGGGTACAGCGGGGGGACGGTATGTCACCCCGCTGTATTGCTGCGGCGAGTTCCGCAAGAGAGATCGGCTTCCCCCTGGGGCGTCCGGTTCGTGGCCGAATATCGGATTGACACTCGTGCCCAGGGTGGGTTTCACGGGGAGCAGGTGTGGTCGGGATCGTGGCGCTGGGACAGGACGGGCAGATGTGCCCGACCTGCGGAGGGGGATCGATGTTATCATTGGCGGGGCGGGTCGCGGTTGTCACGGGCGGAGCCAGTGGGATTGGGCGGGCGACGGCGATACGGTTAGCACAAGCGGGAGCGATTGTCACTGCGTGCGACCTGCGAACACGACCCGAGAACGAGGCGGCGTTTGGTCCGCTGGGGATCGTGCAGCGGACCTGCGATGTACGGGATCTCATTCAGCTACAAGCAGTGATCGATACCGCCGCGACGCGTAATGGTCGCCTCGACATCCTCGTCAACAATGCCGGAATCACGATGGTCAAGCAAGTGCCCGAAGTCAGCGAAGAGGATTGGGACAGCTGCCTCGATACGAATCTCAAGGCCGCGTTCTTCGGTGTGAAGTTCGCGATCCCGCACATGCGCCGCAGCGGAGGCGGATCGATCGTCAACATGGCGAGTAACGCGGGATTGCTGCCTCGGGCGCATGACCCGGTCTACTCGATCAGCAAACTGGCTCTGGTGGGGCTGACAAAGAGCCTCGCTCTGTCGCACGCAGCGGACCGGATTCGCGTCAACTGCGTCTGCCCCGGTCCGGTCGCCCAGACCGATATCATGGACGATGACTTGGCAGTCCAACCCGACCCGATCACAGCTGCGAGGAAGAGTATCGCGGCCAGCCCGCTGGCGAAGGCGTGGGACCGCATGATGACTCCGGAGGAGATCGCCGAAGCGGTGTTCTATTTGGTGAGTGACGTGGCCATGATGGTCACGGGAACATCGCTGGCGATTGACGGCGGGAAGTCACTGGGAGTGCCGCCGGGATGAGCAGGATGCCTCTACGCGGAGACCACCACAATTTCATCCCGGAGGGATGCCAGAGAACTTCGACTCACGGGCGATTCGGCAGGAGCATCGCCCTCCCTACGAACACCAAGTCACGGGTTACCCCTCTACCATCTCTCCGGGATGGGGTGATCCATTGCTGCGCATCATCCGGTGGTGTCGCTTCGCTCAACCACCGGCGAATCTCTGTGACCCCTCCGGGGTCGGATTTCGGCGACCCGGTGGGCGAGCGGGAGTATCGACCACAATCTGCTGATGGCCTCGAAATGTTCGAGGCACGCACACATTTCGGTGGTGAGTCGTCGAGAACGAAACATTCACTCGGACCTCGGTCGTCATGCGGAGAAGGGAAGGGGGAGGCAGCGATGGACGTGAACGCTTCTGTTGACCCGCTGGTGCCTAACACTCGTACGATCACTGTTCCCCGATTCGCCTGGGGGAAGCGGCTCCGACGTGTGACGGTTCGCTTACTTCTCGCCTATCTAGGAGTGGTCGCGATGCTTGCCTGGTTCCAGCGGACATTGATGTACCAGCCTCGGAAAGGGCCAGTGCCCATCGCAGCTGCCGAGGATCTTGCTCCGCATCTTCGTGAGTGTCAGGTCACTGCACATGACGGGATCAAGTTGCACGGGTGGCTGAGTCTGGTCGACTCCCGCAGCGAGATCGGCCAGTCACAACCGCTGTCGCAACTGGGGTCCGAGAACCGGCTGCTGGTGGTGATGTTTGCGGGCAATGCCGGAAACCGGTTGTCGCGCGTGTCCCAGCTGGCGCTGTTTAATGGGTTGGGGTGCGATGCGTTGCTGGTCGACTATCGTGGGTATGCGGAGAACGTGGGAGAGCCGTCAGAAGCGGCGTTCCTGAAGGATGCCCGGACGGTGTGGGATTTCGCGGTGCAGGAGTTGGGCGTGCCTCCGGAGCGGATTGTGATCTCGGGCGAGTCACTTGGCGGAGGGGTGGCGACGGGCCTCGCGTGCGAGGTCTGCCAGGCGGGTCAGACTCCGGCGGCGCTTGTGCTGCGGGCGACGTTTTCGTCGATGGCCGATACAGCGGCACACAACTATTGGTGGTTGCCCGTGCGGCAAGTGTTGATCGACAAGTACCCGAGCGTTGAGCGAATGCCCTCCGTTGATTGCCCGTTGCTCTGCTACCACGGTGATGACGACGAGATCGTTCCGTATCCCCAAGGGAAGCAGCTCTTCGAAGCCGCTCCTCCGCAATCGAAGTGCGGCATCGAGAAGCGGTTCCTGACGATCTCCGGAGCAGGGCACAACGACATCTACCGCATCGGCAGCCGCGAAATCACACGGGCCATCCATGAGTTGCTGGAGCAGGTTCGACTCCCCAGACTGAAACGCGCCGAACGTTGATCCTCGTCCAAACTGGATCGACAACTCAGACTGAGAGATGAGACCAGACATCGCGGATGAAGAGTCCCCACCCGCGTGATTCGATCGACAAGGACCAAGCATGCTCTGGCGGACGATCGTCGTTCTGATCTTGGTGGCGATTGCTGCGTGGACCGACCTGCGCGAGCGGAAGCTCTACAACTGGAATACCTATTCCGGGATGCTGATCGGGCTGGCGATGCACGCCCTGCCCGGCAGTCCGCTGGCCTTCACCGATGCGCTGGCGGGGTGGCTGGCGTGTGGCCTGCTCATGTTACTGTGCTTCGTCTTGATGCCGGTCGGGGGCGGAGACGTGAAGCTACTGGCCATGATCGGGGCGGGACTGGGGCTCGAAGACGGTCTGAACGCCCTGCTCTGGACATGTACGCTGGGAGCGATCAGCGCTCTGGCCTCTGTGATCTGGCAGGTCGGTGCGTGGACCATTCTGAAAGGAACTGTGCATCGAGCCGGATTGCTGATCCGCGCCCGAGGCTGGGTGCCGTGGTCGACCGAGCAGAAAGAGGTCTTGAACCAACGGTTTCGCCTGGGCCCGTGTGCCCTGTTGGCGGTCGTCATCACCCGAGCGGAAGTCCTGTTTGGCGGACTGTAGCGAAATACGTCCGACGATGGTGGGACGTTGCCATTTTCCGTGAATGCAGATCGACCGAGAGCATCTTCAGAAATGGTCTTCACTGAAACACAACATGCAGAAGGAGAGAGGAACACAAATCTTCACTCATCGACACTGTTCCAGAATGCTTTGTTGGCCCAGATTCGTGTTGATTAGCGAAGATCAGTATTCCAGAAAATAGGTATCCCCTTCGCTCAAGTGACCCCCATAGGTGGCGTGAGTGTCCCGGCTGTGGGGAATCGGA
>JAYSUV010000017.1:0-21082 GCA_043718945.1 Planctomycetota bacterium
GTGATGGCCAAGCCGGGACTGGGTGTTCGCAGCCCGTTGGATGAGTGACGGATACCGCTACTACCTGTGCGGCACCGCCCAGAAACGCGGCTGGGACCAATGCCCAGCTCCGTCGGTCCCGGCGGGCGAGATCGAACGGTTCGTGGTCGACCAGATCCACCAGATCGGCACCGATCCCCAACTGATCACCGAGACCATGCGTCAGGTCCGACTCCAATCCGAAAACAGCTTCACCCACCTGACCGAGGAGCGCACCTCCCTCCAACACCAACTCCGATCCCACCACGCTGACCTGCAAGCCACCGCCAGCCTGCCAAGTACCTCGAAGCGAGTCACCCAACTGGCCGACCTCCAAGACCAGCTCCGCACCACCGAACGCCGCCTGACCGAGATCGACAGCGAACTCACCACCCTCCGTGCCAACCAGATCAACGAGTCCGAAATCACCCGCCTGCTGGCCGACTTCCACCAGACCTGGGACGCCCTCGCCCCCCGCGGCCAAGCCCGAGTTCTCGAACTCTTGATCGAACGCATCGACTACCGAGGCCAACAAGGCCAGATCTCCCTCACGTTCCGCCCGAGTGGCATTCAAACTCTCACCCAGGAGGCTGCTGTGTAGCGGCCCGCAGTGGGCCAGACATTCCTGTCTGGCTCCCGACAGCGCAACACTACTACCGCTCTTTCGCGGAGCGAAAGGCGACCATGATCTCGTGAGGAAGCGACTGAGTGGGAGGCAGTCGCAGTCGCTCCAAGGGGTTCGGCTTGGGGAACTCATCGAGGTGAGGCAGCAACTGCTTTTGGAGGAATGCTCGAAACGAGAAGGCTGTGGTAAAGACTCGGTCAGTCGCCCGGAGTGGCAGCAGCCCGATGGAGTCGACGGCTTCCAGCCGCACTCGCAGCTGAGTCGCAGCTGCAGCAACCATGCGTGGCACAAAGCTGCACGGGAAGTCATCAGTCACGACGACGCAGGCCCGTTCAGCCAGCCTCGCCAGCAGTCCCTTACCAGCGTCCGGCTTTGGCTCGACATATGGAAAGTACAGCAGACCCGGGTTCTTCAAGGCTGCGATGCGAATGGAGTTCTCTTGCATTCCATCGATGACGAAGCAATGAATCCGATCGCAGGTCCACAGAGACCCGATGCGGAGTGGCTCGAAAAGCACCAACGGCTTTTTCAGTTCAACGGCCAGTTCCGCAGCTCGCTGCAAACTGAAATTGGAGGACAGTCTCCGAGACGAGATCATCCAGTACAGGATATAGTCTCCGTCAGTTCGCACAGTCTCTACGTTGCAGGCTCGAATGCGGGATGCGGGGACCACGATCGGTGATGTCCATTATTCGACAAGGCAGTGGCCAGGGATCGAATCGAATCACGGGCTCAGCCAGCCATCCACGAGTCTCATGATGACGCTGGTTGTGCCGCACAAGACGCAGCCCCACATCATGTCGGAGATTGCCAGACGCAGCGTCCATTTGTCGAGAACGGCGAGATTCGTCAGGTCATACACCCCGTATAGCACCAGTCCAAATAACGCTCCCCAGCCGAACGCATGCCAGCCGGAACTGTTCTCTCCCAGGAGCGGCCTGACGAACAGAACAATGCCACCGGGAATCAGCAGATACACGAGCAGGGCTGTGCCCCAACGCGGGGCGAGAGACGCTCCTTGTCGGCGCGCCAGATCTCCCAGCTCTTGGCTGTAAAAGTTCTTCGCCACAAAGCCCAGCCAGAGCAAGTCGATGAGCAGGCAAATGGGTGCCACGATCGCGAACAGTTTCCAGCTTTGCATTTTGAATCCCTACGTCACTCGACTCGAAACCATGGGCAAACCGAAACATCAGCACGGTTGCTCTTCGAGTTCCACCCCGAGAAGTTCTCGCAACTTGCCGATCGCGCGATGCTGGAGTTGGCGGAAGCCTCGGGAGTCGTCGAATTTGTCGACCGCCGCCAGCAGGATCAGGTTCCCTTGGCTGAGTAGTTCCTCATAATCCAGAGTCCGCGTCACCAGATTCCGGGCGATCAAGGCCACCAGCCGCAGGTTCGATTCTGTGATCGTTCGCCGCGAATCTTCGGCCCGAGCCTGTAGAGCCTCGATCTCCTCCACGAGTCGGAGTTTGGGTTTCTGGGGATCGAGTTGCGAACGCAGCGTGTTGGCTCGATACCGACAGTAGTTCATCAGCCGGAACAGGTGGAACTCTCCCGGTCGTGTCAGCAGCGGTTTTCGAAAGAGCGGGGTGAGGTGCGTGGGCAGACGGCGATCATCCGGCGAAGTCGCTTCTTCGGTGTGAATCGGGAACTCACATGTCGACAGGTCTTCGAGGGCTGTTCGCCGAAATGTCGGGTGGTCTATGAATGAAATCTCTTGCATCAACAGCGACTGAGCCCGGCTGCGGAGCAAGTGAACCGCAGTTGCCGCTGGACGGGGGCGATTAGTTTTTCGCATGATGGACCTCAGTGATACGTTCACATCGTTCACATTGAACCGCACAGCAAGAGCGACGTCAACCAAAAACCGGACTATTTTTCCAGGAAAGGACGGAATGGACGTTTTACTGTTGTTCGTGTCTACGGGGACCACTATGCTTTGATGGAGTGACTGAGAACGAGAAGTCTCGATTCATTGGGGAGTGAACATGTCCGGGCTTCTCTCGCCTAAGCAGGTCGCGACTGCGATTGGAGCCAGCGAATCGTCCCTGAAGCGGTGGTGTGACCAAGGCTTGCTGGCCACCATTAAGACGGCGGGAGGCCATCGCCGGATCTCCATCCAGGAGGCATTGCGATTCGTCCGGGAGCAGAACCACACCGTGGTCGAGCCCCAGCTGCTCTCGCTCACCAGTACCAATGACCGCAAATCCCGGCGGATCGAAGTGTGTGCTGATCGGCTGACGGAGTCACTGCTGGCCGGTTGCGAGCAAACCAGTCGTTCGATTGTGCTCGAACTGTTTGTGGCCGGTCATCCCGTGAGTCAGATCTTCGATGAAGTGGTCGCTCCCGCCTTTCGAGTGATCGGCGAGCGGTGGGAGTGTCACAAGGCGGAGGTCTACCAGGAACGGGCGGCGTGCCAGATTGCCGTCCGAATTCTAAACGATCTGCGATCAAAACAGGTTCCCACGAACTCTGGCCGATTAGCCATTGGTGCCACGATTGAGGGGGATCAATACTCGCTCCCCACGACGATGGCCGAGATCGTGCTGTGTTCGGTGGGATGGGATGCGCGGTTGATGGGATCGTCGATCCCCTTGAGTTCGATGGAGGCTGCGGTCAAGACGATGAAGCCAGGTCTGTTGTGGCTCAGTGTCTCGCACATCTCGGACGAAGCGGAGTTCATTGACGGGTTCAACCGTCTGTTCGCGGTGTCGGCGAAGTCCAAGGCAGCTGTTGTTGTGGGAGGTCGTGCCTTGACGACCGAGATTCGAACAAAGCTCAGGTACTCCGCGTTTTGTGACACGATGGGGCATTTGGAAGAGTTCGCCAGAACAGTGCTGCAACACGCTGAACCTGCACCCGCAAAGCTTCGTAAGCCATCGAAGAAAGTCTGAGGGCCGATTCATGAACACACGCACATTCTGGGGACTGCTGGTTGCCATAACTTGCGCCATCGGGAGTGATGTCCAGGCCGAGGATCGGGCCACCACTTGGCCACAATGGCGCGGTCCGACCCGTGACGGGCAGGCTGCGATCACTCCGACCTGGCCGGATCGACTCGATGAATCCACGCTTGTCGAGAAGTGGCGAGTCAAGCTTGAGCCGAGCTACTCGGGGCCGATCGTGACTGAGGATCGTGTCTTCGTGACGGAGACTCGCGACAAGCAGACCGAAGTTGTGCAGGCGCTGTCGCGAACCACTGGAAAAGTCCAGTGGACAGTGGACTGGCCCGGGGCCATGTCGGTTCCGTTTTTCGCCTGGGAGAACGGAGCCTGGATTCGAGCGACTCCGGCGTGTGACGGCGAATCGCTGTTCGTGGCTGGGATGCGCGACGTGCTGGTCTGTCTCGACGCGGCGAACGGACAGGAACGCTGGCGGGTTGATTTTGTCGAGCGGTTCAAGACTCCCTTGCCGACTTTTGGATTCGCCTCTTCCCCTCTGATTGATGGCGAATTCATTTACGTTCAAGCCGGGGGGGCATTTGTGAAGCTCAACAAACGCACCGGGGAGACAGTCTGGCGAGTACTCGATGATGGCGGAGGTATGAACGGCAGTGCGTTCTCGTCCCCGTTCAAAGCGACGATCGCTGGGCGATCACAGCTGTTGGTCCAGACCAGAACTCGACTGGCGGGAATCGATGAAGCGACCGGTCGCGAACTCTGGGGTCGGGAGATTGAGGCATTCCGCGGCATGAACATCCAGACGCCAGTGGTCACGGGTAACTCGATTTACACGAGCAGTTATGGCGGAAAGGCTTGGCTGTTCGATCTCAGCCAGAAGACGGAGGGCAGCGGCACTGAGCCTGGCTGGGCTTTAACACAGCGCTGGGAGAACAAGACTCAAGGCTACATGTCGACGCCGGTCGTGATCGAAGGCCACATCTACACGCATCTCAAGAATCAACGTTTCGCCTGCATCGACCTCGCCACCGGCCAAGAGCGTTGGATCACCAAGCCCTTCGGCAAGTATTGGAGTCTGGTCGCACAAGGTCAAAGGATTCTGGCTCTGGATGAACGGGGCGACCTGTTGCTCATTGAGGCGAATCCGGAAAAGTTTGAGGTGATCGATCGGCGTACAGTGAGCGAATCGCCGACTTGGGCACATCTGGCGGTCTGCGGTGACGAGCTATACGTTCGAGACCTCAAAGGTCTGACGGTCTATCGCTGGACTGCGGTTCAGCAGTAAGGGTTCGCTGTCATGAGAATTGCGATCATCGGAGCCGGGATTTCCGGGCTGACGGCGGCTTATCGGCTGAGTCCGGCACATGACATCACTCTCTTCGAGGCCAACGATTACCTCGGTGGGCATACGAACACGGTCGATGTCGAGTGGCACGATGAGCGACAGGCCATCGACACGGGGTTCATTGTCTTCAACGATTGGACCTACCCCAGATTCATCGAACTGCTCGATGAACTGGGCGTCCAGTCACAGCCGACCTCGATGGGTTTCAGCGTGCGCTGCGACGCCATCGATCTGGAGTACAACGGCTCGTCTTTCAATGGACTGTTTGCCCAGCGCCGGAACTTACTGCGTCCCAGTTTCTACCGCATGCTGAGGGATGTGGTACGGTTCAATCGAGAGGCCCCGGAACTGGTGCTCGGGAAGTCGACATCGAATGAGACAACAGTCGGGGAGTTCCTGGCTCGACATCGATACTCGCGCGAGTTTGCAGAACACTATCTGATACCGATGGGGGCTGCGATTTGGTCGTGCCCTTTGGGGACGTTCGAGAACTTTCCGATTCAATTCATCATCGAGTTTTACCGCAATCATGGCTTGCTCAGTATTCGCAACCGACCGACATGGCGCGTCATCCAAGGGGGATCGCGGAATTATGTTGTGAAGATGGTCGAGCGGTTTCGGGAGCGCATTCAGCTCAGCACACCGATTGAAAGCGTCCGGCGTTCAGCGAGCGAAGTGGTCGTCGTCCCGCGAAATCGGAAGCCGGAGACATTCGATCATGTGGTCTTCGCCTGTCACAGCGATCAGGCGTTACGAATGCTGGTCGATCCGACAGCGACCGAAAGGGAAGTGTTGTCCGAGTTTCCGTATGGTCGCAACGTCGCTGTACTGCACACTGATCCAAGCGTCTTACCAAAGCGACGGCGGGCGTGGGCGAGTTGGAATTACCGCCTCACTGATCAGCCCTCGAATCACAACGAACAGGCGGCGACCGTCACTTACCAGATGAACATGCTGCAGAATCTGCAATCGAGGCATGTCTATAACGTGACGCTCAACAGTGACGATCGCATCGATCCGGCGAAAGTGATCCAACGATTCGAGTACCACCATCCAATCTTCACCGTGCGCCGGGCCACCGCTCAGGCCCGACACCACGAGTTGATCAACGTCAATCGGTCTTCCTTCTGCGGAGCATACTGGGGTAACGGCTTTCACGAAGACGGCGTCGTCAGTGCCTTGCGAGTGTGTGATGCTCTCGTGTCGCAGGAGACTCGGCCATGAGAAGCTGCCTGTATGAAGGGGTGGTTCAGCACCGACGGCTCGATCCAGTGGAACATGCGTTTCGCTATCGGGTGTTCCTGGTGTATGTGGACCTGGCAGAACTCGAATCGCTGTTTGGGCGACGTGGTCTTTGGTCAACTCGTTGGCCCGCGATCGCGAGGTTCCGCCGTGCCGACTATTTAGGCGATGCCGCTCGCCCACTGGACGATTGCGTTCGCGAGTTGGTCGAACTACAGACGGCACACCGTCCGAACGGGCCCATCGGCTTACTCACTAACTTCCGATACTTCGGTTTTGGCATGAATCCGGTCAGCTTCTACTACTGCTACGACGCGACTGGTGAACATGTCGAGTACGTCGTGGCGGAGGTCCGTAACACCCCGTGGAATGAACGACACTGTTATGTTTTGAGTTTTTCTGCGGGGGAGTCTGTGGAAGGGACCACATTGCCGACCCGACGGTTTGAACATCCGAAAGAGTTCCACGTCTCGCCCTTCATGTCGATGAACATGAATTACCGATGGCAGGTCTCCGAACCTCGCGAGCAGCTGACGGTGATGATCGAGAACTACACGATCGACACCAAGCGATTCGCGGCCAGCCTGCTACTCGATCGACGACCAATCACACGCTGGCAACTGGCTCGCGCCTTGTTGCGATACCCACTGATGACCCTTCAGGTGTTTCTCGGTATCTATTGGCAAGCGTTGCGGCTGTGGCTGAAGGGGGTTCCCTATGTGCCCCATCCCGAACACGCAGCTTCGACAGCTTCGACAACTTCTTCTCGACGTTCATCTGGAGAGAGTCCCACCCTATGAGTACTGCATTCGCTTGCGACAAGGCGGTCACCACATCTCAGCATCGTCATTCGGCTCCCGTCCGTCCTCGCTTCTGCGTGATCGATCGAATTGCGCGTCGATTGCTGCTCGGAAAACTGCAACGAATGAAAGGCGGCGCGATTCACTTGGACGATCCGTTCGGTTCGACAACGCTCGGGCTGGGGGGCGATCTGCAGTCGACGTTGCATGTTCACAACCGGGCGTTCTTTCGGCATGCCGTCTTGGGCGGAAGCTTGTCGGTGGCCGAGTCGTACCTGCGCGGTGACTGGGACTGTGACGACCTGACGACGTTCTTCCGGCTCTTTGTGCGGAACATCGAAGCCTCCGATCAACTCGACAGCGGCCTGTCGCGGATCACCGGCCTGGGGAACTGGCTCTATCACCGCTGGCACGCGAACAGCAAATCGGGCAGCCGCCGAAACATTCATGCTCACTATGACCTCGGGAACGACTTTTTCCGGCTGATGCTCGACGACACGCTGGCCTATTCCAGCGGCATCTTCTTGTCACCCACGAGCACACTCCGAGATGCGTCGATCGAAAAGATGGACCGCCTCTGCCGCAAGCTGGACTTGGGACCAAATGATCATTTGCTGGAGATCGGAACCGGCTGGGGCGGGCTGGCGATCCATGCCGCACAGCACTTCGGCTGCCGAGTGACGACGACAACCATTTCGAGGCAGCAGTATGAGGTCGCAAAGCAGCGGATCGCAGAAGCCGGTTTGACGGATCGCGTCACGCTGCTGTTGCAAGACTATCGCGACCTGACGGGCCAGTTCGATAAGCTCGTTTCGGTCGAGATGATTGAAGCTGTCGGACACCGTTACTTCGATACGTTCTTTCGCCAATGCAGCGAACTGCTCAAGCCCGACGGAACGATGGTACTCCAGGGGATCGTGATGCCGGACCAGCGGTTTGCTCGATACCTGCGGTCTGTCGATTTCATCCAGCGTTATGTGTTCCCCGGCGGCTGCCTCCCATCGATGGGCGCGATGCTGGAATCGACAGCTCGTGCGACTGACCTACGGTTCGTTCACGCCGAGGACTTCGGTACGCATTACGCTCAGACGCTGCGTGAATGGCGAAAGAGATTCCATGCGAGGCTCGACGAAGTCCGCGAGTTGGGATATCCCGACCGCTTCATCCGCATGTGGGACTACTACCTGAGCTACTGCGAGGCCGCGTTTGAAGAGCGTTTCACCGGCGTCGTGCAGATTCAGTTCGACAAGCCTCACTGTTCTCGCGACCCCCTGGCGATCGGTGAGCGAGCCGCTGACTGGAGATCGGCATGACGCCATTGGTCGAAAGTCTACTGAACTCGCTCGTTCTCACCGGCATCACGATGACCTGCTTGTGGCTGGTGAGTCTGACGCTCCGTGACGCCAGCATCGTCGACCCGTTCTGGGGAACGGGATTCGTTCTCATCACCTGGCTCACAGTCGCGGTCATGGGATCGGAGCAAACGTCCGGAAGATCATGGCTGCTCGCCGCATTCACCACGATCTGGGGCGGGCGACTATCGCTGTACTTGCTCAGACGGAATCTGAGGCACGGCGAAGACCGTCGCTACCGAGCGATGAGAGAGTCTCACGGTCCACGTTTCTGGTGGGTGAGTCTGTTCACCGTCTTTCTACTGCAAGGGTTGATCCTATGGATCGTTTCGATTCCGATCCAGGCGGCAATGATCACTGCGAACATGAAGCCATTTGGCTGGCTTGATCTGGTGGGATCAGCAGTGTGGTCTCTGGGGATGTTCTTTGAAGCCGTGGGTGATTTCCAGATGGCCCGATTTCAAGCCGATCCCCAACATGTGGGCCGAGTGATGGACCGTGGACTCTGGGGACTGACTCGCCATCCCAACTACTTTGGAGACTTCTGCGTCTGGTGGGGGCTATACCTCATCGCCTCCGCGGGCGGAGCTGCGTGGACAATATTCGCCCCCTTGCTGATGTCGTACTTGCTGCTCAGAGTGTCGGGTGTGGCTTTGCTCGAGCAGACCATCACCACCCGCCGTCCCGATTACGTGTCTTACCAGACCTCCACCAGTTCTTTCTTTCCCTGGATTCCCAGGCGATCACCAAGATCGTGATTGGGGCGATTGGACCGTCTCTCTATTTGCTTCGCCGCGAAGTCAGACTCCATCACGAGAATGGAGCAGCTTTCTCGTCATCACTGTGAACAATCCGATCAAGAGCCTTCGAGCATCAATGCCTCTCGCCAAGTTCGAAATCAGGGTTGGGTCTGGTTCGCGGTCCCAAACGGTGTGTTAACCTGTAGGGTGTTTTGGACCGAGAGTGAGTGAGTTCGCTCTGAAAACCGGAAGAGCGGGCCGAACCATCGGAATCGGGTACAACGCACTAAAATGCAGAGGGAAGTCCCCTGCGGTCAGCCCCTTACTTCAGAAAGAGTGTGCGATAGAGGATGAAGGCAGCGACGGCCAGGATGGCGAGGGAGAAGCATTTTTGGAGTGTGGGGCCGGAGAGGCGGCGACCGATCTGCGTGCCGAGGAGCATGCCACTGACGCCCCCTGCGATGAACCAGGATGTCACATTCAGGGGTATCGTCCTCCCGACGAAGAGGTGCGATGCCACTCCGGACATACTGACGAGCGTGATGACCAGCAGCGAGGTTCCGATGGCTCGATGAATGGCCATCCCACTGAACAGGATGAGTGCCGGGACAATCACAAACCCTCCACCGACCCCGAACAGTCCGGACAGAACTCCCGTCATGAGGCCGATCAGAAGCAATAGACGCGCACAGCGCGAGGTCAACTGGAGATTGCCCTCGGCATCCCGTTGGCAACTGGGACCATCCTCATCGGGGTTCTCAACGGGACAAGCTGCGGTGGCAGTCTGAGTCGACGCCACGGCCTTGCTCCACATGCGGTAGGCCACGACTTGCATGAGGATCGCGAACAGCGTCAGCAGCAGTGGTTCAGGAATCAGCCCGGCCAGCCACGATCCAATTGGGGCCCCGACCATCCCGGCCACCGCGAACAAGAGCCCGGTGGGAATCTCGACCTGCCCCGATCTCCAGCGACCGAGGAACCCGACGAAGGACGTGACACCGACCGACGCGAGCGAGATTCCCACTGCTTCACGAGTGGCCATCCCCAGTCCGTAGACCAGCATTGGCACCGCAAAGATCGCGCCGCCACCACCGGTCAAGCCGAGCGACAGTCCGACGATGATTCCGAAGAGTAAGCTCAGCCAGGACACGGCGCAACCTCCGACGGGTGCAGGACGGCGTCGCTCCCACGGGTCGAGCCCGTGGACCGACGTGTGAGTCGGCCATCTTCCATTTCGTAAATCGTGTCGAACACATTCAGTGCCCGTTGGTCGTGGGTCACGACGATGACGCCGGTGCCATGTTCGTGGGCGACTCGCGCGAACAGCTCCATCACCTGCCGACCGGTCACACTGTCGAGGGCGGCGGTCGGTTCGTCGGCCAGCAGGATGCTGGGCTGGTTGGCCAGCGCGCGAGCCACTGCGACGCGTTGTTGCTCACCGCCGGATAGTTCTGTTGGGAAATGCTCGGAGCGATCCTTGACTCCCAGATTGTCCAGGAGTTCGAGTGCTCGCTTCCGCGCGGCTCGCGGACTGGTGTCATTGAGTTCCAAGGCGATCTGCACATTCTCGCGGGCATTCAGGAAGGGGATCAAGTTCGACTTCTGAAAGACGAAGCCGACATGCTTCCGACGAAACGAGGTCAGATTCATCCGCGCGTGAGGGCCGTCTAACACGAACTGCCCGCCAATGTGAATCTGCCCGGATGTCGGGGGATTGATGAGTCCCACGGCGGTCAGGAACGTGGATTTCCCCGAACCGCTGGGGCCCAGTAAGGCGACCACCTCGCCACGCCGCACCGACATCGAGGCCTGGCGCATCGCGACAACCTCGGTGTTGCCACTGCCGTAGACTTTCGTCAGTTCAATGGCTTTGATCGCCAGTGTGTCGTCCATGAGTTACCCCAGTGCCTCGTTGGGTTGCACGCTCAGTGCCTTGGCGATCCCCAGAATGCTGGAGGCCACTGAGATGGCCAGCACAATGCCCGCCAACTGCCACAAGTCGTCACCGGTCACGATGACGCGGCGGGGAAAATGGGGAAACAACTGCTGCCCCAGTAGATAAGCGATCACGAAGCCGCCAAAGCCGAGCAGCAGTGCCTGTTGGAGGATTAAGCCCAGGATGACCGGTTGACCAGCACCGATCAGTTGCAGCAGGGCGATCGAATGAATCTTCTCCAGTGTCAGCGTGTAGAGGATCAGCGCCATGATGATGGCAGCGATGAGAGTGAGTAAAACGCGAAACAGTCCGAGCTGTCGGCGAGCCTTGTCCACGGAACCTTTCAACAGGTACTCGGATTGTTCCTCCCGCGTACGAACGGACACATCGCCCCAGCCGGAGATCGTGTTGATTACTTGTTGCACGTTTGCACCCGGTGCAATCCGGAGCATGACGGCGCTGATCTGCGGCCGGGCGATGGCGGGCAGTTCGCCGGACGGCTTTGAGGCCTGTTCGACGAGGCTCGGTTGCTTGGTTCCGAGTTCACTCCGTTCACCGCGACTCTTGCGAGCCGACCGTTCTAGCCGGACGGCTTCGCCGGAAGAATCGAACTGAATGGCCTCGGCATCAGCCACGGTGAGAAAGGCAATGCCGTCCCCGCCGGAACTGATCATGTTCCGCGTGATGCCGACGACATGATAGGTGTCCTTGCCGAAGGTGAGACGTTCGTCGAGCCGCACTCCCAGTGAGACATCTGCAATCATCTCGAAGTGACCCTGGGCCAGTGGGCGACCGGCAATGAGCTGCACCCACTCCCCTTTGTCATGTGGCCAACTCAGCCCCAGCACGGCCATCCGCAAGGGTTTTCCCTCACGATCTCGTTGAATCGTGTGGTACACGAACTCACGCGAATCTTTGACACCAGGCACCGCTCGTGCTCGATGCATCAGACTCGCAGGAACTCGCGAGACCTCGGCGAATGGCCCACGCGTCTCGTCCTGGACAATCCACAGGTCGGCACCAATACGATCAATCAGCAATGTCGCGTCCTCGACCACGCCGCGGTAAATCCCGGCCATGCCCATGACCACCATGAGCAACATGCCGACCCCGATCGTCGTCAGCGCGAAGCGTCCCAGATTGTGCTGAATGTCCTTCAAGGCGAGGTTCATGGGGCGTGAATCCTTCGGCCCGCTTGCAGGGTCGCTTGCTCGTAGGAAGGCATCACGATGAGCTCGACAGGCTCCACGCCGCGAACAACCTCGACCATGTCGTGCCGGCGCAATCCCAGTACCAACGGACGCCATTCTGCGGAACCGTTGGCGTTGATGAAGACGCCAGGCTCGTTGTCTCGCCATACGACGAACGCCGGTGGTAGAACCGTGACATCCGGCTTCCGCTCGGTCTCAATATAGACATCGGCTCGTTGACCGACGGCCCAGTTCGCTGGCAATTCGAGGACCCGCACATCGACCACGAATTCGCGTGTCTCGCGATCGGCTTCCCGACCCAGGCGATACACCTTGCCAGTGAACACGCGATTTGGCTCAGAACGGAACACAACTCGCGCGGGCTGGTCCACTTTGAGCCGCGACATCTCCGTTTCATCGACCCAGGCGCTGATCCAAAGCTCTTTAGTCGATATCAATGTCAGGATCGGACTCCCTGGAACCGCGATGTCTCCGGCATCACGCTGTCGCCGCACGATCAGCCCGTCAAACGGTGCCGTGATCTGCGTGTCGGCCAGTCGTGCCTGGTGATATTGCATCGTCTTTTCGGTGGAGACGAGTTGCTTCCGACCCTCGATCACGGCGAATTTCGCGCGGGCCACGCCAGCTTCGGCCACGGCCAACGCTTCCACTGACTTGTCGAAATCCGCTTGAGTGGTCGCGTTGCCTTCCTTGAGCCTCTCAATTCGTTGATGTTCCCTTGTTGCTTGCGACAAACTGGCGGCGGCTCGCACCTCGTCGGATTTCAGCCGATCGATGGCTGCTTCGGCAGTTTTCAGATTGGCTTTCGCGATCTCAACCTGCTGTTGGAGTTCGTCGTCGTCGAGTGTGACGAGAACTTTCCCACTGGAGACTTCGTCCCCCTGATCCACGGCGATCATACGAACTCGACCGGAAATCTTCGGACTGATCGACGCCTTGACACGAGCTTCCAGTGTCCCAGTGCCCATCACTTCAGCTCTGAGTTCGCCGCGCGCCACCTGCTGCTGACGAACTGAAATCGGCGAAAACCTAACCCAGTAAACAGCCGCGCCGATGGCGACCATCACCGCGACGGCCTTCACGCCTCGCCAAACCCATCTGCGATAGTCATTGCTCATGGCCGACACACTTCACGGATTCACAGGGGGCATTCCCTTCTCGCCTTGAACCTCCCGCTATTAGGGGCGTTCATCTCTGTTCGTTTGGGACAGGAGGTCTGGAACGGCCTTGTCTCCTGTGTCCGGAGGTACACCCTGCTTCATCTCCGGCACGCGGCAACCTCCGCTCATGCAGGTTCGGATGCCGAAGTACGGCAGCACCCACATGTTCAAGGCGATCCAGCCAGCGAGGATGCCGACAAAAATCAGAATGTCTTTCATGGCAACGTCTCCTGGCCCGAGTGATTGGTCCTCATCAAGTCGCACAGCCAGGCCCGCACGCGGGGGCTGGGACTTCAACCGGCAGGCCCGCTTTCACCCACGCCTGGTAGCCGCCGAGCATGTTGGTGGCGTTGTATCCCGCTCGTTGCAGAACGCTCATGGCGATGGCGGACCGCCCACCACCCAGGCACTGAGCCACGACCGGCTTCGACCGATTGATGGTCTTCATCTCTCGCAGCAGCTTGCCGAGAAAGTGATGCTCGGCTTGAGGGATGTGACCGGCCTGGAACTCCGTGGCCGCCCGCACGTCGAGCAACGTCACGGCACCACTCTCGATTCGCGGACGCAACTGCTGTGGTGTCTCTGAACGGTAGGACTCGGTTCGCAGCCCGCTCTCCTGGATGGCCGAGGCATCGAACGATCCACAGACGTTGTCGATGCCGATCGAGCGTAGCCGTTTCAGAATCTCCGGCAGCGCCGAGGGCTCCGCCACGAGATGCAGCGGCTGTTGATAGTCGACAAAGAACCCGGCCCACTGGACTAGCATGTTCAATGGCACATTGATTGTTCCCGGCAAGTGTGCCGCCGCGAATTCGGCTGCGGGCGAGACATCGATCGTCAGCCCCTTCTCGGCAATCTTCGGCAGGAGTTCTGCCGCCGGGGATTTCACGGGAGCGAGGTTCCGCACGAGCTCCGGGCCGACCTTGTTCACTCGTTTCATCACCGCGAAGTAGAACGGCGTTTCTGGTTGATCGGCCAGGATGTAGTCGACGAACTTCTGCTCGTTGTCGTACTGCAAGGCGGGATTGAACAGCTTCTCGTACCCGACGGTGCTAGACGGAATCGCCCCGAGTCCCTTGCCGCAAGCACTCCCCGCCCCGTGAGCGGGCCACACCTGCATGTGTTCCGGCAACTCGCGGAACTTCCGCATCGAGTGATACAGCTGCCGGGCTCCGATCTCCGCACTGCCGACGACACCCGCAGCTGTCTCCAACAGGTCGGGGCGACCGATTGAACCAACAAACACGAAGTCGCCGGTGAAAATCCCCATCGGAGCGTTCGCTCCCCCGCCTTCGTCCGTGAGTATGAACGAGATGCTCTCGGGGGTATGCCCCGGAGTGTGCATGACGGTGAGCTTCACCTTGCCGACGTAGAACGCATCACCGTCCTTGAGGGGCTGCGAGGGATGTTTGTCGGCGAACTGGTATTTCCAGTCAGCGGTGCCCTCATCGGAAAGATAGAGCTTCGCTCCGACACGATCCGCCAATTCTCGCGAGCCGGAGACGAAGTCGGCGTGAATGTGCGTCTCCGTCGAGGCCACGATCTTCAGCCCCTCAGCGGCTGCGGCCTCAATGTATTGGTCGACGCTGCGGCTGGGGTCGATGACGATCGCCTCTCCGCTGCGCTGGCACCCGACCATGTAGGACGCGTGGGCGAGGGACTGGTCGTAGAAGTATTTCAGCAACATGGGTGTTCTCCGATTGGGGACAGCTGGGAGTTGTGAACCTCACCCGCAACAGGACTTCGAGGATTCCGTGGCACAGGCGGCCCCGGAAGTGGCAGTTCCATTCGCAGGATTCGAAGTCACCTGATTCCAGGGCATGCGGGCCAGCATGAGCCCCATCGCACAGGTGTCCGTGATCCCCGCAAACATCAGGCCAGCCCCGACGAATGCCGACAGACCGACCCAGTAGGGGCTGACGAAAAACCCCAGCACGGCTCCGGTCAGTCCCAGTGCCCCGGCCGCGATGCGGACCTGTCGTTCGAGCGAAATCGTCTTCTTCCCACGCACGACGGGGAGTTCAGCCTGGTCCCAGGCCAGCGTCCCCCCCTCCACATTCACCACGTTCGCGAATCCGTGAGCCACGATCATCTCGCAGGCTTGCTTCCCGCGGCTGCCGGATCGACAGATCACGTAGACCGGCTTCAGTGAGCCAGTCCGTCCCACAGTGAGCTGTTTTGGATCGAGTTGATCGAGCGGGATGTTTCGCGCGAAGGCGACATGGACCTCCTGGAACTCAACCGGGGTGCGGACATCGATCAGTTCCACGGGCTCGCCAGCCTGGACCAGATCGTGCAACTGCTTCGGGGAAATGGTGGTGACGCTCATGTGTGGACTCCTGAATTGAGGTGGTGATGTAAATCGACATGTCGCGACGAGTCGACCTGTCCGGGCAAAAAGAAGTGAGATGACTACTCACGCGGTCGCACCGAACCGGTCTTCGATGCACTTCATGATGCTGGCCAGTTGAGGCTCGGCCACTCGGTAGTAGACCTTGCGACCGTCCTTCTCGCTGGTGAGGAACCCGCACCGCTGCATCAGCCGCAGGTGTTCCGAGGCCATCGCACTCGGCAATCCGCACACTTCCGCCAGATCGCCCACCGAGTATTGACCTTGCAGCAACATCTGTACCATCCGCAGCCGATGCGGATGAGCCAGAGTCCGCAAACACTCCGCCGCCTGCCCCAGGGCGTCCATCTCTGTCAGTCGCAGCTTCGATTTCGCCACTGCTATGGTCTCCTCTCCCTCGGGTTACACTCTAATATATCGACAGATCACGACATGTAAACCAGTTGAGTCTAAGAAAAGGAGAGATGTGATTGAAATCCCGCCACGCAGGGGGGGATTCGATCCGCCAGAAGGTCACCTCCTGACCCCATAACCGCCCCCGTGCTCCTGATGCTCGACAACAATGAGGTCACGACGATTTAGCCGATCCCGGAGATCGCCACCATTGCCCATCAACACGGAACGCTCTGTCACGCGGACGCTGCACAAAGTGCTGACAAGATCACCGTCGATGTGGAGCCATCGCCCTACTGGCGAATCATGAGTTCGAAATCAGGGTTGGGTTCCGGCGCGCGGTCCCAAACGGTGTTTTAAATCTTGCGGGCGTTTTTGGAGAGACAGAGAGAGTTCAAGGTCCGAAACTCGCACGAGAGGTTTGAAATATCGAAATCGGGGCGTTCTGTGGGATGGCAGAGAGATCTCGCCGAGGGAGACCGTCATCGCAACATCTGGCTGGAATGGCGAATACGACGCCACCCTGAATCGATACCAAAACTCCCCGCTCAGTGAACCCGTGGGTCATGCGGAGTTCGAAAAACGAAAACAGTGAACCGGGGCGAACCCTCTTCTGAAAGTGTCTTTGTTACTGAGATTCGCGACGCCCTGTGTTTTCTCACGGATAAGCAGTTCGAGTTGCCTTCGACCCCATTAGGGGCGAACGGAATTCGAGTATGGAATAAAGAGGCCCGTACTAACTCCGAACGATCTCGAATCCTTTTCGATACTCGCGGGCGATCAACTGCTGAGCTTGTGGATCGTTGAGAATCATTTCCTTCGCGGGATCCCATTCAATCCTGCGATTGAGTCGGGCTGCGATTCCGGCCAGATGGCAAGTGGAGAGAGCCCGATGGTGGCTGAAGACATCGGAGATCGGTTCGTTGCGATCCCGAGCGGGTTCAAAGAAGTTGTGGAAGTGATCGACGAGCGGTCGGTTCTTGTAGACCTCTTCTAGGGCTCCGCCGGGCAGCGGGTTGGTCTTCAGGTCGTCGACTGGTTTCCCGGTCAGCTTGCCGCGCGACCTTCAGTGCCTTCGAACAAAATGCCGTTATCTCCGTCATGACGGATCTCGATCTCGATCCCGTCTGCAAAGGTCGCTTGGATCAGGAACTCAGTCGCGGTGTTGTACTGGGACGGGTCGACGGGATACCGCCGAGTCGTGTCCGCATCACAGACCGCGATGTAGTCGCCGCATTTGCGAAAGTCAGGAGCCGAACCCCACGGTCCATCAATGCCGGTGGCCTTCTGGCACCAGCGACTGCCAGTCCCGATTGCTCCAACACGCGGTCGCTCATTCGCTGAGATGAACCCACTCGCTCGTTCAGTGCGATTCAGCCAGAGTGCTGCGACACCGAACGAAAGTGATGACTTGAGAAGGCTCCGACGAGTCAGTTGTTGAGCAATCATGGGGGCGGCATTCCGTGGGTTGGAGTGTCAGAGGCAAAGTCGAACCAGCGCTATCGAAAGACGCTCGGCTTCCTCGGCTCGATGTTGAGTTCCTTGTAGTCAAACCCACATTCGGGAGGATCGTATTCGCCCACGATGTCCATGCATGAGGCCGCGTCGATGTCGGCCTCCATGTGCTGGCACCAGTAGACAGCGTTCACGACCAGGCGGCGAAGCCCCTCACTCTGAAAGTCCTGAGCGCTCCCCATCGTAGAATGGAAGACTCGCGCGGACTTCCCAGAGTTTCCAGTCCAGTTCTTCACCCACGCGACCGGGAGCGGAATCAGCTCGGCATTCACCGCATCGTCGTGCTTGCGGCCCATCAGCGGTTGGCCGTTCACAAGTGGCAGGCAACCTTCGGGCAGGCTGCCACCTTCCTTGTAGGTGCGGTAGACATCCGACGGGCCCCAGATATCTGTGACCCCCTTCAAAACGGGATGCTCTTTGTTCTCCTCAACGATGAGGCCGCGCGTGGAGTCCTGGTGCCAGTGTCCGTGATGATTCCGGAATGAACCACCCAGGACGCCTTCGCCGAAGTCGAGCTTCTTGCCGTCCTGGCGATAGTCGAACTCGATGAAGCCATGGTTGGCCGTACGGATGCCGATGATTGGCTTGCCGGAATCGAGGTAGTCATAAATGTGTTGCAGCTGTTCCGGCGGCAAGGAGAGTAGTCGGCTGAACATGATCACCAGGTCGCACTTTGCCAGATGCACTAGCCCGGGAATGTTGTGAGTGACCGTCTTGTCCTCCCAGCGGATCTTCTGAGTTGGGTCGACATCGTTGTCTTTGTTCAGGCTGAACAGAACGGTGCAGTGAAACCCGTGATGCTGGGACAGGAGCCTCGCCAGCATCGGCATGGAATACTCGCTACGGTACTCCTGCTCAGCTGCGATCAGGACGATGTGCTTGCCGATCCCCGGTCCCTTCTCGCCGGAGTACGTCAGCCACAGCGGGCTCTCGGGGACAGGATGCTCGGCAGCGCTCAATCGTGGAGAACTCCCCGAGGCAGTGAGCAGTAGACTCAGAACGAACGCGAACAAAACAGCAGCGGTTCTTCGAGCAGGCATGGGTAAGTTCCAGTCGGTCAGGGGGACATGCGGCGGCTGTTATCGAGACGGAATCTCGTTGACAGTGTAGAACGCATTGCGATGCAGCAACTCATCCTGGTCACGAGAACGCAGGCGTACCAGATCGAGCTCGTACACGAATCCCCGGTCAAGCTTCTCCAAAGTGATCGTCGCAGAAAGTCCATCGTCGGCCAGTGAGACGGCCTTTACTGCTGGCTGATGCTCCTCGATTTCCGGTCCGCCGTAGCCGCCGTGGTAAGGATGGGTGAACGCCTTGATTACGTAGGATTCCGTCAAGCTCCCAGTGGCCGGGTCGACGGGCTTGGTGAACGTGAACTTAAACCCGTCCGGCTCGATCGTGACTCGGTTGATCTCGAACGGCATCTTGCCGCTCCATTCGAGCCGCTCCAGTGCATACGGCTTAATCCCCCGCACGGGCCATCCGCGATTCGTCCCACCACAGAGCAGCTTGCCACCGGGCGTGAACTCGACATTCAGAATCCCGGTCGAGAGACCTTCACGAAACGGATAGCAAGCTCCCTGCCAGACACCGTTGATCTGTTCAGTCGTGGCCCGCATCAAGATCGACAGCGTGTAGTCCCCGAGGAACATCTGATTCTCAAACGGGCCAAACTTTCCCTGCGTCTGATTCACGCTGAACGCTGTGATCGACCGCCCCATACGGATGTACGGAAAGATGACGGCATACGGGACAAGTTGTTTGACGCGATTTTTTTCGGTCGCAATGCGAGTGCCCGATTTGGGAGTCTCTGGCACCGGTCCCAGCTCGGGGGCTTGCTTGTACCATTCGAAGCTGGCGGGGTGACCGTGAAAGCTATTCGGTGAGACGGCCTTCAAGCTGCAGGAGCAGTTCCACGGCCCTTGGCTCTCGACATAGAAGAGCGATCCATGCTCGTCGAAGCCGATCCCGCCCGGGCTGCGTAGCCCGCTGGCGAAGGCGGTCGTCTGGCCGTCGGGCGCGACCTTCATGATGAAGCCGCGGTTCAAGGCATGCGAGTAGTACGACTCCGACAGCCCCAGCGCCACATACTGGCTGCCGTCCTTGTCGGGCTTGGAGCCGAAGGCGTACTCGTGGTAGTTCGCATAGCCCCACGAATCCGAGATCGTCTCGAATCGATCCGCCACACCGTCGTTGTTCGAGTCACTCACCCGAGTCAGTTCGCAGCTCTGCGTGACGCGGAAGGCGTTGTCCTTCCAGACGAGGCCGAAGATCTCGTCCATCCCGGTTGCGAACCGGTGGAACGAAGGAGTTGGCTTGGCGGCATCGACGCCATCGATCAGATAGATCTCTCCATGCCGAGTCCCCACCGCGATCCGTTGGTACGGCAGCTCTGCGAACGCCCCGGCTTCGATGACGGTCTCGGGAGGCAGTGGGATGTTGACGATCGGATAGAACTCGCGTTCGCGTTCCTCCGTGCCCCAGCGATCGCCAACTTCCTCAGCGGAAAGAGTGCGCAGTCCCAACAACATGGCCAGAATCAACAGGCCGACGAGTCGCAAGCGACTATTTGTCCAGAGGTTCATACAGCAACTCCTGAGTGGATCGGCCCTGGGGAAGCTGCAGCCTAAGCAGCAACTCGGTTCGTTTGGGGTCTTCGGAAAGAACTCTGAGTTTGGTTTCCGTCACAGGGATCGTCAGCCGCAAACGACCACTGCGATAGACTCGTTCGGACTCCAAGCTGATCTCACCGGTCAGGACACGAAACCAGACCGTTTGCGGCGTGGGAGCATCGAACTGCAACACGCGTTTCAGCTGTCGCTGCTCGACAGGGCCAGTCGCTACTGATCGATCCTCGATTTTAATCGTCCCGCTGCGATACATGAACGTGGGGATCGAGTCCTCGCCGAGGAAGTACCCGCCGAACTGATAGCCCACGTTCTTGGGATAGAGCGGGTTCGGGTTGACCTTGGCCTCCTTCGTCATGACCGGCATAAGCGGCCACGGTGCATTATCATCGGCCAACTGAGCGAACGAGACATCCTGTGCCAGCGCGATCGGCTGACTGGCCGGATTGAAGTCGCCGGACCCTTGACCATTCCAGTTGACGCTGATGAAGTCGCCTCGCCACACAGCCGAGAGAGTTCCAGTCTCGGCGTTAAACGCATAGTTCAGCTGGCCCGGCAGGCCGACCGCGATCCCTCGAAACCCGGCGATCCGGCTGCGTCCGCGAAACGTGCGGGCCTGGTCGCAGACAGTCAGCTTACTGCTGACACTTCGAATCCCGGAGGGGTCCGCCGCTGAGGTTCCCAGTGACAGGTAGTACCAGATCGCCTCGATCTGCTGGTCGGTGTTGCCATCGAGAATCGTCTTGTGCGAGGCCACGCCATTCGGCCACGCTGTCGGCATGATGATCCGTGGTCGGAAGGCAGCGGGGTTGCGGGAGAAGCGGCTGAACCATCCCGGCTGAAGCCGCTGATAGCTGGTCATCAGGTCAAT